>CAVGIJ010000005.1:46813-96186 GCA_963629305.1 Acutalibacteraceae bacterium
ACGTAACTGATGTTGAAAATCTTAAAGGACTTTGTGATGATGCTGAAGTTGTTATCACAACAGTAGGTCTTACAGGTGCATCGACAAAGGTAAACAACTATGACATTGACTATCAGGGCAACTTGAATCTTCTTAACGAAGCAAAGGCTGCAGGTGTTTCGCATTTCGTTTACATCTCAGTTATCAATGCCGATAAGGGTGACGGAATTCCGATGGTTAACTCTAAGTATATGCTTGAGGGTGAACTTAAGAAGAGCGGACTTACATATGTTATACATCGCCCGACAGGATACTTTTATGACATCGCTCACGTATTCTGGCCAATGATTCTCAAGAAAGAAGTACAGCTTCTTAAGGGTGAGCCTAAGAAAGCCAATGTTATTGATACCATGGATTTCGCAAAATTCATCGTTGAAACAATGACTGAGGAAAATGTTATGTACAATGTCGGCGGAACAGAGACATATACATATCAGGAAATTGCTCAGATGTTCTGGGAAGCAGCAGGCTATGAGGGAGATGTTCAGATAAAATACGCTCCTGCATGGATGTTCAGCGTTCTTGCTCATCTTCCGAAGATCAAGAAGGCAGGTAAGCAGGACATAATGAAATTCTCAAAGTTTACTCTTTCAAATGACTGCTACGGTGATCATGAGATTCCGGGACTTTCATTCAAGGAGTACATCTACGGAAAGTCATATGCAAAGAGAATTGAGGATGAACTCGCTGCAAAGGCTGCTGCTGAAGCTGCCGCAAAATAAAAGCATAAATATTTTTTAAGGGAGAAATACTTATGAATTGGACACTTATTGGAATATTATTCGTAGCTGCACTTATTTTCTGTGCAGTCGGTTTCAAAGAATTCGTTTGGTTCATGTCTGTAGGATACGGACTTGCAATAGCAGGCGTAGGTGCAGCTCTTGCAATTACATCTCTTGTTGCTCCGGACCTTGCAACATATAATATCGTTACTCTTATTCAGTGCCTTGTTTTTGTTGCTTACGGTGTTCGTCTCGGCGGATTCCTTCTCGTTCGTGAAGTAAAAAATGCCGCATACAAGAAGACACTTCAGCAGGCTGCCGGAAAAGAGCCCCCGATTTTTGTTAAAGCCGTTATGTGGCTTATGATGGGAGTTCTTTATCTTCTTCAACCGTCAGGCGTTATCTTCAGAATGATGAATACTGCTTCCGGAAAGATTTCAAACGACATTGCCGTAACAAGTGTTATAGGTCTTATTATCATGATTCTTGCCGTAACTCTTGAAGCAGTTTCCGATAAGCAGAAGAGTGCACAAAAAGCAAAGGATCCGAAGATGGTTGCAACAGAAGGTCTCTTCAAGATTGTTCGTTGTCCGAATTACCTCGGTGAAATCCTTTTCTGGGTTGGTACATTCATTTCGGGTATCGGTGCTTACTGCGGTGTTGCTCAGTGGCTTCTTGCTATTGCCGGACTTATCATGATCATATTTATCATGTTCCATGGAGCAATGAGACTTGAAAAGAGACAGTCAAAGAGACTTGCAGGCGATCCTCGTTATGAGAAATACGCAAATTCAACTCCTATAATTATTCCTTTTATTCCTCTTTATCATCTTTATAATCCTGAAAAGGATGCTGCTAAAGAGGCAAAGAAAGCATCTAAATAACTAAAAATTTTCGAGGGATTTATATGAATATTTTCAGCCTTGCTCAGACTACTGAGGCGGATTATTCCGTATTGATGGCGATTGTTGATTTTCTTCCGGTTCTTTTCTATTTTCTTGCTTCATGGCTTGTTGCAAAGGACCTTTACAATAAAGTATCAAGAAACGCATACAGCATGCTTGCGGCCGGTTCTATAATGTGTTTTATAGGCGGTGCATTCAAGGCTATATGGAAACTGTTATTCTGCTTT
Organism: Acutalibacteraceae bacterium; assembly: GCA_963629305.1. GTDB lineage: Bacteria > Bacillota > Clostridia > Oscillospirales > Acutalibacteraceae > UBA1227. The sequence continues at coordinate 48,707 of CAVGIJ010000005.1, forward strand.
GGAATCAACTATCCTTTCTTCTATACGGCTCTGTTCCCAATGCAGGCTCCCGGATTTTGTATCTACACGGCCGGCCTTATTATGGCATTAAAACAAACCAAAAACGGCGGTAGTGGTTTTAATGACGGAAGAACCATGAATGTTGTTGCGGCAACAGTTACATCGTCGCTTCCTCTTATCATGTTCCAGACACTCGGCAGTATAGGAAGTCTTGTTTGTCTTGCAATTTTTGCAAAGAGAATGAAGAAGACATCTGCAGTGGTATGTTTCATACTTTCAATAGTATTTTTGCTTGCAATGGGTGGTCTCGGCGCTACATTGGACACAAAATACGCATGGGCAAATTGGCTTGAGCAAGGTATAAATGCCGCAGGACAAATTCTGTTTTATGTAGGTGCAATTATTCTTCATAAAAACGGATTTGACAAGGAGGTACTGACAAATGACTGATTCACTCGCTACTGCAAAGAAATACTTTGATGTCAGCGAAAAAACGGTTCCCGATGAGTACAAAGTAATAAAGAATCTTATGATGAATACTTCTGTAAAGCAGTATTCCATTGACGGAGTCGGAAATATGGCAGTTCAAAATGCCAAGGCTATGCTTGGTATGATGAAAATGGATATGATGTGCATTACTCCGATTTCAAGAGATTTGCCGCTTTTTTCTTTCGATATAATCGATGCAATGGGAAACTATACTTTGATTATTGAGATATACGATGTTATGCTTGAAAAGAATGAAAAGACCGCAAAGCTTCTCGAAACTCTTGAAAGCATAAAAGCTGAGTATAGTGATCTCCCGGACAATGATTTGGGAGAACACTGGTATGACAATATAAAATGTGCCGCTTGCGTTTCGAAAAAAGGAAAGAAAAAAGACATTGCACAAAAGTGCGATGAACTTTACGGAAGATACCTTGATGCATATTTGGCTGCTGCAAAAGACATGGATGAGGTTGCCGATAAAGAACAAAAACGTGCAAAGTCAGATTCTTATGTACAAGGACTGCTTGATAACGGCGGACCTTCAACAGATCAATTTGTAAAAATGCTCGGTGCTGAAAAAACAACTGAGTATTTTAAAAAGATTATTTTCGGTACAGCTGAATAAAAATGGAGAAGCGAATGACATATTTTATGTCATTCGCTTAATTTTTCTTTATTTTACGGATGTTATGTGCTAAAATCAAAAATGTTATATTTAATTTTGGAGATGATGTATTCTTTATGGGACCCGGTAGTACAGGCCTAATGATCGTATTTGTTCTTTGTCTGATGTTTTCAGCATATTTTTCCGCATCGGAAACTGCATTTTCTACGTCTAACGAAATAAGACTTAAGAATATGGCCAATGACGGAAATAAACAGGCAAAAAAAGTTTTGAAGATTACCGAGAACTATGACTCACTTATTTCGGCAATACTCATAGGTAATAACCTTGTAAATATTGCCGCAACGTCAATTGCGACCGTACTTTTCGTACGTATGTATGGTGACCTCGGTGCTACTATTTCGACGGTATTTACCACTGTTGTTGTTTTGATTTTCGGAGAAATTTCACCGAAATCCATAGCTAAGGAAACACCTGAAAAATTTGCCATGGCAACGGCGGATTTTATGAGATTTATAATTGCTGTTTTTACTCCTCTTGTTTTTTTATTCGGACTTTGGAAAAAACTTCTCAAAAAAGTTTTCCATCTGCAAAATGAAGATACAATAACAGAGGATGAATTCCTTACAATGGTTGACGAGGCAGAACAGGATGGCGGAATAGATGCAGAGGATAGCGAACTTATAAAAACTGTTATTGAGTTCAATGACCAAGATGCAGCTGACATTTTGACTCCGAGAGTAGATGTTATTGCCATGTCCGTTGACGCATCAAATGATGAGATAAAAGCGTTGTTTGAAGAAAATGAATATTCCAGACTTCCCGTATATGAGGGGGACGTTGACAATATCATCGGCTTTATTCATCAACGTGATTTTTATACGAATGTACTTTCCGGAACAAAAGCACTTTCAACAATTATCAATCCGGTTATGTATGTTGCTCCAAATACTAAGATATCCAAAATCCTTACTGATTTACAGCAAAAACATCTTCATATGGCAGTTGTTACCGATGAGTTCGGAGGTACAGACGGTATTCTCACGATGGAAGATATTCTTGAGGAGCTTGTCGGCGAGATATATGACGAGCATGATGAAGAAATTCAATTGTTTGAAAAAACAGGTGAGAATGAGTATAAAGTCGTCTGCAATGCGGATATTGAAGATATGTTCAAGTTCCTGTCGGTTGATTTTGATACCGAATCCAGCACCGTAAGCGGCTGGGTACTTGAACAGCTTGGAAAGATTCCCGAGGTCGGAGACAGCTTTGACTATGAGAATCTCCATGTTGAGGTAATTAAGACCGATTCAAGACGTGTGCTTGAGATAAAAGTGGCTGTAAATGAAGAAGAGGACGAGGATGAGAACCTCCGGGATGATGAATGAGAAGCTTTGAAATAGATGATAATTCGGCAAATTTGCGGCTTGATAAATTCATACATAAAAACATGCCGAATCTTCCGCAATCGCTTCTTTATAAGTATATACGCACAAAGCGTATAAAGGTGAACCGTAAACGTGCGGAGATTTCAACCAGGCTTAAAACGGGCGACGTTGTTGACATGTACATAAATGATGAATTCTTTGAAAAGGCAGAACCGCATTATGACTTTTTACATGCTTCAAAGAAACTGGATATTCTTTATGAAGATGACAACATCCTTGTTCTCAATAAAAAAGTAGGACTTCTTTCACACCCGGATGATCGCGAGTATGTTGATACACTTATCTCACGTGTTAAGCTTTATCTTTATGAAAAAGGTGAGTACAGACCGGATGATGAAATCTGTTTTACGCCTGCACTCATAAACCGCATTGACAGAAATACCGGCGGTATTGTTTTGGCGGCCAAGAATGCGGATACCCTGCGTATAATGAATCAGAAAATGAAGGACAGAGAACTTCATAAGTTTTATCTCTGTGTTGTTCACGGGTGTCCGAAAGAAAAATCTGCAACCCTTGTTGATTATCTTATAAAAGACGAAAAGAAAAACAAGGTTAAGGTTTTTAAAAATCAGGTTCCGGGATCGAAGGAAATCAGGACGAAGTATCAAGTTGTTAAAACGGGAACTTCAGTTAATTCCGACGGTGTTGAGACGGAAATCAGTCTCGTTGAGGTTGAACTACTTACCGGGCGCACACATCAGATACGCGCTCACTTTGCAAGTATCGGCTGTCCGCTTCTCGGAGACGGAAAGTACGGCACAAACGAACTTAACAAAGCAACGGGTTATAAAAAGCAATTCCTTTATTCGTATAAGATTGTTTTTGACTTTTCAACTGATGCGCAGAGACTGAATTACTTAAACGGCAAAGAGTTTACCGTTGGTGACGTTTGGTTTGCAAACGATTTTCCGAATTTTTGATAAAGTCGAACCAAAAAATATATTTTAATTGAAAAAGAGCGTGTGGTCAAAGTCACACGCTCTTAAAGTTTTTATAAATATTTTATATCACTCACATAAGCAGGAGGATTCCGTATGAGCCAAGGAATGATCTTGCAAAACGCGAGCTAAAGAGCTTATCGATAAGTTTCGGAAACGGACCGAACTTAAGAAACGGAAGAACGGTTTCAAGTATTCCGCGAACCCAACCGATCATAACCTCTGTAAGAGTTTCTTTATTATTTTTGTAAACATATTCGTTGTTTTCCATATGCTTCATCCTCCTTAATACTGTCCGTAAACGTGTACAAATTCGTTTACTGCACGAAGATTCTTTATGTTGGCGTCTGACGGTGACATGAGAACCTTGTCAGTTGAAAAAATAAATCCTCCGTCAACGGCACACTCATCAATAACTCTTTTGGCATGGTCAATACACTCTTTGGTCGATGAATCTCTGAGCATTGCAAGCGGCATTCCGCCCATGATGGAGAAGTTTTTGCCTATTTTTTTCTTGAGTTCGAATATATCATCGTTTTCCGCAATGAATGTAACAGAGTGAGGCGGAAGCTCGTTGATTTTGTCGAGGTGCGGTCCCCATGAACCCTCCAACATTGTAAGAAGATGTCCGCCGTGTGAGTGAATATACTCAGCAGTTTTTTTGTATGTGGGCCAGTAGAATCTATTGAATTGGTCAGGACTCAAAAAGGGTGGAATATGCGAAGGGTTAAAACTCCATGGAAAGTATTGAAGTTTTGGTTCACGTGAACCTATTACCGAGAATAATACATTGTCAAGGAGCCATGAAGGCTTGGACGTTGTAGCAGTCATCATTATTTGAGTCATTTTAACAAGATCAAGGCAGTAGTCAAGGAGCGAATTGACTGCCTTTTCAACCTCATCCGGGTGGCGACGTATATCTGTGATTGTCCCACGGAAACCTCTTGTGTAGTCGAAAAGCATGTCGCAGGGCATTTCTGCACTGCCTCCGGAAATAACCGGTACTTTAAGTATTTGTTTAAAATATGCACTACCGAGCATAAGGGCAAGTGCAAATTGTATAAGCGGAAGTAATGTGGACTTGAATGCTTTTAATTGTTCGTCATTAGTATCGTTGAATTTCGGAAATTTTCTTGGTAAAAATTCATCCAAAATAAAGGCAACCGGATCTTTTGCCATGGTATCATAGTCAGATGCGTCCATAGGACAATATTCTTTATGCTGAATGGTATATCCGTCGTCTGAAATAAAAAATACATCTGAACCAAGCTTCCATCCAAGGTTAAGCGCGTGAGAAACGCAAGGAGTAAATGCACAATCAAAGTATACATCTTTATATATTTTTCCGTATGCAAGAATGTGTTTGAAAAGATTTTTTTGTGTTTCTGCGAGCGGTACACCTGCATATGACAGCGCATAAGTTTCCACAAGTGCGGTTACGGGAACTCTGTCGGGAATTTTTCCCTGCGCAACATCACATAGGCGTTTGACTTTTTCGTCGAATATGTTTGCTTTTTTCATAATTCTCCTCCTAAAATTTTTATTTCCTTTGTTACTTTAACATATTTTATGATAAAAACCCATGCTATAATAGAAGAAAATATATGATAGCGTTTGTGTATAATGCCTATAGAACAACAATTATTTATCTTTAAAACCCGTTACATCAAAAGCAGCATTGCATATGATCCCAGTGCTGATCTTGCAAATTTTGATGCAAATAATTTGTCAACAAGTTTCGGAAAAGGACCGAACTTAAGGAAAGGAAGAATTGTTTCGAGAATTCCGCGAACGAATCCTATCATTACCTCAGTAAGTGTTTTAGGATTGTTTTTGTAAACATATTCGTTGTTTTCCATTTGCATTTCCTCCTTAATACTGCCCTTTAGGTCGATTATGTCATCCTTTTTCAAACAAAAAACTCCCATAAAATTTTACCTGTTTAAACCAATAATAAGAATACGCTAAGGTGTCATCTTGCAACGCTAACGCGGAATAATCGGTTTTTTCTGAATTTTATTTTGTTATATTCAAAAATATTACTTTTTCGTTTTGACAGAGTGAAAACAATGTATATATCTTAAACAAAAGATTGCACGAAATTTAAGCTATTTTGACATCCGATTTTTGTTGAATCATAAAGGTTTCTCAGGTATAATTATTGGGACAAATGAATAGGAGCATTATGTTTTTGTGTATGACTGCTGTGAAACAAAAGCAGACACTTAAATTAGATAACCGGGTTTGAGTCCCGGGCAGTTCCCGCTACTGTGAGTACAGGAGTGTTATAGCCGCGGCGTGAGTCGGCCATTGGGAAACCGAGAAGGTAGGTTATAACATGTATTGCTTATTGCAACCAATGTACAAGCCAGGATGACGATAATGCATTTTGAACTTTAAGCATGCGGGAGTGCGTGCTTAAGAAGTTTTATATTTGCGTGCGAAAAAACGGTCGTAGCAGAATTCTCTGCTGCGACCGTTAAAATTTTGCTTCCTATTTCGTTTGAACAACAAAAACCAAATAGAAAGGAAGTAAAGAATGAAAAAACGAATTTTGGCGCTTATCTTGACAGTTGTTATGGTCATCGGTATAGCTCCTGTAACCGTATTTGCGGCAGACAGCAAGAACAATATCACTGTCTACGTTACCGTCAATAACAAGGGTGTGTTGGATACTCTTGACAGCGGAACAGTGCTTTCAAACATCCCGATTACCGTAAGCGCGGAAGGTGACAGCGTAACTGTGGACAAGATTTTAAGCGAGTTCCACAAAAAGTATTGTAAGAACGGATATGAAGTTACCGGCAGCGGATGGGTTACGAAATTGATGGGTGACACATCCGGAAATTATCTATTCTTTGTAAATGATGTCGGACTTCCAAACGGTGTAACGGTTGATACCGTAAAAAACAATGACCATCTTGTTGCATCAATAAATGCCGACAACACATACTGGGCCGACTGGTATACCTATTTTGATAAAAAGAGTGTATCTGTCGAAGTAGGACAGGAGGTATCTCTCAATCTTAAGGGATTCCTCGGCATGAATAATGATGCTGCTTCGGCTGTTTCCGGAGTAAAAATCGGAACAGTATCAAACGGTGTATTTACACCGCTTACCGATAAAGTCACCGATGAGGGCGGCAATGTAAAATTGACATTTAATAAGCCGGGCTATTATTATGTTTCGGCTTCGGGCACAGTTAACTCAAGTGTTACGGATTGGTCGACCGGTACGCCTGTTGTAACTCAGGCTGATTGTCCGATAATCGCACCATCATGTGTAATTAAGGTTACTGATACCAAAGAGGATCAGGCAATCTTGAAGTCATTGGTTGTCCATACTTCATGGTCTCCGAGTGATACTACTGTCCTTGTGAAGAATGAAACAGACAGTTACATAAACGGCACCACATTTAATCCGTATATCTATGAGTACAATCTTGTTGCTCAGCATGATACATTGTCTCCTATGGGACTGAGATTCAGAGCCGTAGAGGGAACAAGCGGATCAAAGATTACATTAAAATACGGAGACGGAAAACAAACAGTACTTAAGTCCAGTGCGACCTCATCTACATGGTCACAATGCCTGAGTGTCGGAAAGAACAAATTGGAAATTGTTGTTACTCCTCCTGAGGGGTCAACTCTTAAAGAGACAACATATGTTTTGAATATTGATGTTCTTCCGTCATTTAAGGAATTGTCCTTGAACGCTTCCGGAGAAAAGATATATCTTGACTCCGCTTATTCACCGACAGATAACACATATGATGTTACCCTTCCGAATACGGTTGATACACTTGAGGTTGTTTCAACTCTTAGAGGTGAAGGATATTCAGTCAAAGTAGCGGACAGTGACTCAAATGTAGTGGATATCAAAGATATCAGCTCTTTCGATGTTGAAATTTCTGCCGGAGCAAACGAAAATGCATTGACAAATAAATATACATTCAATCTTATTAAAGAAGAAACCACAGATGTATCTTTCAATGTAACTCCGTCAGATGCAGGCATTATTGTTTATGATAAAAACGGAGATATGGTTTCTCCGAATGCGGATGGTGCATACTCACTTATGCTTTCCGCTGACTCGATGAGCTATACCTATTCTGTTGCAAAGAACGGATATGTATCAAAAACGGGAACAATAACATCGAAAAACACAAAGATTGATGTTTCTTTGGAAGCAGTTCCTGCGTCAACAATTACCGATGTCAGTGCTGATTGGAAGAATTTCAGAAACAGCGATGTTAATATGGGTATAACAAATGCCCAAACTCCGAATAACACCTATAATGTTGACCTCAAGTGGAGTGCAAAACTCGGAACGGGTTGGGTAGCTTCTCCGAGTGTTCAAATCATTGTTGACAATTCTCTTATTACTATTGTAGGCACGAAGATCTACAAGCTTGACCTTAAAACGGGCAAGACTCTTGCAACGGGAAATCTTGTAGGCTCAACAAGTTACGGATATACGCCGCCGACATATGCCGACGGAATGATTTTCTGCCCGCTTGGCGGAGGTACTATTCAAGCCGTAAATGCCAAGACACTTGAATCCGTTTGGGTATTTAAGGATAACCTCGGCGGTCAGTCATTAAGCCCAATTACATATTCAGACGGATACATATATACGGGATTCTGGAACTCGGAAACAAAGTCAGCTAACTTTGTATGTATAGGTGTATCTGATGAGGATCCTACAAAAACGAATGAGGAAAAACTCGCTACATGGAAGCATACACAGGCAGGCGGCTTCTATTGGGCCGGCTCGGTTGTTGTCGGTGATGCCGTAATTGTAGGAACTGATGATGGTACAAGCGGCACATCCGGCGATTCTCATCTTTACTCATTTAACAAAAAGACAGGTGCAATTATTTCTGATCTTACACTTAAAGGCGCGGGAGATCAGCGCTCATCAATTGCATATGATAAGTCAAGCGGAAAGGTATTCTTTACGACAAAGGGCGGTTATCTTTGTTCTGCAAAACTTGATACGGCAACCGGAAAACTTTCCGAATTAAAAACTCATGATAACGTTGCTCAGTCAACAAGCACACCTGTAGTTTATAAGGGAAAGGTTTATTATGGTGCGGGCAGCGGAATTTCTTCATCAGGTTCATCCGGAAATATTGTTGTAGCAGATGCTGATACACTTGAAGTTCTTTATGCTATAGGTCTTAAGGGATATCCTCAGTGCTCAGTTCTTCTTTCTACCGCTTATGAAAAGTCAACAGGATATATCTATCTTTATTCGACATATAACAATATGCCGGGTGGTATTTCAATGATTAAGACCACAGCTGACAACAAAACGGCCGACGGTGCTGAACTCATTGAACTCTATGACGCAAATGGTTATGAGCAGTATTGTATAACAAGCCTTATTTGCGGCACGGACGGAACTATTTACTATAAAAATGACAGCGGAAATGTTTTCGCAATCGGAACCAGTTCCGTATTTACAACAGGAATAAGCATTAAATGCGATTCAAAGAATATTGATCTTGACAAGCCGTTTTACGGTATGACATATGAGTATGAAGCTGTTGTTCCGATTGGTGCAGAGAGTTTTGATATTACAATCGACAAAAATGATGACACCTCCATTTCAATGTCTATTGCTGAAAACGAAGGAATAGATGCATTTGAAGATGGTATCAAGTTCAGAAAAGTTGCAGATAAGAACGGAAAACTTACATACAGAGTTTTCTTTACCGAACTCGGAAAAGCCACTCCTGTCATAAAACTTACAAACGGTGATGATACCAGAACATATAAAGTTCTTGTAAGATATGCTGAAACTGATTCTTCACTTTCATCAATTAAGGTTAACAATTCAAATGCTTATCCGTCAGGTTCAAGCGGAGTGTTGGCATTTGACAAGGATTTCTCATCGGAGATAACCGAGTATACAACTGATGTCAGCGGACTTAATAAGAGCTTCTATAACATATGGCCTGATATTTCAGACGAAAATGCAACGCTGAAGGTATATGCTGTGGAAAATGTTGATCCTGAGTACATTAATGAAGACGGAACAATCGACATTACAGCATCAAACAAGGGACACAATAGATATGCTATTTACCCTGCTGATGTAAATAAATCAACTGTAATAAGAATTGAAGTAACAGCTGAGGACGGAATAACAAAAACGGATTATACTGTTACTTTGTACGTTGATCCGACAATAACCATATTTGAAGACGAAGACGGTAACTTATATGCTTATCAAAACGGTCAAAAATATACAGACTCAGAGGGTTGGCTTCTGATTGATGATGACTATTACTATGTGACGGAAAGTGCAGAAATTATAATCGGATGGCAAGAAATTGATAATGCATATTACTACTTTGATGCTGAGGATAGTGGTAAGATGGTTACCGGTTGGGCTCAAATTGACGGCAAATGGTACTACTTCAATCAATGGGGCAAGATGGTCACAGGCTGGGCTCAAGTTGACGGCAAATGGTACTACTTCAATCAATGGGGCAGGATGGTCACAGGCTGGGCTCAAGTTGACGGCAAATGGTACTACTTAAATGTAAACGGAGCTATGCTTACAGGTGTACAAAAAATTAACGGAAAAACATATACCTTTAACTCAAATGGTGTATGGATAGCATAGTTAGTTTTTTATAAAATTATATTCTCCTAAAACTTTTATTTCCTTGAGGGGCAGTGTTGCGGTCACTGCCCCTCGATGTGGGTTATATATACATATATAAAATGGCATAAATAGTTAATTTTGCAATTTAGTATGAGTATGCTGAGAGGTATATACAATGGAAACTCGAAAGAAGAAACAAATTTTCAATATTTTAATGGTAACCGTGATTGTAATTATCGCTATCGGCGGTATCATTACTGTCGGGAGCATAAAAGGCCGGTTTAACAAGACAGAAAAAAATGCTTTTTCTTATGTTGATAAGGTTTCCGGAATAAGTCATGTTATGAGAGACGGGGTGTCTTTTGAACTGAAGAGCTCCACCGAACTAAAAAAAGGCGATACCATTGAAACCGGAGATAAAGCTACTGCAAAAATCACTTCCGGAAAAAATCATGACAATTTATTTGTTCTTTCGAATTCTACAAAACTTAAAGTTGACAGTGTTGAAAACGATGTCTTATCACTTTCGCTGCTTTCAGGTGAAGTGTTTGTCAATCTCAATGATTCGAATGCTTTTGATTCTATTACTGCCGGAAATTGGAAATACACAGAGAAGGGTACGGTCTTTTCCGTCAATGTACAAAGCGGTTCAATGAGCGTCAATGTATTTGAAGGCAATGTATCCGGAAAGATGGACGATACTGAAGTTGTTGCAAAAGCCGGAGAGACAATAAGTGTTGTAGGCGATAAGGCCGAGATAATTAAACTTACAATCACTTCTTTGAATCAATTTAATCTTGACAATATTCTTGAGGCAAACAAAACACACAAGCTTGTATTTACAGATGACGATGTAAATAAACTGATAGAAGAACGCAAAAAAGAATCCGGTAACGGAGATGGCAGTACAATAAAGATAGACGGTGAAATTGTTACAGGTGAAAGCGAAACAGAAGTTGTGACAGAGGTTGTGACCGATAAATCCGGCGAAGTTGTAACTGATAAGTCCGGAGAGGTCGTAACAAAAAAGAAAACGGTTGTTGTTACCAAAAAGAGTAATGCGGATACGTCAACAAAGAAGGGTGAAACATCAACAAAGAAAGACGAATCGACAACAAAGAAGCAATCCTCAACCACTACAGCAAAACAAAAAGTAAATACTTGTACTATAGAGATACGTTGTGATACAATTCTTAAGAATATGGGCGATCTTACAAACGGAAAAGAGTCATATGTTCCGTCAAACGGTGTAATTCTTCCGACAACAACAGTAGAGTTTACCGATGGTGAAACCGTATTTGATGTTTTAAAGCGTGCGTGTGATTCAAAAAATATTCAGCTTGAATATTCCTGGACACCGCTTTATAACAGTTATTACATTGAGGGAATAAACAATCTTTATGAATTCGATTGCGGACAGCAATCCGGTTGGATGTATAAGGTTGACGGATGGTTCCCGAATTACGGTTGCAGTTCTTATAAACTTAAAGACGGAGAATCAATCGTTTGGTGTTATACATGTCAAGGCCTTGGTGAGGACGTAGGATGCTATTGGATGGGTGAATAAAATGAAACATGAAGTGAGATTCGGAACATACAATCCTCTTATAAACTTCATATTTTTTATCGGCGCGATTGTCCTTTGTATGTTCTTGAACCACCCCGCGTTTCTGGCTTGCTCTGTTCTCTCATCCTTCTCTCTGTATTTCACAATTAACAAATCAAAAGCATTAAAGCTTTTGTTTGCGATGACACCCGTGTTTATTATTGTTTCATTGATAAACCCGCTGTTCAATATTTACGGAAAAACCGTCTTGTTTACTTTTTTCAGTGACAGACCGTATACTCTTGAGGCTCTTTATTACGGCATGGCAAATGCCGCAATGTTTGTTTCCGTAATTATGTGGTTTGCCTCCTATAATGAAATAATGACAAGTGATAAATTTCTGTATATCTTCGGTCGCGTTGCACCCGGCATTTCAATGATTCTTACCATGGTACTCAGATTTATTCCGAACTATATGCGTAAGGCAAAACAGATAGCCACTGCACGAAAGTGCATTGGCAAGGCCGGAGATGAGGGAAGCAAAAAAGATAAGATTGAAAACGGTATGACCGTGCTGTCGTCGCTGACGAATTATGCCCTCGAAGGGGGCATAATGACGGCAGACAGCATGCAAAGTCGCGGATACGGGTGCGGAAAAAGAACAACGTTTTCAATCTATCGTTTTGACGGAAGAGACAAAGCTCTCACGGCTTTTATGGCTTTGTCTCTTATACTTATCATTTTTTGTGTGGCAAACGGTGCCGCAAGTGCAAGCTATACGCCGGATTTCTTCATCTCCGGCACTGAAAGTATATATACGGTTACCGGTACTGTTTTTTATCTGATATTTCTTATGATACCTACTGTAATAAATGTTATGGAGGAAATAACGTGGCACATTTTGAGATCAAAAATCTGAATTTTTCTTATCCCGCATCGCCGGACAAGCTTGCCTTGAATAATATAAATCTGTCTATAAAAAAAGGTGAGTATGTTACGGTGTGCGGTAAATCCGGAAGCGGCAAAACTACCCTTCTTAAGCATCTTAAAAGTGTGCTTACGCCGCATGGAAAAACCACCGGTGAAATATTTTTTGAAGGAAAGCTTCTGAAGGACGTTGACCTGCGTGATCAGTCATCAAAGATTGGGTATGTTATGCAGAATCCGGACAATCAGATAGTGACCGATAAGGTGTGGCATGAGCTTGCGTTTGGGCTTGAAAGCCTTGGCTGCGATCAAAAAACAATAAGACTTCGTGTTGCTGAAATGGCAAGCTATTTCGGCATACAGACGTGGTTTCATAAAAATGTTTCGGAGCTTTCCGGAGGACAGAAGCAGCTTCTGAATCTTGCGTCTATTATGGCAATGCAACCGACAGTTCTTATTCTTGATGAGCCGACAAGCCAGCTTGACCCTATAGCGGCATCAGATTTTCTTAACACAGTAAGAAAAATAAATCTTGAGCTTGGCACTACCGTTATAATCACCGAGCACAGACTTGAGGATATCTTTTATGCATCCGATAAGGTTGTTGTTATTGATAAGGGTCGGGTAATAGCAAACGATGAGCCGCGCAAAATAGGTGAATTTCTCAAAGACAGCAATGATGAGATGTTCGCTGCAATGCCGACACCGGTACAGGTTTTCCACGGTCTTGCAAATGAAATAAAAATGAGCGGAAATGAGGATAAGGTTCAGTCATGTCCGCTGACTGTTCGTGAAGGAAGAAACTTCCTCAGCAATTTATTTGACGGAAAAGAAATAAAAATTTCATCTGTCAAAACAGAAGAACCCAAGCAGGATGAATGTATGAATCCTGCGGTTATTGTTAAGGAAGCATGGTTTAGGTATGAAAAAGATCTGCCCGATGTACTCAAGGGTGTATCGTTTATGGTTCCGAGAAACAAGCTTTTTGCAATAGTGGGCGGTAACGGAACAGGTAAATCCACCACACTCAAAAGCATTTGCGGAATATGCAGACCGTACAGAGGTCAGATTCTTATTGAAGGAAAACGACTTGAAAAATATAAATCATCGGAGCTGTTTGTAAACAATCTTGCAATGCTTCCGCAGGATCCGCAAAGTCTTTTTGTTAAAAAAACAGTCCGTGAGGATTTGCTTGAAATGTTCCCGCACGCTATGGCTGCGGATGAAAAGGAAAAAAAGATAAATAATGTTGCACAGACCTGTGAAATAACCGAACTTCTTTCAAGCCACCCATATGACCTCTCCGGCGGTGAACAGCAACGTGCTGCACTTGCAAAAATTTTACTTACAAACCCGAAGATTCTTCTTCTCGATGAGCCTACAAAGGGCCTGGACAATTTCTTTAAGATAAAATTCTCTGAAATTCTTGAGAGGCTTAAAAATCAGGGCGTGACAATAATCATGGTATCTCATGATGTTGAATTCTGTGCAAAGTATGCTGATCTTGTGAGTATGTTCTTCGACGGCAATATTGTTACAACAAACACCCCGAACAAATTCTTCTCACAGAACAGTTTTTATACCACGGCGGCAAACCGTATGAGCAGACATGTGTTTGCCAATGCAATTACAAATGAGGATGTTATTGAATTATGTCAAATGAACTTGAAATAAAAGAATCCGGTTTGAAAAACGATGAAACCGAGATGCAAAGGAACAAAAGGGCGGGAGTGAAAAAGACTGTAGTCAGCATTCTTTTCTGCCTTGTATTGATGCCGATTGCAGTACTTGCAATGTGGAAAATCGGAGGCAAAAGTTATTATCTCGGCAGCGTATTGATGATTATTCTTTCAATGATTCCGTTTTTTGTAAGCTTTGAAGGAAGAAAACCAATGCCCAGAGAGCTTGTTGTAATTGCGGTTTTGAGTGCGATTGCGGCTATTTCAAGAGTTGCCTTTCAATTTATCCCGCATTTCAGTCCCATAATGGGCTTTATTATAATTTCCGGAATGGCTTTCGGACCGCAGGCGGGATTCCTCACGGGATCAATCGGCGCATTTGCAAGCAACTTTGTTGCCGGCCAAGGTCCGTGGACCCCGTGGCAGATGTTTGCATACGGTATGTCCGGATTCATAGCCGGTCTCCTTGTGAAAAAAGGTATTATAGGTGTGGAAAAGATTGTAAGCACTTGTGTATTCGGTGCCGTATGTATCATGGTTGTTGTCGGCCCGCTCCTCGATTTATCTGCGTATTTTATGGTCATGTCTCTGCCGTCAAATAACAGTCTCGGCGCAACGCTTATGGCAGGCCTTCCCGTGAATGCGGTACTTGCGGTATCTACCGTGATTACACTTGCGCTTTTTTCGAAGCCTATGGGAGAAAAGCTTGACCGTATAAAAATCAAATACGGCATGATGGAAGAGTAATTTTTGCTCAATTAATAAACGGAAAGGGGTGTGAGAATGCGATTTGACAGTTATCATCCGACAATAAATCTCATATACTTTGTAGCTGTTATATTTTTTACCGTCGCATTTAACCATCCTGTATTTGTGATGATTGCGTACCTTTCCGCATTTGCTTATTCAATAAAATTAAACGGAAAAAAACAGGTCGTTTTCAATGCAGTGCTCATACCGTTGGTTTTTGCCTACACGGCATGGTATGCGTACTACAATCACTTCGGTATAACAAACCTTTATTCAAACTTTATTGACAATAAAATCACCCTTGAATCACTTCTCTACGGATTGCAACTCAGCATTACCGTTGCAACGCTTCTCATGATTTTTTCATGCCTGTTTGCAATTTTCTCAACGGACAAAATTATTTATCTTTTCGGAAGAGTATCTCCGAAATTTTCATTGTTTATTTCGATTCTTTTGAGGACTGTGCCGAGAGTAAAACTTCAAGCGAAAAGAATAAATACTTCCCAAAGAGGTATAGGAAGAGGACTTCATCAAAGAAAATTTCCAATATTTATAATTGATTTTTTCAGGCTTGTCTCAATAACTATCACATGGACACTTGAAAATTTTGTCGAGAGTGCCGCATCAATGAAAAGTCGTGGCTATTCGCTCAAGGGAAGAACGGCATTTTCAATTTATCGTTTTGATAACAGGGACAGAAGCTTTGTTGTTTCGATTTTTCTATGCCTGACCGTTATCGGAATGGGATATGCGCTTGATCAGACAAATATTTATTATGACCCCGAGATTATTATAAATAGGATAACACCGCTTTCGGGAGTCTTTTACATTGCATATGCAGCATTGTTTTTACTTCCTATGATTTTGCAAATCATAGGTGAGTACAGGTTTAACAAATTGCGCAAGAAAATAGCATAGGCAATGTATCTTTTCGCAATATAAATTTTGCGGATGGCAGATAATGTGCTGCCGTCTGCTTTTTTATTGACCATAGAACATTTGTGCGGTATAATGATAAACTGTTGATAAATATTTTATAATGCTATAAGATACATTTTGTGTGATTGCTTAATTACAAAAAGGCAGGAGGATCGCTATGCCGGACAGGTTCATTTTGAAAAGTAAATACAAGCCGACAGGTGATCAGCCGCAGGCCATAGATAAACTTGTTCACGGTATAAATGACGGTTATAAGGAACAGACTTTGCTTGGTGTTACTGGCTCGGGTAAAACATTCACAATGGCAAACGTAATTGAAAGGATAAACAAACCGACACTTGTTTTGGCACACAACAAAACACTTGCCGCACAGCTTTGCTCGGAATTTCGCGAGATGTTTCCCGACAATGCAGTTGAGTATTTTGTGAGTTATTACGATTACTACCAACCGGAGGCATATGTTCCGACAACAGATACTTACATTGAAAAAGATTCATCCATTAATGATGAAATAGATAAATTGCGTCATTCCGCGACGTTTTCACTGTCGGAGAGACGTGACGTTATAATTGTTGCGTCGGTTTCATGTATTTACTCGATAGGTGATCCGGAAGAGTACAAGAACATGATTTTGTCACTTCGTCCGGGTATGGAAAAAGCAAGGGATGAAGTTATCTCAAAGCTTGTTGAGATACAGTATGAAAGAAATGACATCAACTTTATAAGAGACAAATTCAGAGTACGCGGAGATACTGTTGAGGTGTATCCTGCGGGTTATTCCGAAACGGCTTTACGCATTGAATTTTTCGGAGATGAGATTGACAGGATATGCGAGATAAATCCGCTTACCGGCGAGATAAAGTCTACATTGTCCCATGTTGCCATTTATCCGGCATCGCACTACGTTGTAAATGCAGATACCCGTGAAGAAGCCATTTCGGATATCATGCGCGAGTGTGCGCAGCGCGTTGCGGAGTTTGAAGAAGCGGGAAAGCTTATTGAGGCGCAGCGCATAAAACAGAGAACAGAATATGACATGGAGATGCTCAGGGAAACCGGTATATGCAGCGGAATCGAAAACTATTCGAGAGTTCTTTCAAGGCGTGAACCGGGTTCTACTCCGTATACGCTCCTTGATTTCTTCCCGGATGATTTTCTTATGTTTATTGATGAGGCGCACGTTACATTGCCGCAGGTTCGGGGCATGTACGGCGGGGATCATGCGAGGAAAGAAAACCTTGTTGAGTATGGCTTCAGGCTTCCGTCCGCTTTTGATAACAGACCTCTTAATTTTGATGAATTTTACAGTCATATCAATCAGGTTGTATTTGTTTCGGCGACTCCCGGAGAGTTTGAACGTGAAAAGAGCGCGCAGATTGTCGAGCAGCTTATAAGACCAACCGGTTTGCTTGATCCTATGATTACCGTAAAGCCTGTTGAGGGTCAGATTGATGACCTTGTTTCACAGATAAATATGCGTACAGAACGCGGCGAACGTGTGCTTGTTACTACGCTCACCAAAAAAATGGCTGAGGATCTCACTGATTATTTTGAAAATTTCGGCATAAAAGTACGGTACATGCACCATGATATTGACACCATAGAGCGTATGCAGATAATCCGTGACCTTCGTCTTCGAGAATTTGATGTTCTTGTCGGAATAAATCTTCTCCGTGAGGGACTGGACATACCCGAGGTATCCCTTGTTGCAATTTTAGATGCTGACAAGGAGGGCTTCCTCCGTTCGGAAACATCGCTTGTACAGACCATAGGACGCGCGGCGAGAAACGCAAACGGAGAGGTAATCATGTACGCGGACAGCGTTACACCGTCCATGGAACGGGCGATAACCGAGACGTATAGAAGACGTGAGATTCAGGAAACATACAACAGGGAACACGGAATTGTTCCGAAGACAATAAAGAAAGATGTCAGAGACGTCATTGAAATAACGTCAAAAGTTAATAAGGAGAAATCTGAAAACGGTAAACGTCTTACAAAGGCACAGCGCATGAAAGAAATTGAAGAACTCACAAAACAGATGCGTGCTGCTGCGAGAATACTTGACTTTGAGCTTGCGGCTTATCTCCGCGATGAAATAAAGAAATTACAGGAAGGCAAATAAGATGGCAATTAAAGAAATCTACGTTAAAGGTGCAAGGGAACACAACCTTAAAAATATTTCTCTAACTATCCCAAGGGACAAGTTTATAGTTTTTACGGGACTTTCCGGCTCGGGAAAATCTTCGCTTGCATTTGATACCATATACGCAGAGGGCCAAAGACGCTATATGGAATCCCTGTCATCATATGCACGTCAGTTTCTCGGACTTATGGAAAAGCCTAAGGTGGAGCTTATAGAGGGCTTAAGCCCTGCCATATCCATTGACCAGAAAACCACTTCAAAAAATCCGCGTTCAACAGTAGGCACGGTAACGGAGATATACGACTATTTAAGACTTCTTTATGCAAGAATCGGCATACCTCATTGCCCTGTGTGCGGCAAAGAGATACGTTCCCAAAGTATTGATCAGATAGTTGATAAGATTCTTGAGCTCCCGGAAAAGACAAAGATACAGGTTATGGCACCTATTGCACGCGGTAAAAAGGGAGAGTACGTAAAAGAACTTGAATCCGCCGCAAAGCAAGGATTTGTCAGAGCCAGGATTGACGGTGAGGTTCACGATCTGTCAGAGAAAATAAAACTTGAAAAGAATATCAAACATAACATTGAAATCGTTGTTGACCGTCTTGTTATAAAGGACGGTATAACAAGCAGACTTACAGACTCCGTTGAGACTGCATCAAAACTTGCAAAAGGTATTGTTGTCATTGATGTTATCGGCGGAGAAGAACTTGAATTTTCACAGACATTTGCATGTCCGGAGCACGGCATTTCGGTTACCGAGCTTGCCCCGCGTATGTTTTCATTCAATAATCCGTTTGGTGCATGTGATCGGTGCAGCGGTCTCGGTGAATATACAACTATTGATGAGGATCTTCTCATACCCGACAACAACCTTTCAATAAGGGACGGAGCGTTAAAGTGCTACGGATGGTCAAAGGTTGACGGCGGCACAATGGCTGAAATGTTCTTTGACGGCATAGCAAAACACTACGGCTTTTCAATAGATGTTCCCGTCAAGAAAATGAAGAGGGAAGACCTTGAGAAGATTCTTTACGGAACGAACGGTGAGCGTATAAAATACAGCCACAGCAGCACATACAGTACAGGTACGTTTTACGGAAAGTTTGAGGGCGTAATTCCGAATCTTATGCGTAAGTATGAAGAGACTA
This sequence comes from Acutalibacteraceae bacterium, assembly GCA_963629305.1. Lineage (GTDB taxonomy): Bacteria > Bacillota > Clostridia > Oscillospirales > Acutalibacteraceae > UBA1227. The sequence continues at coordinate 67,964 of CAVGIJ010000005.1, forward strand.
CCTCCGAGTCCTCAAAACGCCAAATAGAGGCTGTGATGGCTACACACAAGTGTGAAAAATGTCACGGCAGACGCCTCAATCCCATTAGCCTTGCAGTAACCGTCGGCGGATTATCAATCGATGAGCTCACATCACTTTCTATAAAAAAAGAACTCGATTTTTTTGAAAATCTTAAGCTTACCGAGCGCGAGACAGTAATTGCGGAACTTATACTGAAAGAAATTAAATCACGTCTTAACTTCCTTTGCAGTGTAGGACTTGATTACCTGAATCTTTCACGAAAGGCGGGAACACTCTCGGGAGGTGAAAGCCAGCGTATACGTCTTGCTACTCAAATAGGTTCGTCTCTCATGGGTGTTCTTTACATACTTGATGAACCTTCAATAGGGCTTCACCAGCGTGATAATGACAAGCTTATTGAGACACTTAAACGCCTTCGTGATCTCGGCAATACACTGATTGTCGTTGAACATGACGAGGATACCATGCGTGCGTCGGATTACATCGTGGACATCGGTCCGGGTGCAGGCATAAACGGAGGAAACATTGTATGTGCGGGAACTCCAAAGGAAATTATGGAGTGTAAGGAGTCCGTGACCGGTCAATTCCTTTCGGGCGAAAGAAGGATTGCCGTTCCGAAAAAACGCAGAAAGGGCAACGGAAAATTCCTCACTGTAAAAGGTGCCGCGGAAAACAATCTGAAAGATGTCAATGTAAAAATCCCTCTCGGAACCCTTACCTGTGTAACGGGTGTCTCCGGCTCGGGAAAATCCTCACTTGTAAATGAAATCATTCAGAAAACACTTGCCAGAGATCTTAACAGAGCAAAGACATTTCCGGGAAAAGTTAAGTCGATTACAGGACTTGAAAATCTTGACAAGGTTATAGATATTGATCAGTCTCCTATAGGCCGTATGCCGAGTTCAAACCCTGCAACCTATACGAATCTTTTCAATGATATCCGTACACTTTTTGCGCAGACACAGGACGCAAAAATCAGAGGCTATAATGCCGGACGTTTCTCTTTCAATGTAAAAGGCGGAAGATGTGAAGCCTGTAAGGGCGACGGTATTGTTAAAATAGAGATGCATTTCCTTGCCGATGTATATGTACCTTGCGAGGTATGCGGCGGCTCACGTTATAACAGAGAAACGCTCGAGGTTAAGTACAAGGGCAAAAACATTGCCGATGTTCTTGCGATGAGTGTTGATGAAGCAGTTGAATTTTTCTCCGCAGTACCGAAAATTTACAACAGATTAAAGACTCTTCAGGAGGTCGGCCTCGGTTACGTAACACTCGGTCAACCCGCAACAACTCTTTCGGGAGGCGAGGCGCAGAGGGTAAAGCTCGCAACCGAACTTTCAAAACGTTCCACAGGAAAGACGTTCTATATACTTGATGAGCCTACAACAGGACTCCATTCAGCTGATGTTGAAAAGTTGATTGAGGTTCTGCAAAAACTCGTTGATGCCGGAAATACCGTTCTCGTAATTGAACACAACCTTGACGTTATAAAGACAGCGGATTACATCATTGACCTCGGACCGGAGGGAGGAGATAAGGGCGGCACCATTGTCGCAACGGGAACTCCGGAAAAGGTTTCCAAATGTGAAAATTCATATACAGGCATGTATCTTAAAAAGATGTTGAAGTAAATCGGAAAATAAAGTATAATAAATCATATTTTTATGTTGATTGATTTTTTTCATATTTATTTTTTAAGGAGATACATCTTATGTTTTTAAGCAAAATTTTGGGGATTGAAGACTCATTTTTAAAATCGCTTATTTATGTATGCTGTCTTTTTGTTTTTTATACGGTTTTCGGCTCTCTTGTATATGTTGCACTTGTAGGCACCCCGATGTTTGCCGAAAAATTTGTCAAATTTGCAGACAGTACAGCTGAAAATCAAATTGTTCAATAATTAACGAATCCGATTGCATGTGCGCAATCGGATTTTTCCATATAAAACTAATTTATTAAGGAGATATCATGAGAGAGTATCCTAATTATCAAATAAAAGATCTTGAGTATTTGAGACTTTTGGCGCAAAAATATCCGACTGCACAGGCTGCGGCTACCGAGATAATCAACCTTAAAGCCATTCTGAATCTTCCGAAGGCAACTGAGCATTTCATTTCGGATATTCACGGAGAGTATGAAGCTTTTACACACATAATGAGAAGTGCGTCCGGCGCTATCAAAGAAAAAATTGATATGCTTTTTACGGATCAGCTTGACGAAAATGAGAGAGCTACCCTTGCAACGGTTGTTTATTATCCGAATGAAAAGATAAAAGATGTAACAGAGCATATGTCAAATGAGGAAAAAGAGGAGTGGTACAGAACAACTCTGAATTATCTTATTGAACTCTGTCACCTTGTTACTTCCAAATATACACGATCAAAAGTACGTAAGGCACTTCCGGAAGCATATGCATATGTTATTGATGAACTTCTTAATACCGACTTCACACTTCACAATAAAAAAGATTATTATGACAACATAATCACTACTATAATCGACATTGGGAAAGCACCGGATTTCATTGTTGCGGTCTGCCATGTCATCCAAAGACTCATTGTTGACCATCTCCATATTGTCGGAGATATATTTGACAGAGGACCGAGAGCGGACATTGTTATGGAGGACCTTATTTCTCATCACTCGGTTGATATCCAGTGGGGAAATCATGATATTGTTTGGATGGGAGCGGCTGCAGGATCTGAGGTTTGTATTGCCACGGTTCTTTCAAACTCAATACGTTATAACAATCTCCATGTTTTAGAGACAGGATACGGTATCAGTTTGCGTGCTCTTTCGGTTTTTGCAAATGATCACTACAGTGAATCGGATACATCGCGGTACATTGCAGATATTGACGACATGGATCAAACTAAAAAAGTTATCACCGAAAAAGATATTCAGCAAACCGGACGAATGGCAAAGGCTATCACCATCATCCTCTTTAAACTTGAGGGGCAGGCCATAAAAAGAAATCCGGAATTCAACATGGATGACAGACTTCTTTTTGATAATGTCGATTTTGAAAAAGGTACAATCAACCTTGACGGTAAGATTTATAAGCTGCTTGATACGGATTTCCCGACTGTTAACCCGACGGATCCGTATGCACTCACATCTGAAGAAAAAGAGCTTATGGCGGAATTTACAGACAATTTCAGGGCGTCTGAAAAATTGCAAGAACATATCAAATTTTTGTTTAGCAAAGGGTCGATGTATCGCTGTTACAACGGAAATCTTCTTTTCCACGGTGCTATTCCGATGGATGAAGACGGCTGCTTCAGACAGTTCGAATACGAGGGAAACACCTACAGCGGAAAGAACCTTTTGGACTTTTGTGTTGATAAGGCACGTGACGGATATTTTGCAGATGAAAATACAGATATTCGTCAGTCCGGACAGGACTTTATGTGGTTTTTGTGGTGCGGTAAGTTTTCTCCGCTTTTCGCACGTGATAAGATAACTACATTTGAACGCAGACTTATTGACGACAGTTCAACGTGGATTGAGAATAAGGACCCGTATTATGAGGTTACTAAAACCGCTGCCGGATGCGAACTTATCCTTCGTGAATTCGGTCTCGGCGGAAAACATTCGCACATAATAAACGGACATACGCCTGTAAGAAGTAAGGACGGAGAAAGTCCCGTAAAAGGCGAGGGAAAGCTTATAGATATTGACGGCGGTTTCTGCAGAGCGTACCAGAAAGCTACGGGAATTGCAGGGTATACTCTCATCTACAACTCATATATCATGCGTCTTTCGTCACACGATGCATTTACAAGCAGAGAAGAAGCCATAAGATACAATAAAGATATTCTTTCCGCGTCTGTTGTTTTTGAACGACTTGATAAACGAATAAAAATCAGTGAAACGGATAACGGAAAAAAGCTTCAAAAGCAGATATATAACTTAAATAGGCTCCTCAATGCATACAAGCTCGGTATCATTGCCGAAAAGGAATAAAAATGAACTGAAAAACAAACTCCCGGGTCATTACGATTACCTGAGAGTTTGTTCTTTTTTCATAATTCCATATCTTAAGGCCCATTTTTACATTTAGTATAAGTCCGACAGGTTAAACGGCGCAAAAGGCGTTTCTTTGCGTAATTATAATTGAAAAAATACTGCATATCGTATATAATTTATAGGTTAGATTATAATAAATGAGGTTTGGATATGAGCCGTAAAAAGTGGCGCCTTGAAAAACTGAATAAAGACCAGGCGTCAGAGATTGCATCAAGATTCGGAATCGATGCTTTTCTTGCCCTTTTACTCTCGTCGCGCTGCTCCGAGTCCGATGAGGAGATAGAGAGGTTTCTCTGCAGGGATACAACACTCATTGATCCTTTTTTGCTTCCGGATATGGAGCTTGCCGTAGACAGAATAAATGATGCGATTTTTGATTATGAAAAAATATGCATTTACGGGGACTACGATGCTGACGGCGTGACATCAACCGCGCTGCTCTATCTTTACCTTTCCGCACAGGGAGCCAATGTAACATATATGCTTCCCGACCGTTCAAAGGATGGATACGGACTTTCTGCATCAGTGGTTGACCGCATTCATTCCCTTGGAACAAACCTCATTATAACAGTTGATAACGGTATTTCAGCCGTTGCCGAAGCTGAGTATATAATGAGTCTCGGCATGGACCTTGTTATAACCGACCATCATCTTCCGGGAGAAAAACTTCCCGACTGCGTGGCGGTCGTTGATCCTCACCGCACGGACATCCCGTGCCCGTTTACGGAATATGCCGGAGTAGGTGTGGCATTTAAACTTGCCTGCGCACTTGAGGGCGACGAACAGATAATTTTGTCTGATTTTGCTGATCTTGTTGCAGTCGGAACAGTTGCGGATATCGTTCCGCTTGTAGGTGAAAACAGACTTCTCGTAAAATACGGACTGAATCTGTTAAACGGCACGGTAAGGCCGGGACTGTCCTCACTTATCAATATTATCGGAATTTCCGGCAAGGAAGTTAAATCCGGAAATATTTCATTCGGAATTGCTCCGAGAATCAATGCCGCAGGAAGAATGGAAAGTGCAGAATCCGCACTCGAACTTCTCATCTGTGATGAACACGGTGTCTCGGATGAAATGGCAGCTGAACTAAATGCTATAAATGCGTCGCGTCATGAAACCGAAAATCAGATATTTGATGAGTGTATCAGATATCTGGATACATATCCTCTGCAAAAAAGTCAGCCCGTTATAGTTGTTCACGGCAAAGGGTGGCACGAGGGTGTACTGGGAATTGTCGCCTCTAAACTCCTTGAGAGATTTTTAAGACCTGTAATAGTTCTTACCGACAAGGATGACGGACTTTCAAAGGGCTCGGCGCGCTCCGTTGAGGGCTTTTCAATATTTGATGCTCTGTCTGCGTGCAACGGCTTACTTGAAATGTTCGGCGGTCATGAGCAGGCGGCGGGACTTACAATAAAAACAGGAAATATTGATGATTTCAGAGACAAAATCAACATGTATGCTTCAAAGCGTGGCAGGTCATACCCTGAAATTTCTGTTGATTGCAAGCTGGTTGCAGATGCAATTACACCTGAGTTTGTTGAAACTCTTAACCTACTTGAGCCATTTGGAGCTGAAAATCCGGTCCCGGTTTTCGGGCTTTTTGAATTTCGGATTGACTCGATAGCTCTTTTAGGAGAGAAGAAGCAGCATGCCAGAATAACGGCACATAAAGAGGGTAAGCAGACTCAGATAACCGTTATGAAGTTCAATATTGACAATGCATCATTCCCGTATGTAAGCGGAGATCTTGCGGACTTCATAGTTTCTTTGGATAAAAACGAGTGGAACGGACAGATAAAAGCGTCCGTTATTGCAAAGGGCATTCGTCCCTCCGGTCTCTCTGAGGACGACATGGTAAAGTCGGAGCTTCTTTATGACCGTATATTGCTCCGCGAAGAGCTTGACGGCGACAGCGCCGTTTACGCACTTCCGAGCAGAACACTTTTTGCGTCAATGTACACACTTTTCAAGCGCAGACAGCTTTCTGCAAATGAATATGAATATATCTCTGCTAAAGTTATGCAGCAGGGTGACAATATCTGCAAAGTCAGGGTTGCAATTCTTGCAATGAGCGAACTCGGACTTATAAGTATAGGTGAAGACAGTATGATCGGTGTACCTGAGGTATCCGAAAAGTTTGATCTTAATTCGGCACAGGTTATGAAATACATTTTGAAATTTATTGAAAGAGGGTGAACTCATGGCCGAAAAGAAAACCTTTGATGACGGATTTGAAAGTTTAAAAAAGAAGATGTACGAACAGTACAGCAAAGCTGAAGCGGACAAGGTAGTACAGGCATATGAGTTCGCAAAGAAGGCTCATAAGGGTCAGTGCAGATATTCGGGCGAACCGTATATCACACATCCGGTTGCGGTTGCGGAAATACTGTTTGAACTCGGAATGGATTATCAGTCCCTTATTGCCGCACTCTTACACGATACAGTTGAAGATACGGATACCGGACTTGACAACATCCGTGAGATGTTCGGCGATGATGTCGCACAGCTTGTTGACGGCGTTACAAAGCTCGGTAAAGTTCCTCTTGAAACATGGGAAGAGAGACAGGCTGAAAATATCCGCAAGATGTTTATCGCCATGTCTCAGGATATCCGTGTAATAATCATAAAGCTTGCAGACCGTCTCCACAACATGAGGACTCTTGAATTCATGCGTGAACAAAAGAGACGTGATAAAGCGCTTGAGACGATTGAAATATACGCTCCGATTGCCCACAGACTCGGAATACGTACCGTAAAAGAAGAACTCGAAGACCTCGCAATCAGATATCTTGACCCTGTAGGTTATAAGGATATTGAGGATCTTCTCAACAGAAATACAAAAATTCATCCGAATTTCATTCCGGATACCATTGAAACAATAAAGAATCGTGTTCATGAGACAATTCCGGATGCGGCTGTTGACGGCCGCCGCAAGAGCATCCACGGCATATACAGGAAGATGTATATCCAGAATAAGGAATTTGATGAGATATACGACGTTTATGCCATCAGAATCATTGTTGATACAGTCATTGACTGCTATAACTGTCTCGGCATAATCCACGATATGTACCATTCGCTTCCGGGCAGATTCAAGGATTATATATCCACTCCGAAGTCAAATATGTATCAGTCACTTCATACTACGGTTATCAGCCCTGAGGGTATTCCGTTCGAGGTGCAGATAAGAACGTGGGAGATGCACTACACGGCTGAATACGGAATCGCCGCTCACTGGAAGTATAAACTCGGCGTTACCGGAAGCTCGAAGTTTGAAGAGAGACTTGCGTGGATAAGACAGCTTCTTGAAAGCCAGAAGGATTCGGACGATGTTGAAGATATCGTAAAAACAATAAAAACCGACTTTGTTCCTGATGATGTCTTTGTATTTACGCCAAAGGGAGATGTTATAAACATCCCATACGGTTCGACCGTTATCGACTTTGCCTATGCCATTCATACGCAGGTAGGACACAAGATGGTCGGAGCAAAGGTAGACGGACGTATAGTACCGCTGGACTACAAGGTGAGTACCGGACAGATTGTAGAGGTTCTTTGCTCATCTGATCCGAATAAGGGACCGTCGCGTGACTGGCTCAATATTGTTACAACTACCAGTGCAAGAGCAAAGATCAGAAGCTGGTTCAAGAAAGAAAAACGCCCTGAAAATATTGAACAGGGTAAGATTGAATTTGAAAGAGAACTCAGAAAAGACAATATAAGACTTTTTGATGAAGAACTCGAAGAGTTCGTAAAAAGACTCTGTGAACGCAAAAAAATTGAAAATTCGGATGAATTTTTCGCGGCTATCGGTTACGGAAGCATTTCTCTTGATAAGCTTCAACCGTTTATGAAGGATGAGTACAACAAAATACTCAAGGCGTCAGAAAGACCGAAAGATGAAATTGTTGTTACAAAGCCCGCACACAGAACGAGTTCAGAGGGAATTATTGTTGAGGGAATAGACAATTGCCTTGTTAAACTTTCAAAATGCTGTAACCCACTTCCGGGGGATGAAATTATCGGCTTCATAACACGCGGACACGGTGTTTCCGTACACAAACGTGATTGTACCAATGTACCGATAAGTATAAAAGCATCTCCCGAACCTGAAAGATGGATAAAAGTTTATTGGGACAATAGTGTAAAAGAAGAGTTCAATGCGACGATGGATCTTTATTGTCTTTCTCGCGTCGGACTTATGGCCGACATTGCGAGCGCACTTGCCTCTATGCATGTTGACATAAGAAGTATAAACACGAGAACGCTTAAGGATAAGGATACTGTAATGACCCTTACCATCGCGGTAAACGGTGTTGAACATCTTAATACGGTTATAAAACACATTAAGAAAATAAATGGTGTTATTGCTGTTGAAAGGGCCGGATTTTAGTTTATGAAAGCAGTTATACAAAGAGTGAAATATGCAAGTGTCAAGGTTGACGGAAAGACTGTCGGTTCTGTTGATAACGGATTCCTGATTCTTTTGGGCGTGGCTGAGGATGACGTAAAATCAGACGCAGAAATACTTGCAAAAAAGACTGCAAATCTTCGGATATTTGAAGATGATGAGGGAAAGATGAATAAATCGCTTCTCGACTTGTCATACGGTGCACTTGTTATTTCTCAGTTTACATTGCTTGCCGATACGAAGAAGGGAAACAGACCGTCGTTTATACATGCTGCAAAGCCTGAAATTGCTATTCCTCTCTACGAGTATTTTATTGAGGAACTTAAGAAAAACGGTGTTTTAGAGGTTGCCTGCGGTGAGTTCGGCGCTGACATGAAGGTTGAACTTCTAAATGACGGTCCGGTGACAATTGTCTATGATACGAATCAGTGGAGATAGGGTGAGAGTATATGAAAGTAAATAAACTGGTTCTCGGTTCGCTGCAGACGAACTGCTATATTGTTGTTGATGAGCTTTCGGGTCTCGGTGCGGTTATTGATCCCGCTATTTATACCGATGAGCTTGTTTTTGCCATAAAAAATTCCGGCATGACAAAACTTGCGTATATTTTTTTGACGCACGGACACAGTGACCATATAATCGGAGTATATGACCTTAAGTCAATATACACTGAAGCAAAGGTTGTAATAGGTGCGGATGATGATATCTGCCTTACGAGCTCGGCGTGCTCACTTGCCGCGGATATCGGACTTTCACAGCATCCGATGCATGCTGATATTTGTGTAAATGATGATGATAAAATACAATTCGGGAGCACGGAAGTTACGGTAGTTCACACACCGGGACACACACCGGGAAGCGTATGTTATCTCATGGGAAATATTATGTTTTCGGGCGATACATTGTTCTGCAGAACGTGTGGGCGCACGGATCTTTTCCGCGGAAACCACACAGACATGATGGACTCTGTTTTGAAACTCGGTAAGCTCAAGGGAGACTTTATCGTATATCCGGGACACGGACCGTCAACTACCCTTGACGCTGAACGAAAAACCAACAGATTTATGAGGAAAATCGAATGGTCCTTAATGTAATTGACAATCCATATCACTACGAGCTGCAAAAGCTCACCGGGGCATTTTTTTCGGATGAACCTGTCGAGGTTCACACAAAGCCGCCGTTTGTCGAGGGTGCGGGAACAACCGTAACCGTTCGTCTTGATACGGGTGATGATAATTCTTCAGAAGATGTATGTGTATCTGTTGTATATTACAATTCGGAAACCGGTAAAAGACTTACGAAGTCTGAAAAATTTCCCGGATACAACGGTGAAACAGACAACTTGTCCGTTTCTCTTGCAGATGATGAGAACAGCCTTGAACTCAAAACTGCGCAAATGCTTTATTCTCTTTTGTCGGAAGCACTGAATACGGAACTTTGTTGGGGTATACTTACCGGTATCAGACCGTCAAAGCTCCTTATACGCCTTATGAACGAAAAAGGCAGGGAAGAGGGAATCAAATACTTTGAGGACTGCTTTTATGTATCCGATAAAAAGACACAACTCGCTCTTTCTGTCGCTGACGCAGAAGAAAAAATCATAAAGACATCAAAATCGGATTCATTCAGCCTTTACATCTCAATCCCGTTTTGCCCGACACGTTGTTCTTACTGCTCGTTTGTTTCAAGCTCGGTAAATAAGGACTCGGCAAAACAGATAATTCCTGTTTATTTTGAAAATTTACTGAAAGAAATAGAATATACAGGCAATCTGGTTAATAAACTTGGTATTACCATGTTATCTGCATATGTCGGCGGCGGAACACCGTCAATACTCAGTGCAGAGCAGATTACGCGGCTTCTCAGAACGGTAAATTCCTGCTTTGATTTTTCACAGTGCAGGGAATTTACATTTGAAGCCGGCAGACCGGATACCATAACCGACGAAAAACTTTGTGCCGCGATTGAAAACGGTATAGACAGAATCAGTATTAATCCGCAGACAATGAATGATGACATTTTACGCGGCGTAGGCAGAAAGCACTCTGCACAAGATGTAATTTTGGCATATGCCGCCGCAAGAAAAATCGGATTTGAAAATATCAACATGGACCTTATTGCGGGGCTTCCCGGTGACAATGCAGCAGGATTTTCCGATACACTTGATAAAATTCTCCTGCTTGATCCGGAGAGTGTTACGGTTCACACTCTTGCTTATAAACGTTCTTCCGATCTCGATTACAGAAACGGCTTGTTCTCAGACGGAAGAGAAACCGTGAAAATGGTAAATCTTTCAAACGACAGACTTGTAAAATGCGGATATATACCCTACTATATGTACAGACAGGCAAAATCAGTGGGAAATCTTGAAAATGTCGGCTACGCAAAGCCCGGCTGTGAGAGTTTCTACAACATATATATGATGGAAGAGTGTCACTCGATTATGGCGTGCGGCGCAGGGGCGGTGACAAAAATAAAGAATCCGTCAGACAACAATATTTCACGAATCTACAATTTCAAATATCCTTACGAATACAACAGCAGATTCGATGAACAAATTAATCGCAAGAAGGCAGTTTTAGAGTATTATGGATAGTATGCATTATTTAAAAGTTATCAACAGAGAAGTTATTACGAATCCAATTGAATACATCAGCAAATGCGAAAGACGCTATCAGAGCATGCTTCATCAGTATGTCAGAGAGGTAATAGACAGACCGGGAACAAATAAAATAATTATGCTTTCAGGTCCGAGCTCATCGGGAAAAACAACCGGCGCCAACAAGATGGCAAGGTTTATCTCAAGAATGGGTCACAATGCATATGTTATCTCGCTGGACGATTTTTATTTTGACCGTGATACCATTCCGGTTGGTGAAGACGGCAACAGAGATTTTGAGACAATTTATGCACTAAATCTCGAACTGATAAGAGACACGCTTCAGGGGCTTGGCATACACGGAGAAGCCGACCTCCCGAGTTTTGACTTTGTCTCCGGTACAAGAACCGACAACTCAATGCACCTAAAACTTGAACCGGGGGATATTGTTATCGTCGAGGGACTCCATGCAATCAATCCGATTATTACTGATTGTCTTTCGGACGAAAATCTTGTAAAGATGTACGCAAGCACAGCTTCCGATATTTTTGACGATGACAGCAGTATCATATTTTCAAGACGTGATGTAAGATTTCTTCGCAGAATGATGAGGGACTACAAGTTTCGCGGAATCAGTGTCGAAAATACATATAACATGTGGCCGAAGGTAGTTTCGGGTGAGATTGAGTATCTTACTCCGCTTATCGAAAGCGCGGACTATGTTATTGACTCTCTTCATCCGTATGAAATCTGCGCGTATAAGGACACCGCACTCACACTTCTCTCTGAGCTTCCAAAGAGTCACCCGATGTATGAAAATGCCGTTTCTCTTTCCCAAAGACTTGAAAAAACCACAAGAATAAACAAAGATATAATTCCAAAAACATCACTCCTTCGGGAGTTTGTAGGGCCGTAAAAAAGTAAGGAGATGCAACCTTTGCCGGAAAAGAATTTACAGACAAAAAAACAGGGACAGTCGATGGTTCACGGGGCAATGTTCCTCATGCTTACCACTGTTCTTGTTCATCTTATAAATATATTTTATAAAATCCCGATTACCAATATCATAGGTGAGGTCGGACGCGGCTATTATACCGCGGCATTCGAGATTTATACTCCAATATACGCTATCGCCACGGGAGGACTTCCCGTAGCAGTTTCAAAGATGATATCCGAGCGCATTGCACGCGGACGTTACAGAGAAGTTTATACAATCAAAAAAGCGTCATTCAGAATTTTTCTCATTACGGGAGTAATAGGAACTGCATTGCTTGTGGCGCTCGCATATCCTTTCTCGCGTTTTATTATCGGCTCACCAAATACATTTTACAGCATTCTTTGTATTGCTCCGTCAATCCTCATATGCGCAATGACTTCTATGTACGCAGGCTTTTTCGAGGGCACACGCAATATGTCTCCTGTAGGCATATCTCAGGTATGGGAGAGTATAGGAAAGTTGTTTTTCGGTATACTCCTTTCAAAACTTGTGCTCACGCGCGCTTACTCACAGTTTGAAGCAACCGGTACGGTTTTCGGAACTCCGTGCGACACTCGTGAAAAGGCGATGCTTATTGCGGCACCTTATTCCGCTGCGGCTGCCATTTCTGCCGTTACCATCGGAACACTTCTCGGAATGCTTTATCTTTTCTTTAAGTACAGAGGCAGCAGAAAGCAGATTATAACCGGGGAGGATCTTAAAAACTCGCCGAAATCACATTCGCCGAAGTATATTTCAAAAGAACTTATAAGAACGGTAATTCCTATTGCAACGAGCTCCCTTGTGCTCAATGTAACCAATTTCATAGACGCGACGACAGTTCAAAATCGTCTTAAATATGCGGTTTCGGTAGGCGCTGAAACAATAAGAGCAATATATCCGCAAATTTCCCAAATGCATATTGAGGACAAGGATATCAAGGACTTTCTTTACGGCTGTTACGGCGTCGGACTTGACTTTCGAAATATCATACCGAGTGTCATTCTTACGCTTGGTATAAGTGTAATTCCGGTTTTGTCTGCCGCATATGCCACAAAGGATACCGCTAAAATGAAGAGTGCGGTAAGTATTGTTATAAAGACGGCAACGCTTATTGGTGTTCCTGCCGGCGTATGTATGGCGCTGCTCTCCGGACCGATTCTTCATATGATGTACCCGCGTTCATCATCCATTGCAATTTCAGCACCGTTTGTTGCGGTCTTCGGCTACGCTGCACTTCTTTTTGCAATTTCGACACCTATAAACAATATGCTTCAGTCAATAGGCAGAGCAGATGTTCCGGTAAAATCATTGCTTGTCGGTGCGACCGTAAAGATTATCTGCAACTTTATTCTTGTCGGAATACCTGCAATAAATATAAAAGGTGCACCGATCGGAACAATTTTATGTTACCTTATCATTGTATTTAATAACCTGCGCGTGCTTTTAAAGGAAACAAAGGTTAAAATAAATTGGTTTGATTGCTTTATAAAGCCGGCATTTGTCGGAGTGTTTGCAGGTGCGTTTTCATACTTTGTATACAGTCTTTGCAACACGCACATTGTATTTGGCGCAGAAACATCAAGATTTAACGGAACTACGGTTTCTTGTTTAATTGCACTTATTTTTGCCATAATAATTTGGGCACTTTTACTATTGATTTTTAAAGTTCTTTCAAAAAACGATATATTGATGTTGCCAAAAGGCAAAAAAATCGCAAAAGTACTTGAAAAACTCAAGTTAATAGGGTAATATAACAAGTGTGTTAGTCGTACACGACGAAACACAAGATGTTGTGTTTCGTGAAAATAATGTATAAATTATGGAGGACGAAAAAATGAATAAGACAGAACTTGTTGCTGCAGTTGCAGAAAATGCCGGACTTACAAAGAAAGATGCTGAAAAAGCAGTTGCTGCTGTAATCGATGGTATCACAGGTGCACTTAAGAAGGGTGATAAGGTTCAGCTTGTTGGCTTCGGTACATTTGAGGTTCGTAACCGTGCTGCAAAGCAGGGCCACAATCCTAAGACAGGTGAGCCAATGATGGTTCCTGCTTCTAAGCTTCCTGCATTCAAAGCAGGTAAAGCTCTTAAAGATGCTGTTAAATAATTGAATTAACAATTTCTTGCAGGAGGAGTTAAAATACTCCTCCTGTATTTTTAATTATTGCTATGAGGTTAAAAAATGAGACTCGACAAATATCTTAAAGTATCAAGAATTATAAAGAGAAGAACTGTTGCAAATGAGCTTTGCGATGCCGGTCATGTGTCTGTAAACGGCAAGGTTCAGCGTGCATCATACGACGTTAAAGAGAATGATATTATCGAAATCAAGATGGGTGAAAAACTCATTAAAGTTCAGGTAGTATCTGTGCTCGAATACGCAAAAAAAGAAAATGCCGGAGACATGTATAAACCTCTGTAACATAAGCATATCCGTACCTTCTGTCGCATACCATTCTATGACAGGAGGTTTTTTTATATGGAGAAGCTGCACAATGTAATTATTGATGCAAGAGAAAAATTGCAAAACTTTGCCAAAAACTAATGCGTTTTTTTATTGTAAAACCAATATGTTTATTGTATAATTGCTTTAAATGTTGTTAAATTGTGTACCGTATAATGAAAAAGAAAGGGACGAAAAATGAAGAAGGAGAAAAAGAACAGCAGAAGCTTTATTTTGACTCTTGCAATCGTTGCCGTTATGGGCTACTTCGTTATTTCCCTTGTATCGCTTCAAATGGACATAAGAGACAAGCAGCAGGAGGTAGCGGAAGCTCAGCAGGTTCAGCAGGAAAAAGAAGCTGAAAATGAAGAACTTGAGAATTTCCTTACCGAGGGTGATGAGTCGTCTTATATAGAAAGAATAGCCAGAGACGTTCTGGGCTATGTACTACCCGGTGAAAGAGTTTACTATGACATCTCATCCGGTGAATAATCTTGGGGAGGATTACACTTAGTTTATGGAACTTGAAGTAGGTTCAGTTGTCGAAGGTAAGGTTAAAACCCTTACGAAATTTGGAGCATTTGTAGAGCTGCCGGACGGAAGTACGGGAATGGTTCATATTTCCGAAGTCGCGTCTACATATGTAAAGGAAATTACTGACTTTGTTTCTGAAGGACAGGAGGTAAAAGTCAAGATTTTAAATATTGACGAAAGCGGAAAAATCAGTCTTTCAATGAAACAGGTGCCGGGAGTGGCCGATAAGCCTCAGGCTCGTGAGAAAAATTTCAAGAGAAGAGACAGAGGAACTCCGAACGTTTGGAACGGACCCAAACAGACACAGACGGACAGTTCTAACATGTCCTTTGAGGAAATGATGAGTAAGTGGAAGTCATCAAGTGAAGAAAAGATGGCAGATCTTAAACGTTCATCTGATTCAAAGCATGGCGGTGGCGGCGGCTACGGAAGACGTGGCGGCGCGCACAGACCGTAAAAGTGTATCACATATACTATAACTAAAATTGCAGAGTGTATGTTCACTCTGCAATTTTTTAAAAAAGGACGTTTTATATGCGTGAAATATCATCTTCCGTTATTACGAATACTGTTGCGGAGCTTTGCATTGAATCAAATAAAGTTTTACCGTGCAGCCTTAAAGAAAAGATTGAATGCGGAATGAAAAATGAAACAGAGGAACTGCCGAAAAGTATCTGCAATGACCTTTTGAGAAATCTTGACGCCGCAAAGGAAATGGACATCCCAATCTGTCAGGACACAGGTATGGCCGTAGTATTTATTGAACTCGGACAGGACGTGCATATTGTCGGTGACGACCTGACCGCGGCGGTAAATAACGGCGTTGCAAAAGGCTATGAGTACGGCTATCTTCGCAAATCCATAGTCAAAGATCCGCTTAACAGGGTAAATACCGGTGACAATACACCCGCTGTTATTCATCTCTCCCTTGTTCCGGGCGACAAAATTAAGATTACGGTTGCACCAAAAGGCTTCGGCAGTGAGAACATGAGCGCTCTTAAGATGTTTACACCGGCGTCCGGAAAGGAAGACATAAAAGAATACATCATCTCCGTGGTAAAGAACGCAG
Source organism: Acutalibacteraceae bacterium (assembly GCA_963629305.1). Classification (GTDB taxonomy): domain Bacteria; phylum Bacillota; class Clostridia; order Oscillospirales; family Acutalibacteraceae; genus UBA1227. The sequence goes on from CAVGIJ010000005.1 coordinate 84,058, forward strand.
GTTCAAATCCGTGTCCTCCGATTGTAGTCGGCGTAGGTATAGGAGGAGACTTTGAGTATTGCGCATACCTTGCAAAGAAAGCACTTTGCAGAGATGTCTCTGTAAGAAATGAGAATGAATTTTATAAAGACTTTGAGGAAGAGCTTCTCTGCGAGATAAACAAACTCGGTATCGGACCCCAGGGCTTTGGCGGAAATACAACGGCGCTTGCCGTGAATATTGAGTATGCGCCTACACATATTGCCGGGCTTCCGGTTGCGGTGAATATGGGGTGCCATGTTACCAGACATGCTCACGCAATTATTTAATTCTTAAACAAAGATAATTGGCACAAATTTTGTTATGCTTTTTTGTTATTATTTACATTGAGAAAAGCAGACTGTTTATGTTACAATATAAAACAGTCTTTTGAAGATTTATTATGAAAACAATTAGGTATAAAATCAGGTTTGGTAATTAAATGAATATTAATTTTGTTGTCCCGTGTCTTATGGGACTTGAATCGCTTATAGCGGATGAACTTCGCGAAATTGGCGCAGAGAATGTCGAGGCTCAAAATGCCCGTGTTCTCTTTTCGGGTGATGAACATATTTTAGCGCGTGCAAACATCTGTCTTCGTCACGCCGAACGCATCCAGATTCTCATCGGTTCATTCAAAGCCGAGTCTTTTGAGGAACTCTTTGAGGGCACAAAGGCTTTGCCGTTTGAGGAGTGGATTGGAAAAGACGATGCTTTCCCCGTAAAGGGCTATTCGCTCAATTCAAAGCTTTTTTCCGTAAGCGATTGTCAGTCCATAATCAAAAAGGCAGTTGTTGAGAGACTGAAGCTTAAGTATAAGACACCGTGGTTTTCGGAAACCGGTGCTAAGTATCAAATTCAGTTCTCAATAATGAAGGACATTGTCACTCTCACCATTGATACATCGGGGGTAGGTCTTCATAAAAGAGGATACAGGCTCAGTGCCAATGAAGCACCTATTAAGGAAACGCTTGCCGCAAGCCTTTGTTCACTTGCAAGGGTTCGCAATTATCATACACTTTATGACCCCATGTGCGGTTCAGGCACTATCCTTATTGAGGGTGCAATGAAAGCACTCGGAATTGCACCCGGACTTCAGAGAACATTTGCTGCGGAAAAATTTGCATGTATTCCCGCACAGGTATGGGCTGAGGAGAGAACCCGCGCGCAAGACCTCGTAAATTTTGACTGTGACTTTATGGCATACGGCAGTGACATTGACAAGAACAGTCTTGAAATTGCAAAAGAAAACGCAAGACGTGCAGGTGTTGAAAACAGGATTGAGTTTCAGCTGCTTGACTTTCACGACTGGGAAGGACGGACGGAAAAAGGAACGGTCATTTGCAATCCTCCGTATGGCGAAAGGTTGCTGGACATAAAGACCGCAAATGAGCTTTATAAAACTATGGGAGAAAAGTTCATCAGTAAACGAGGCTGGGCATATTATATCATCAGTCCGTCTGAAGATTTTGAAAGAACATTCGGCAAAAGGGCTGACAAGAGAAGAAAACTTTACAATGGTATGATCAAATGTCAGGTCTATATGTATTTTAAATAAAATTTTTTGATATAAATTTTAGCAGAGGAGAATTAAACATGTCATTTTTATCAAAATTTGAAAAAAAGGCTGTGGAGGAAGTTGCCACTCCCTCACTTAAGCACTACTTCGTAGTGAACCCCACAGCGGGAAAAGGACTTAAGTCTAACTTTGTAAAGGAAGTTATTGAGCCTGCTTGTGTAAAAAAAGGCGTTGACTTTGAAGTTTACTACACAAAGGGACCGGGAGATGCAATCGACTTTGTAGATAAAACTGCCGCTAACGGAATGCCGGCTCGTTTTTATGCATGTGGCGGTGACGGAACTCTTTATGAGGTTGTAAACGGTGCGTACGGTCATGAAAACGCTCAGGTTGCAGTTGTTCCTCTCGGCTCAGGCAACGACTGGACACGTCTTTTCGGTGATCTTGATGTTTTCCTTGATATTGAGGGACAGATTGACGGTACACCTACAAAGATTGACTGCATCAAAGCAGGTGACGAAATTGCAATCAACCAGGCATCAATGGGCTTTGACGCTGATGCTTGCGCAGTTCAGGGACAGATGAAGAAGCTTCCGGGTGTTGCCGGACATCTTTCATATGCGTTCGGTGGAGTTTATTGCATGTTCAAGCACGTAAAGAACTACTATGACATCACAATCGACGGCAAGAAAATTGATGAAGCTCCTTACGTATTTGTTGTTGCATGTAACTCACGTTGGTACGGTTCCGGCATTGAGGTTGCTCCGTTTGCGATGATTGATGATCATATGCTTGACATTGTACTTATGAAACGTCGTTTCCCATGGATTTGTATGTTCAAGGTTATGCTTGTTGATTGGCAGTCAAAGGCAACTCACGTTCATAACAAAAATTGTATGTATCTTCGCGGAAAGAAGATTGAAATTCATGACCGCAGAGAGAAAAACAACCATACCAACATCGACGGTGAGTGCCACAGAACTAATGACCTTACCATTGAACTTATTGAGGATGGTCTTACCTTCAACATTCCTAAGAAATCAACATACTTTGAGGATGTTAAGAGCGGAAAGATAAACGGAGATATCAAGATTGATAAGAAGAAATTCTTATTCCAAAGAGGTATTATCTGATCCTGTCGCTTTAGATTCTAAAAGGAATAATAAAAAAATAAGTCGCCTCATATTATGATTATGGGGCGATTATTTGTGACTGAAAAAAACAATGTATCAGCTAATGTTGCAAGGCAGGTGTCAAGCAGAGAAATTTTTGTCTCTCTTGCGATTGTCCTTTCATTTTCCTCGTCAAAGCTTGTACAAAGTACTACAAATGGGACATACAGAACTGTTATAATAGATGCGGGACACGGCGGCGAAGACGGCGGAGCCGTCGGGGGTATGATGTTATTCTGACGAGGGATGGCGACTACGCCGTGTATTCGGAGGAAGCAAAAACTCTCAGATTGCTTCCGCCATATGCGAGGGAATAAATCACTATTGCAAAGGAACGGAGATAACAAAAAACAGTTAGTTATAAAAAGAGGAGTACATATGTCATCAAAAATCAAAAGTGTTTATGTGTGCGAAAAGTGCGGCTATGAAAACTCAAAATGGTACGGTCGCTGCCCAAAGTGCGGCGAGTGGGACAGCCTTACGGAACACATAATAAACGATGAACCCGCAGCCATTGCAAAGCTTAAAAACAATTCCGGTAAAAGGGGAATTGTTCAGAAGATTTCGGAGATTCAGGCTGACGGTGAACACAGGTATATGACGGGACTTTCGGAGTTTGACCGTGTTCTCGGCGGGGGAATCGTAAAGGGTTCGCTTGTACTTTTGTCCGGAGACCCCGGCATAGGAAAAAGTACTATTCTTTTGCAGGTGTGCCAGCATCTCGGCAAAAATCTCAACATTTTATACGTGTCGGGTGAGGAGAGTGCTCATCAGATAAAGCTTCGTGCGGACAGACTTGGTGTAGATACTCCGAATATTTCTATCATGAGTGAGACAGATGTTGAAGTCATTTGTGAGCAGATAAAGGCAGATAAGCCCGACCTTGTTATAATTGACTCCATACAAACTGTTCTCTTGCCCGAACTCTCATCCTCGGCAGGAAGTATCACACAAGTACGTGAGTCAACAAATTTCATAATGAGAAACGCAAAGGATCTCAACATCCCGGTGATTGTTGTAGGTCACGTAAACAAGGACGGAAATATTGCCGGACCGAAGATACTTGAACATATTGTCGACGCTGTGCTCTATATTGAGGGTGAGAGAAACTTTTCATACAGGATTTTACGCGCTGTAAAGAATCGTTTCGGCTCCACAAATGAAATCGGTGTTTTTGAAATGCTTGATGACGGACTTCATCAGGTGATAAATCCGAGCAAGATGATGCTTGAAGGCAGACCGCGCAATTCATCAGGCTCGTGTGTTGCGTGTACCATGGAGGGCTCAAGACCGATTCTTGCGGAAGTACAGGGCCTTGTTACCGCAACCGCATACGGAAACCCGAGGCGCATGTCTAACGGCTTTGATTATAACAGGATAAATATGATACTTGCAGTTTTGGAAAAGCGCGGAGGCTATTATTTTTCAAATACTGACGTTTATCTGAACGTAGTAGGCGGTTTCAAGCTCCTTGAACCTGCCGCAGATCTATCTGTTGCTCTGGCGCTTGTCTCAAGCCTTAAGGACGCCGTTGTACGCGAAGATGTACTTGCATTCGGTGAGATAGGCCTTGCCGGTGAAATACGCTCTGTGAGCCACTGTGAGCAGCGTATAAAAGAGGCAAAGAGACTCGGCTTTAAAAGAGTAATTGTTCCAAAGGACAACCTTCGCAGTATTTCCAAAGACACATCAAAGGGTATTGAGATTGTCGGCGTACAGTTCATCAGCCAAGCATTTAAGGCTGCCATATGAATATTATCATCGGAGATGCACCGACATGGGTGCAAAATGCACTTGACCATGCCGGCTTTGAAGTGTTAAGGCTCGGCACATGTGAATCGTTACCGAAACCTGTTTCGGGTCATGTTGACCTTGTTATGGCAAAGTTTGATAACAGACTTATAGTTGCCCCAAAAAAGGAAAGAATATTAAAAGAGCTTGATTCAAAAGATCTGTTTCTTTCAAAATATGAGCTGTGCACGTGTGATACTGAATTGTCGGACGCATACCCCAAAGATGTTCCGTTAAATTTTGCTGTTGTCGGAAATTTTGTCATATGCAATCCGAAAACAGTTTGGAATGAAACAGTTTACATCGCCCAAAAAAGCGGAAAGACGGTTATTCCCGTGTCGCAGGGGTATACCAAATGTTCAACCCTGGTTGTCGATGATAAGTCGATTATCACTGATGATGAGAGCATTTTTAAGGCGGCACAGGGATATCTTGATGTACTTCTCGTGAGCAAGGGGAGTGTATCTTTGCCCGGCTATAATTACGGGTTTATAGGAGGCGCGTCGTTTACATGCGGCGGTACCGTATATTTTTTCGGTGACCTTTCTTCGCACTCGGACGCCTTAAAAATTCGGTCTTTTATCGAGGCACACAACAAGCATATTTTTTCACTGTCACATGAACACAATCTCATTGATATTGGCGGTGCGATTGTTTTATAATAAACTTGTTGTTAATTACATGTATTTTATACGGATTGGAAGAACATAGGATGTTTAAGTTTTCAGACCTCAAAGAACAGCACATAAGTACGGAAGAAATTTTTGACGGAAATATTCTTCATGTTATAAAGGACACGGTTATGCTTCCGAACGGAAATGAGGCAACCCGTGAAGTTATAAGACATATCGGAGCGGTTTGCATTATTCCGGTGACAAATGAAAATGAGGTCATCATGGAGAGACAGTATCGTTATCCTATTGATGAAGTTATAAGCGAAATCCCGGCGGGAAAGCTTGATACTCCGCAAGAGGACCGGCTCCTTGCCGCACAGCGCGAGCTTCGTGAGGAAACCGGAATAACTGCCGATGAGTGGAAAGAGATCGGGGTGTTTTATCCGGCAGCTGCTTATTCGGATGAAAAGATAATCATGTATCTTGCAAAAGGGCTTCACTACGGCAAGCAGGACCTTGATGACGATGAATTTTTAAATGTTAAAAAGATTCCGATAAGCGACCTTGTAAATGACGTTATGGACGGAAAAATAACCGATTCAAAGACCCAGGTTGCAATTCTTAAGGTTGCACGTATACTCGGTGTCTGAATGGTGTAAGGATGTGAGCTTAAAGTTTAATGGCAAGTGAAACGGATAAGAAGTTTGTAAAAATGACAACTGAGCCGATACCGAAGCTTATATTGTCACTGGCTATACCTACTATAATAAGCATGCTTGTATCCGCTGTGTATAATCTTGCGGATACTTTTTTTGTAAGACAGTTGGACAGCGACAGTATGGTTGCGGCTGTCGGTATTGCCATGCCTCTTATGAATATCATACAGGCGTTCGGCTTCTTTTTCGGACACGGTTCCGGAAATTATATCTCACGCGCACTCGGTCGAAAAGATAAAAAAGATGCGGAAACAATGGCCGTGACAGGATTTGTTTATGCTATCGCTTTTGGCATAGTTATCGCTGTGCTCGGTCTTATCTTTAATAAGCAGCTTGCTGTTATACTCGGTGCCAAAACCGATGCCACCATTGCCGCATCCGTTTCATACATGCGCTTTATTTTGCTTGCAACGCCGTTTATGACCGGCTCTTTTGTACTCAACAACCAATTGCGCCTGCAGGGAAACGCATTCATAGCAATGTTCGGCATTGCGTCCGGCGCCTTGCTCAACGTCGCTCTTGATCCTATCTTTATTTTCACACTGGGCATGGGTGTTTCCGGCGCCGCTTTGGCGACTGCAATCAGCCAGATTATCGGATTTTTTATTTTATTACTGGGTATGTTCAAAAGCGACAATGTTAAAATCAGGCTACGTAATTTTTCAACCGATCCCGTTTTTATCAAACATGTTGCCGAGGGCGGCCTTCCGAGCCTTGCCCGTCAGGGCCTCGCCTCGGTGTCAGTCGCTTGCCTGAACCACGCTGTAGGTCTCTTTATCCTTGGCGGAGAAATGATAGACGCGGTTCAGGCCGCAATGACCGGAACTTCAAAGATAATGATGTTCTTTATGGCCATAATGATCGGATTCGGACAGGGCTTCCAACCTGTATGCGGATTCAATTACGGCGCAAAGAAATATGACAGAGTAAAAGAAGGCTTTTGGTTCAGCGTCAAATTTTCCGCTGTAGCGCTTGTCATTATCGCAGTTATCGGATTTGTATTTGCAGAACAGATTACATCGACCTTTGTCGGAACCAGCGAGACGGCTGCAAGGGTTGCGGCATTCTCGTTCAAAGCACAGATATGTGTTTTCCCGTTGTTTTCGTTTACGACTATTACCAATATGATGCTTCAGAACATGGGAAAGACTGTCCCGGCAACGCTCGTTGCAATGACAAGGCAGGGGCTTGCGTTTATTCCGCTTATCTTCATCTTGCCGCTTATTATTGATCCGCTGCTCGCAATTGAAATAACACAACCTGCCGCAGACATATTTGCATTTCTCCTCGCCGTACCGATTGCAATAAGCACATTGAGGAAATTGGGGAGAGAGGAAAAATAGCGACAAATAGCAAAATAAGATTTTGTTTTGTACAAATTGTTTAAAAATGTCATTTACAAACCAAAATTTTTATGCTATATTAAAAATGTCCTTATATCATACCAAAGGATTATCAGGTCGCTACAATAAAGTAGAACACTGAAAAGCTCTGAAAGCCGACCTTGTGTCGGCTTTCATCTTTTATACGAAAGGATGGTTTTGTACGTGGCATATTGTATAGGATTAGATATTGGAATTACTTCAGTTGGTTGGACCACATTGAAACTGGATGAAAATGATCAGCCTTATAGAATAGACAAACTCGGATCACGTATTTTTGATGCAGCTGAACATCCGAAAGACGGAGCATCACTTGCTGCTCCAAGAAGGGAAGCAAGGGGCGCAAGGCGCCGACTTCGCAGACATAAGCACAGACTCGAACGTATAAGATACCTTATTGTTAAAGAAAATATCCTTTCCGAAGATGAACTTCATCATTTATATAATGGAGACTTGTCGGATATATACATGCTTCGTACCAAAGCACTTGATGAAAAAGTTACCGAAAAAGAATTTGCACGTATTCTTATTCATCTCGCACAGAGAAGAGGCTTTAAATCAAACAGAAAAATTGACGTTGAAGATAAAAAAAGTGATGCCGGAGCATTAACTTCCGCTGTTAAAGAAAATACTGACCTTATGAAAAAGGGTGGTTATAGAACTGTAGGTGAAATGTTCTATAAGGACGATAAATTTGCAGAATGTAAAAGAAATAAACAGGAAAATTATAAAAATACTGTCAGCAGATCACAGATAGAAGATGAAATACATCTGATATTTGAAAAACAACGTGCTTTAGGACAAATGTTTGCATCTAAGGAAATTGAGCAAGAATATACAGACATTGTTTTATCACAGAGATCATTTGAAGACGGTCCCGGCGAAGGACCTGAAAACAGCCCAAGCCCTTATGCCGGAAATCAAATTGAAAAGAAAATCGGGAAGTGTACATTCGAGCAGGAAGAGCCTCGCTCGGTAAAAGGAACATATTCTTTTGAATTATTTACCTTGCTTCAAAAGATCAATGATATTCGTATTGTTAGTAATAGCGGCATAAGAGGCCTTAATGACGATGAACGTCTTAAAATCAGAACACTTGCCCATGAAGTTAGTTCGCTTAATTTTGCACGGATAAGAAAAGAACTTTGTCTTAATGACGATGAATTTTTCAAAAATGTTTCGTATAGCGATAATACTGATGATAAAAAGAACTCTGCGGAAGAAACAGAAAAGAAAACTAAATTTGAATATCTTAAAGCTTATCACAAGATGAAAAAAGCATTAGATAAAGGCGTGTGTCCTAATAGAATAAATTATTATGATACTGAACACCGTAATGCAATTGCCTATGCATTAAGTGTTTTTAAAACTGATGACAAGATATCAGCTTATCTGAAAAACAACGGTATTGAGGATATTGATATTGAACCGCTGCTTACAATATCCGGCCTTTCCGGAACGGGTCATCTTTCTACAAAAGCATGTGACAAAATTATACCATTTCTTGAAAAGGGTATGAGATATGATGAGGCCTGCAAAAATGCAGGATATGATTTTAGAGCTCATTCAAATAATGAAAAACAAATATTTCTTCCTGCATATATACCTGAATTTGATAACATAACCAGTCCGGTTGTTAGACGTGCAGTTTCACAAAGTATAAAGGTTGTCAACGCAATTATACGTGAACAAGGCGAAAGTCCTGTTTTCATTAATATTGAACTTGCAAGAGAAATGTCAAAAGATTTTGATGAACGTCGTAAACTTGAATCGGATATGAAGGAAAACAATGCCAGAAATGAAAAATTAATAGAGGAATTAAAAACAACATTTGGAATAAGTAATCCTTCGGGAATGGATATTGTAAAACTAAAACTTTTTAAGGAACAGGACGGGGTTTGCCTTTATTCATTAAAGCGTTTTGATTCAACTCGACTTTTTGAAGACGGATACGTTGATATTGATCATATCATTCCTTACAGCATTTCATTTGATGATAGTTATAATAATAAGGTTCTTGTTTTCTCGAGTGAAAATAGGCAAAAAGGAAATAAAATTCCAATGCAATATCTCACAGGAAAACGAAGAGATGATTTTGAAATTTATGTTAAGCAAAACGTACGCAACCTACGCAAAAAACAGAAGTTACTTAAACTTGAATTGACGGAGTCAGACACAGAAGGATTTAAAGAAAGAAACCTTCAAGATACAAAACATATAAGCAGAGTTATGCTCAATCTTCTAAATGATTATCTTGAATTTGCTCCGTCACAAAAAGGAAAAATCAAACGAGTAACGGCAGTAAATGGTGCTGTAACCGGATATATCAGAAAACGTTGGGGCATAAACAAAGTTCGTGAAGACGGTGACCTTCATCATGCAGTTGACGCAGTTGTTATTGCCTGCGTTACTGATGGCATGATAAGAAAAATCAGTAAATATTCAAAGTACAGGGAACTTGAATATTCTACTGATGAAGAAGGAACAACACTTGTAAATAAAAAAACCGGAGAATTTATTGACCGTTTTCCGCTTCCTTGGAGGGAATTCAGGCAAGAGCTTGAAATACGCACTTCAAATGATCCTGCAATGTATCTTCGTTCGGTAAAACTTCCCGGATATCTCGGAGTGGATATTGACAGTATAAAGCCATGTTTTGTTTCACGTATGCCTAAGCGTAAAGTGACCGGTGCAGCTCATAAGGATACAATAAGAAGTCCGAGACTTCTTGATGACGGTTATGTCCTTTCAAAGAAAAATCTTACCGAGTTAAAGCTTGATGATAACGGAGAAATCCAAGGTTATTATAATCCGTCGAGTGATGTGCTCCTTTACAATGCACTTAAAGAACGTCTAAAAGAATTTGATGGTAAAGCAGCAGAAGCATTTAAAGAACCATTCTATAAGCCAACAAGCACCGGCGAGAAAGGACCTCTTGTAAAGAAAGTAAAATGTTATGAAAAACAAAGTCTTTCGGTATCGGTTCATGGCGGCACCGGTGTTGCTGCAAATGACAGCATAGTCAGAACAGATGTGTTCTATGTTGAGGGAGAGGGATACTACTTTGTTCCGATATATGTTGCAGATACAATAAAGGATAAATTGCCGAACAGGGCGTGTGTTCGGTCTAAACCATATTCACAATGGAAAACCATGAGCGATGATAATTTTATTTTCTCTCTTTATCCTAATGATTTAATAAAGATTGTTGGAAATAAGGAAATGAAATTATTAAATTGTATGAAAAATAGTACTATTGATACCGAAATTCAGAGGGAAGAAGTATTTTTGTATTATTTAGGTTTTGATGTTTCTACCAATGTTGCAAGCGGAATAACACACGATAATACATATAAATACCGTTCCATAGGCAAAACCATGAAATCAATAGAGAAGTATCAGGTTGATGTTCTTGGCAATTATCAAAAAGTTGAAAAAGAAAAGAGGATGCCTTTTAACTTTAAAAAGAGGTGATTGAATGCCTTATAGAAATATTGTTGTTACCGGAACTGCTTCACTGTCAGCTAAAAATTATCAATTAATTATTGATAAAAAAGATAACAAAATATCTCAACCAATTGAAGATATATCTGCTCTTATGATTGAGAGCAGATATGTATCAATAAGTTCATATGCACTTTCTCAACTTGCTGAATTTGGGGTTCCGGTATTTTTCTGTAACAATGAGCATATCCCAAACTCCGTTCTATTGTCATATAACAATCATTCAAGGCAATTGAAAATGACAAGGCTGCAATGTTCATTGTCAAAACCTTTGCTTAACAGACTTTGGCAAAAAATAGTTGTATCAAAAATTGTTAATCAATCACTATGTCTTGCAATGTGTAATATTGAAGGGGCGAAAAAAATAAAACATTTATCAACACGCGTTCAATCTGCAGACAAAACAAATGTTGAAGGTGTCGCTGCAGCCTCATATTTTAAAATGTTATTTGGTAATAGTTTTACAAGGAGTCAGGACAATGTAATTAATGCTGCACTTAACTATGGTTATTCAATAATTCGCGGAGTTGTAGCAAGAAATTTGGTTTCTTACGGACTTGATCCTGCTCTTGGTATTCACCACAGAAGCGAACTAAACAATTTTAATCTTGCCGATGATATAATTGAACCGTTCAGACAGGTTGTAGATTTGTATGTTGCGTTAAATGTTTCAGAAGATGATGAATTGTCACCTGATCTTAAGTACCAACTATTTGGATTGCTCAGTGTAAATGTTTTAATCGGAGAAGAAAATTATAGTGTTTCATACGCAATTGAAAAAACTGTGCAGAGTCTTAGTTCTTGCTTTGTTAACAACAAAGAAGATATTCTCTTACCGACACTTTGTGAATTAAAACTTCATCAATATGAATAAATTTATGAGAATACTTGTTTTTTTTGATCTTCCGGTTGTTACAAAACAAGAACGCAGAGTTGCTACACAGTTCAGAAATTTTCTTCTTAAAGATGGATATCACATGGTTCAATTCTCGGTTTATTCTCGCATTTGCAATGGCAGAGATGCCGTTCAAAAACACAAAGAGAGGATATATAAAAATGTTCCGGACAACGGATCTGTAAGACTTATGGTTATAACGGAAAAACAATACGAAGCTGTGGAAATCTTAGTTGGTGAAAAAGTTCAGGATGATGCTCCTGCCGCATATGAGCAGCTTACTATTTATTAAAAAAAGAAATTTAATTTGCGATTTTTATTTTTTATACTTTATTTTTAAACATGAAAAAGCCAGCCAGATATTTATCTGACTGGCTTTTTCCGCCCTGTATTATACCATACCAAAGAATTACAGGGGGCTACAACAAGCCGAAATCGTGCCCGTCCTGGCTTACCATTATACCATACCAAAGAATTACAGGGGGCTACAACAATTCAAATAAAGGTATTCCCTTTTC
>CAVGIJ010000006.1:0-93507 GCA_963629305.1 Acutalibacteraceae bacterium
AGTGAAATGTTATCTGATTTCATTAAGTTATCCCTCACCTACACTTATTTTACAAATAAGTTTGTTTTTCGCACGTTCAATCCTCTTTCGAACGAGAGATTCCGAAATACCCAATATTTCTGCAATTTCTGCGCTTGTATATCCATCAGATATTTTCAAAATTAGTGGAATCTTATACTTATCATCGAGAGAATCAATACAGCTTACAAGTTCAATTGTTTCGACATTAGAAAACACATTGTCATCAAAACCTAGAATATGTTCATATGCTTCATCAAATATCTGCTGCTCATTTTGATTAATTTTAGACTGTTTTTTATAAAAATTAATTGCACGCTCTCTTGTCACTGTTATTACCGTCATAAGAGTTTTGTTACATTTTATTTCCCCAATTTTATCAAATGTCCTTGCAAAATAATGCATTGTATCCATAACACAGTCTTCTGCAATATGATAGTCGTGTATGTAATCATAGGCAATTTTCCCCATAAACACCTTATATTCTTCAAAAAAAAGTTTAAACTTTGGTGCCATACTCTCATCAGGTAATGAGGCCATACAAATCATTAGCACATTCATTCCCCCAAAAAATATCTTTTCATGTCATATTTTAGCATAATAGGTAATGAACATCAACGATTGATATCTTGAAAAAGATCTACACATATTTATTCATACTTTGTTACTCATTTGTGACAAAAAAACACCTTTTCGTTTTAACGAAAAGGTGTTTTTTTATTCCGTTTTCAACTTTTCTCTCAATGCTTCCTGCAAAACCTGCGAAAAGTTGACGCCCGCCTGTTCAGCCTCAGAATTTAGCCACGACGGTATTGACAGTGTTTTTTTTACTGCACGGTTTTCATGTCTCTTTCTGTAATCATCTGTGTCGGCAACAATCAAATTTACAAATTGATTCTTTTCAACAGATTCAATCTTTTTCGGCTTTGGAATATTTTCTTTTTTATTTTCCGCATCCCATAACCACATTGCCATCGCATCTGAAGCCATAAATATTGTTTCTGCAAGACCATAGCCGCATGTTATACAGCCGGGGAGATCCGGTACCTCAACACTGTATTCATCGTTTTCAAGCTTTGTAAATATTGCCGAGTAAACATATTTCACTTTTGATTCCCTCTTTTTCATAATTACCAATCCTCTTAAATAATAATACGTAATAATACGTATGTCAATACGTTTGATAATCGATTAGTAACATAAAAAAATAAACCTTTCAATACCTTTGCGACAAACGGTCACAAAATCGGTATGAAAGGTTTTAATGTATGAAAAGTATATCAGCCGCCCGATGTTACAAGGTACGGTTGAAGCGAACGTGCAACACTGATTGCAGGCATTGTCTGGAGCCATACATGACCCGGGCCGGTGATTACCGTATTGAAAAGTCCCTCACCGCCAAAGAGAATATTCTTTGCGCCGGAGATAGTCTTTACATCCATAGAACACGTGGTTGACATAGCTGCAAGGTATCCGCTGTCAACAACAATCTGCTGGCCCTCCTCAAGCTCATATTCCACAACATGACCGTCAAATTCCGCAAAGGCAAGACCGTTCCCCGTAACCTTCTGGAGTATGAATCCTTCTCCGCCGAAAAGGCCCGCGCCGAATTTTTTCTGGAAGAAAACAGAGAGACTCACGCCGTCGGTGGATGCGAGAAATGAGCGTTTTTGGAATATGTACTCATGCTCTGCGTCCAGTCTGAAAACTTTTATTGAACCCGGGAAACTGGATGCAAATGCAATTTCACCCGGTCCGCCCTGCGCCGTGTAGATATTCTGAAACATTGCCTCTCCGGAAAACATCCTTCCGAATGCTTTACCGAGTCCTCCGTTTGACGATGTATCCATGTGCATATTTGATGACATCCATGCCATGGACCCGCTCTCCGTTATCATTCTCTCGTTTTCCTCAAGGCTGCAGATAACAACCGGAAGTGTTTCCCCTAAAATTTTATACTGCATAAAACTCCCTCCATTTATTTAAGTTTTACTATAGTAACTCCGTCCTCACCCTCACCGAACGTGCCGAGACGAAATTCTTTTACCTGTGGATGTTTTGAAAGATATTGCTTTACGGCTTTTCGCAGCACACCTGTGCCTTTGCCGTGAATAACGGTGAATTCACCGATACCGCAACGCGCCTGCAGATCGATAAAGCCGTCAAGAGCGTGGATAGCTTCGTCAGATGCCATACCGCGCAGGTCGACGGACGTTTCGACCTTCATATCTGACTTTGAAGATATATTTTTTGAAACGCCTCTGCCTGAAGGTCGCGACCGGCTGCCTTTTGCCGCATTCTTTGCCGCCTTGCCCTCCATAAGACGAAGGTTTGAAAGTTCAACGCGACTTTTAAGTATACCGCTGGTGACTTCAACCATTCCTTTTTTATCCGGCAAGGCGGATACGGTAGCGGTTGTACCGAGGTCGGCTATAACAACCGTATCTCCGATTTTAAGCGGCCGCGGCAAAACGTAATCCTCGTCCTGCGCCAAAGCGATAATAGGATTGGTTATGTCGTCAAGCTCGCCCTCGTGGCGTTTTATTACACCCTTTGCCTTTGCGGAAAGAGCCGATAAATCGTTCTCTTTTTTCTTTTCTTTCTTAAGCTGTTCAATGTCGTCAAGGAAATACGCAGCCTCTCTCTTTGCCCGCTCAACAATTTTCATTGCCTCAGAACGTGCCTTTTCAATCTCATCATTTTTGAGTTTCTCGACACTGTCCATGAGAGCCTGAGCAGACTTCTTTGTCTCCTCTGCTTCAAGATAGCGTTCCTGCGCCTTTTGGTGCTCGGTCTCCATTTTTGCACGGCTTTCTTCAAGCTGTTCAACAACATCCTCAAAACGTGTATTTTCAGCCGACATAAGAGCACGTGCACGCTCGACAACGCTGCTTGGAATACCGAGTCGTTCCGAAATAGCAAAGGCGTTTGATCTGCCCGGCACCCCTATAAGAAGTCTGTATGTCGGTGAAAGCGTATTTACATTGAACTCGCAGCAGGCGTTTTCAACACGCTCGGTTTCAAGCGCATACGCTTTGAGCTCCGCATAGTGTGTGGTTGCGGCAACCGTCGCACCTTGAGTGTGGAGTTTTTCAAGAATAGCCATGGCAAGCGCCGCACCCTCAATAGGGTCTGTACCCGCTCCGAGCTCGTCTATAAGCACAAGTGATCCTTTTTTTGCTTTGCCCAGTATATCTACAATATTGGTCATGTGTGACGAAAATGTAGACAGCGACTGTTCAATACTCTGCTCATCGCCGATATCCGCGAAGATGTCCGAAAATACAGCCATTTTACTGTTATCCCCGCACGGAAGCATGAAACCGCATGCAGCCATGGCAGAAAGCAATCCTATGGTTTTTATGGATACTGTCTTACCGCCGGTATTCGGACCCGTTATAACAAGAGTATCAAAGTCGGCGCCGAGACGAATATCTGTCTTTACAACTTTTTTCGGGTCAATAAGCGGATGCCGCGCGCCGTGAAGATCCACTATACCCTCACCGTTCAGTATCGGCATAGACGCTTTCATGGAATAGGCCATATGCGCTTTGGCAAACACAACATTGAGATAAACCGCAGACTCATATGAAATCTTCATAGGCTCGTATATGGCTCCGACTTCATTTGAAATCTCAGTAAGTATTTTTTCTATTTCCTCGCGTTCCTTACCGAGAAGTTCCTTTATCTCGTTATTTGCTTCCACAACCGACATCGGCTCTATGAAAACGGTTGCTCCGCTGTCCGATGTATCCTGCACAAGTCCCGCAACAGTCGCCTTGTGTTCACGTTTTACCGGAACAACATAACGTCCGTTTCGCATTGTGATTATCGCGTCCTGAAGGGCTACCTGATAGTGTGACGAGTGAATTATGTGATTGAGCTGATCACGTATCTTGCTCTCCTGTCTGCGAAGTGCTTTCCTTATGTCTGAGAGTTCACGCGACGCAGTATCTGCCATCTCATCCTCTGAGAGAATACTTGTAAATATTCTGTCCTCAAGATACTTGTCCGGCGAGAGCGAGCAAAAATATCCCGAAAGCGATGTATCCATTCCCTCGCACTGCGAATACCAGTCATCAAGGCAGCGTATTGTACGGAGCGTTCCTCCGACTGCAAGTAAATCCTTCATTGAAAGAGTTCCGCCATTGTTGGCAATGTGTAAAAGATTGTTTACATTGTTCAGTCCTCCGAATGAAGGTCCTCCGAATTTCGCAAGAAGCATATGCGCGTCAACCGTCATATCAAGAAGTCTTTGCGCCTCTGCGACATCGGTTTCGGGGTTGAGTGACAGAGCCATCTCGCGTGCGTCCTCACACGAGGTCTCAAGGCTCAGTCTTTCAAGTATTTTGTCAAAATCAAGTGCTGCTAAATGTCTGTTCATTATTTCTCCGTGTATATGATTAATAGCTTATTTATCAACATTATAATATATTTCAATAAATTGATTATAACAGCTTTACAGGCTTTTATAGAAATCAAGCGTATTGTAATTTCTGCCGGTCTGAAAAAGTGCGAACCTTTCCGTGGCAACGGAAAGCTCCGAGAGTGCGCTCGGTGAAAGCGTAAAATCAAAGACTTTCTTCGGCTCGCTGTATATGATGTGTCGCATGGCAGTAACCGCACTGTAGCTCAACGGATATTGCGAGATGTCAAGTCCGAGTCCCGAAAATTCTATACTGCTCTGCGGAACCGAAATTCCGTCTGCCGTTCCCGATTTATTTCCCATACACGATCTGCAACAGAGATCTCCGTTCTTTATACTGAAATAAAACAAATCCGACTCATACTCGCCGCATTCACGACAGGCAACAAGTGACGGCATGTATCCGGAGATGGAAAGACTTCGCAGTTCAGCGACAGATTTTACAATTTTCGGATCACATTTTTTCTTTGAGAGCACGTAGATACTGTTGAGGAGCAATTTCAGCAATTCTTCACACCTCGCACTTTCCGGTGCAAGTTCACCGAAAAGCTCAGCCAAATAAAATGCAAGGCTTAAATTTTCAATATCCGAGCGAAGGTCAAAAAACACCTCTCGTTCCGTCGCATGATTCACGTTATACGATTCTCTGCCTTTATAAAAGGTGAAGTCGGAGTACGCAAGAAGCTGCGTCCCTGCAAGATTTCTGTTCTTTATTGTCTTTCCGCCGGAGACAAAAGCGCGTATCACACCATACTGCCCTGTAAGCACAGTGATAAGGCGGTCGGATTCGCCTACATTTTGCTCTTTTATAACAAGGCCGTCCGTCTCAATATGCAAGCAAATCGCCTCCCACTTACCTGCAGGTTAATTAAATGTTTTATGTAATATTCAAAGAAATGTCACTCACCGCTGTCAAGGCCGAAATTGTGGATAAGCCCCTCTCTGTCGCGCCATCCTTCTTTTACCTTTACCCAACATTGCAAGTTTATGTGACAGTCAAAAAACTTTTCCATATCAGAGCGTGCGTAGGTTGATATCTTTTTGAGCATGCGTCCGCCCTTACCTATCACAATTCCCTTATGGCTCTCGCGTTCACAGTAAATAATCGCTTCAATATCCAGAATATCTTTATCCTCACGCTCACGCATTTTTTCTATGCTTACCGCAATCCCGTGGGGAATTTCTTTGTCAAGGAGCCTTAACATCTTTTCGCGTATGATCTCTCCGGCAATAACGCGCTCCGGCTGGTCGGTCAGAGTGTCATCCGGGAAGAAATGCGGGGACGGCTGTGCGAGCTTTTTAAGTTCAGAAAGAAGCTCGGAAAGACCTTCACTCTTTACGGCACTTGTCGGAACAACCGCTTCAAAGTCATATTCCGCACTGAGTGACGACATAACCTTTATAAGCTCGGACTTGTCCGTCACGGTGTCAATCTTGTTTATTGCGAGAATAACAGGAATTTTCAGCGACTTGAATTTAGCGATAAGTTCCTCCTCAGTCGCACTGAGCTTTGTTGTCGGCTCAACAACAAAAAGGCACGCGTCAACGCCTCCGATACTGTCGAGCGTGGCACGCACCATATTTTCACCGAGTTTATTTTTAGGTCTGTGATAACCCGGAGTGTCAGTGAAAACCAGCTGACACTCACCGTCGGTAAGCACTCCCATTATTCTTGTTCTTGTTGTCTGTGGCTTATTTGAAACTATAGCCACCTTCTGCCCCAGCAATTTGTTGAGAAGTGATGATTTTCCGACATTCGGTTTGCCTACTATTGCAACAAATGCCGTTGTGGTCTCTGACATTTATTCGTCTCCCATATAATAACTTCCGTCTCTTTTAAGCCCGAGTTCAGACAGAGCTTGTTCTTCCTTTTCCCTCATATGTAAAAGTTCAAGCCCGCCATTCTCATGGTCGTACCCGAGAAGATGAAGCATGGAGTGAACCGTAAGATATCCCACTTCACGTTGGAGGCTGTGTCCGTAACGCTCCGCCTGCTCAATGGCTTTTTCTATGGAGATAACAATGTCGCCGAGCTGCGCCTCTCCGGTGTCAAGATTTACATCAAACTCACCGTCGGAGCCGAGTGGAAAAGACAATACATCCGTCTCCTTGTCAATATTTCTGAATGTCTTATTAAGTTCGCTTATTTGCTCGTTGTTTACAAGCTTTACGTCAACCTCTGCGTCCTTATCAAACTTTTCCATGATAAGAACAGCTGTGCAACAACGGCGAATAAGCATACGCAGACCTTTTGGAATCTTAATATCCTTTTGATCATTTGTTATTACGACCTTGATTTTGTTTGCCATTTATTCTGCCCTCCGTTTTTTCAGCGTAACGTTCATACGCCTTTACAATTTCCTGTACAAGATGGTGTCTTACAACATCCTTTTCATCAAAGCGGACTGTTGCGATACCGTCAATATTTTTCAGAATCTTCGTCACTTCTTTAAGACCCGATTTCTTTCCGCCGGGTAGGTCTATCTGTGTGATGTCACCGGTAACAACCGCCTTTGAGCCGTTACCGAGGCGTGTGAGAAACATCTTCATCTGTTCAGAGGTTGTATTTTGAGCCTCATCAAGAATTATAAAGCTCTCATCAAGAGTACGTCCTCGCATATACGCAAGAGGCGCAACCTCTATAGTTCCTTTTTCCATTTGCCTTTGAAAGCCCTCTGCCCCAAACATTTCAAAAAGGGCGTCATAAAGAGGCCTCAGATAAGGATCTACCTTTTGCTGAAGATCTCCGGGAAGAAACCCTAAACTCTCACCGGCTTCAACAGCAGGTCTTGTAAGAATGATTCTGTTTATTTCATGAGCCTTGAAAGCTTTAACTGCCATTGCAACCGCAAGATATGTTTTTCCGGTTCCGGCAGGCCCGATACCAAAAACAACCGTGTTCTCACGGATTGCATTTATATACCTTTTCTGACCCACAGTTTTTGCTTTTACGGGCTTTCCGCTCGATGTTATGCATATGCAGTCGGAAATAAGCCCCGACAGTTTTGAAACGGCCCCCTGTTTTTCCATTTCTATTGCGTAGCGGACACTTTGCTCCTTTATCTCTTCACCGCGTGATAAAAGTTCAATAAGTCCGTCCACTACACCCGATGCGGATTCAACACCATTTTCGTCGCCGCTTATTTTCAGCGCGTCACCGCGAAAAAGCATTGTGATCTTATACTCATCTTCGATTATCTTTGAGTTTTCATCAAGATTTCCGAAAAGCTGCTGTATTTTTTCCGCATCATCAAAATGAATAATCTTCTCTGCCATTCATATGCCCTGCCATACATGTTAAAATTCCATTAATACGATGATATTATATTCTATTTTTCATAAAAAGTTAATAGACATTTTAGCTAAAATAAACAGATTTTTCTTGTAACACGTTGTTTCACAAGAAAATAAACATCAGTATATTGTGGTCAACTATTTTTCCGTATACAAGAGTTCAGATATCTCGCATATATCCTCTGTCATTGAAAATTCACCATGTACGGATACATTGTTTCCCGTTTCATCAACCGTAACGGTGCAGCCGTTTATTGTCGTTATGTCCGTCTGTGATCTGACTTTTTTCAAAAACTCATCAAATGCTATGCTCTTTTTACGCAGCCTTCCGCAATCCGACTTCATCACTTCAATCATGCTGTTTTCAGGAAGTTAAGAGTATATGATTTTCGTATTTTACGGACACTGTAAATTTTGAAGCCGTCACCTGTATCTCAATGCTCTTTATGTCAATTTTACTTGTACTCGACCTTGATATACCAAAGGACTTGTGTTAAAATTTTTTCTTACAGGAAGGAAAGAGGAATCGAAAATGAAAAAGCTTTTTAACTTCAACAAAATACCGGCTTGTGAGTACTGTTCATTCGGACGTTTTTCACCGGATGACTCAATGATTCTCTGCATAAAAAAAGGATTCATGATGCCCGGTTCATCATGCTCATCATTCAAGTATGATGTCCTCAAAAGAAGACCGAGAAGTGAAGCAAAAATTTCCAATGACTATTCCGAGGATGACTTTTCACTTTAAGTCTTTACCTTCATGTAACAAATTTTTTCAGAACGGTGGTTACCTATGTCAGTTTTCAGACCTTTCAAAGCAGTCCGCCCAATGCCGCAGTATGCAAGTCTTGTAGCCGCTCTTCCGTACGATGTAATGACATCTGACGAAGCACGTGAAAAGGTTAAGGGCAACCCTTATTCGTTTCTTCATGTTGACAAGGCAGAGATAGACCTTCCAAAAGGTACAGACATCTACTCTGACACGGTGTATGAAACTGCAGCAAGAAATCTCAAAAGCCTTGAAACAGACGAGATATGTAAGCAGGATAACATACCGTGCTTTTACATCTATATGCAGACAATGAACGGCTGTTCTCAGACCGGCATCGTAGGATGTGCATCCATTGACGAGTATATCTCCGGTAAGATAAAAAAGCATGAGCTTACACGTGCCGATAAGGAAGCTGACAGAATAAGACACGTTGATACATGTGACGCCAACACGGGTCCCATCTTCCTCACATACAAAGGAAACGACAAGATAGATAAGCTTGTAGCTGATTACAAAAAAATTCATCTTCCGGTTTACGACTTCGTATCAGAGGGAGATATTGACAATAAAATATGGGTTATAAACGACGACAAAACAGTTTCAAAACTTAAAGAGCTGTTTGCGTCAGTTCCCGCACTTTACATTGCCGACGGGCACCACCGCTGCGCATCTGCCGTGAAAGTCGGAATGAAACGTCGTGAGGAAAAGCCGGACTATACCGAAGACGAGGAATTCAACTTTTTCCTCGCTGTTGCATTTCCAAAGGATGAACTTCGAATTTTTGACTATAACCGCGTAATCACCGACTTAAACGGGCTTGATTTTGCAAAGTTTATAGAAAAAGTGAGCGAGAAGTTTCAGATTGAATCAACAGACAGCACTGAACCGATGAGACCGCAGGCGAGACATACATTTGGCATGTTCATAAATGACAGTTGGTATAAGCTCACGGCAAAACCGGGTACATTTGATGAAAGTGATCCGGTAAATTCGCTTGACGTTTCTATACTTCAAAACAACCTCATTTCTCCTATTCTCGGCATTGATGACCCAAGAACCGATAAAAGAATTGACTTTGTCGGAGGAATCAGAGGTCTTAAAGAGCTTGAAAGACGCGTACACACAGACATGAAGCTTGCCTTCTCTCTTTATCCGACATCTCTTGACGAGCTCATAAAAATTGCGGATGTCGGAGCCCTCATGCCGCCGAAATCCACATGGTTTGAGCCAAAACTCCTTTCCGGTCTCTTTATACACAAACTCAGCGACTAAATATATTTTCTTATATGAAAACACCTCAGAACAAAATTATGTTCTGAGGTGTTTATTTTTGTACAAAAATTAAAAACTCAATCAGTGAAATGTAGCAGGTGCGTTTGTGTCTGCAAGAGTAGTATCACTTGCCGATGACGAAACGGTTTCCACCTTATGGTTTACAGTTGTTACCTTGTGATCCTCACGGATCTCATGAGTTCTCTTTGTAGGATCCGGCCATTCAATTTCTTTTACTTCCTTTTCGGTATAAATGCCGTCCCAGCCGTTAAGGAGAAAATCCATAAGGTCGGTTTTGCTGTTTGCACAACCTGACATGGTGAAAATCATAAATACGGCCATAAGTGATACAAGTACACGTGAAACTGTTTTTTTCATACTAAACTCCCCCTTAAGTGGCGTGAACTCATTAGTTATTGTGTCACAAATTATAACACACTATTAAAACTTTGTCGAGTTTTTTGGAATTTTGGCACGCCCGACCGGAGTCGAACCGGTGGCCTTGCGAGTCGGAGTCGCACGCTCTATCCTACTGAGCTACGGGCGCAAATAAAGTTGTAATACCTAAAATGCAACACAAATATTATATATAAGGAGATGATTAAAATCAATGAAAAACAACAGTAACTTTGAGGATAAAATAAGATTTGAGGTGATACAGTATGGCAGATTACTCCTACAGAGACTTACACGGCATGAGAGATGACGCCATAGGAAGAGTCCGGGAAATGCAAAAGCAGGCAGTACGTTTCGTACTACCTGCTTTGAGTTTTAACCGAAAGATATCAGTCTTCTTTTTTCTTTGCAGCTACAAATGCAGCAGCAGCAAGAACTGTTACAGATACGGCAGCAGCTATACCTGCATCGCCTGTCTGAGCAATAGAATCAAGAGGAACTGAGTCTGTTACGCCGAGAGGAGTATTCTCCGGGTTGGAAATGAGGTCATCGATTATCTCAACATCCTCAAGAACCTCATCGGTCTTAGGATCACTTGTTGATTCTTTCTTATCTGAAGGATCGGTCGGGTCTGACGGATCTGCAGGATCTGAAGGATCAACAGGGTCATCTGTGTTGTCCTTATTTCCGAACTTATCAAAGAAGTCTTTAAGCCACTTTTCAATATCGAGCTCTCCGCCGAGACCGCCGAGAATATCCTTGAGGTCAGGAAGAGTAATCTTCGTTCCGTTCTTGATAAAGTCAAGAATTTTCAGAAGAATGCTGTTGTCAAGTTCCGGAAGATCAAGCTTTGTGAAGATGTCCTTAAGTGTCGGAAGGTCAATGTTTCCGCCCTTAATCTTATCAAGAAGATCCTTCAAGAAATCATTGTCCAGTTTTATGTCCGGATTGAGGTCCTTGAAAAGCTTTTCAAGATCAGGAAGAGTCATATCCTTATTCATAAGACCGTTAAGGAAATCAAGAAGCTTTTGAATGTCATATTTACCGAAAAGGTTGTCAATGTCAATATCAGGAATTTCAACGTCAGGAACTTCAACGTCTCCGCCACCGATATTACCAAGGAGATCCTTAAAGAACTTAATGATATCTGAAAGGTCCGGTGTACCGTTGTTGTTCTGCTTTAAGAAGTCAAGAATCTTTGAAAGAATATCTGTGTTGATATCCGGAATACCTATTCTTGTAAAGATATCCTTAAGTGTAGGAAGGTCAATAGTACCGCCCTTAATCTTGTCAAGAAGATCCTTTATGAATGCATCGTCAAAGTCAACATCCGGGCAAAGATTTTTAAAGAGAGCCTTAAGTCCGTCAAAGTCAATGTCCTTATCCATAAGACCCTTAAAGAGCTCTAAGAATTTGGATGCGTCGAGTTTTCCGATGATTCCGGAAAGGTCAGGAATTTCTATGTCAGGTGTCTCTACACCTCCACCGATATTGCCCTTGAGAGCATCGATGATTGCAGAGAAAACCTTTACGATTTTGTCGAGGTCGAAATCAGAATCACCAAAGTCTATTGAACCGAGTATACCCTTTATGAAGTCGGCAAGTGTATCGGCATCAAGAGGAAGATCGTTGAGAATCTTTAAGAAATCTACAAGAGCATCCTTGTCAAGAAGTCCCTTATTCTTTGCAGCACCGATAATAGCATCTGCAATAGCACCGAAATCAGGTGCATCTGTTACCTTTTTGTCTGTTATCTTGTGAAGCATATCTACAAGATCATCAATATCCACGCCGGATTTGATTATGAGTTTAAACATATCTACAAAGGATTTTACACCGGCTTTTCCGATTATCTTTGTGATATCTGAAATAATTCCGTCCGTTACTTTGAGGTCAGTCAAGATATGAACAATATCAACTATTCCTGCGATTGCGGAATAAGCTGAGGTGCTCATTACTACCATGCTTGCCGAAATTGCAATAACAAGCACAATGGCAATGACCTTGGTCAAAAGCTTTTTCATTAGTATTTACCTCCAATATTTAACTTGCGATAAGTTTACTTGTTAATTGTGAACAGAATATGAACATATTAACATTTTAGCAAAGACTGTATACATAAACATTTTGTTGTACTTTTCAGTAAAACTGTTTAGTTGTTTTGCACAATTGTTTTGCTATTTTTCAAAGCATTTCAGTTTTCTTTCTTCTTGAGAAGAACTACTGCGGCAGCAGATGCCGTTATAACAAGTGTAACACCTGTCATTGCAAAGATATCTCCGGTCTGTGCAATTTTTTCAGATGCAGCATCGTCTGCGCCAAGTGCGGTAAATCCGGCTGACACTCCGAGAGGTGTGCTCTCATCTGCAAACATAAGATCGTTTACAATCTCAACATCCTCAAGTGTCTCCTCGGTCTGCGGATCATTCTCCACCCTTGCTTCGGCCTTTATTGCGTCGGCAAAGTCATTGTTAATCTTAGATGAATCGTCGATTATTGATGAGTTGTCTGATTTTTCAGAGGATTTGTCTTCGGTGACATCATTTGAGCTGTCGTTTCCTTTAAGCATCTCAAGAAGATCCTTGATTGCGGTAGTATCAAGTGAAGATGTATCTCCGCCCACACCGTTTAACAATTTAAGAAGTGTGGAATATGTAACATCCTCATTGCCGTTTTCTGTTGCGGATTCATTTATAAGATCCTTAACATCATTTATAACTTTATCCGAAACCTCAGCATCAGGATTTGCATCCTTTATCATGTCCTCAACCGTATCCGTTGAAACATCTTCTTTTGAGCCGTTCTTTATAAGAGCAAAAAGTTTTGACAAAGCAGTGAGGTCAAGCTTGTTGCTACCGCTGTTGTTTGAGTCAAACACTTTTTGAAGCATTTGAATGAGCGGTTTAAGGTCATTGTCAACGCCACCGTATGAAACTGTTCCCGAGAGGTCAATATCGTCAAGAGTAGTTTGTGAATCACCAAAGAGAACAGGATATGCTGTCTTCGCAAACACTTGGCAACCGAGGTCAGTGAGATGAGCACCGTCAAGTGTATAATCCGGACGAAGTGCACCTACTCTGTCAGGATCTGTATCCATCATACAGTCAAGGTCAACGAGTCCGTCTATAATACCGTCGGCTGCCTGCTGACGAAGGCAATTATTAACTTCATTTCTAAACGGCTCTATAATAGTCATATATGTCTCGTCCGTGATATCATCTCCGGTTATGCCGAGGATGTTTCTCGTGTAACCCCTGCCCGGAGTTCTGGTTGCAAAGTAAACTTCAAGGCCTTGTGCCTTTGCCTTGTTTGTCATTTCAGAATATGCGGCAATTATTTGATCATAGAGAGTATCAATGTTGAAGTCGGGATAATCATCCTTCTTTGATTCGCACAACGGATGCAATATGTCATTAAGGCCTACCTTAATAAGAACCTTTTTAACACCGGCCTGTGCAAGAACATCATTGTCAAATCTTGAAAGAGCGCTCTTTCCCATGATGCTTCCTATCAAGCCGATGCCATCATGAAGGATCTCATTTCCCTTAATTCCCTGAAGAAGCACACCGACATTTGTTATGCCGTTTGCTTTAAGAAGTGTTGCAAGTTTAAGGACAGTAGTATTTGTGGTTGTTGAGTCACCGAATACAACTACCGAATATGCATTCGGGTCCTCATCATAAACATCTACATTGGAAAGTACGGGAAGAATTTCATAAGCGCCTACGCTCAGGTTTTCTGCGGAAAGGTCAATAGTTGCAGGAGAAACATATGATTCTGTCTGATTTCCGAGTCCTACATATGAATGACCGTTTATAAGACCTACCGTGCTGAACTCCGAAACATCTTCAAAGTACATGGAAACCATCATTTCCTGACAAGCATCAACATGGAACTTAATAGGATCTGTATATACAACCTGTCCTGCGGGAATTGTAACCGACTCATTTCCGCCGACAGTCGCTTTTACAAGTGTGCCGGAAGTGATTGCTCTGTCGAGTTCTTCATTTGCAAGAGCTACGGTTATTTCCTTTACTGTAAGAGGTTGTGTACCGTATTTGTTGGAGAGGCAAAGACGAATTGTGTCGCCCTCTCTTGTTGACATGATACGAGTACGAGCCGTTACGTTTGAAAGAGATACCTTTATATCATTGTTTGACAATGTAAATGCGCCCTCAACCATACTGGTTGACCATGTGCCGATCCAATTGTCGCTGTTGTCGTTTGATACGGTTGTTGTAGCAACTTTAATCTCATCGCCCCTTACGGATGCAACAAGCAATTTAAGTGTCTCGGCAATTTTTGTCTTATCAGCATCAATATCTATTGAGCCGACAAGTGCGTCTATAACACCGTTTATGATATCTGCAGTTGAGTCGGAAGTTCCGAGTCCATTTACGGCATCCGAAAGGTCATCTTCATCAATTGCGTCGCCATTGTTTGATGATGAAACAGCAGCTCCGACAACCGATGCAGTCATTTTTTCCAAATCTCCACCGGCGGTTAAAACATCATTCGAAATGGTTTCCGAAAGTGTTTCATTGTCAATTGACGCATTGCCGAGATCCTTTACAGTGTCAATAAGTGTACTGACACTGACGCCGAGAACCTCCTCAACATCGTCAGAAGTTTCAACACCATCAACAACTCCCGAAATCGCGTCGGTAACGCGGCTTACCTCGGCTGCAGCTGATGTGTTGATTACAAATAAACTTGCGGCCATTGCAAGTACAAGCACAACTGCAAGCACTTTTTTGATACGCTTTGCCATTGGTATCCCTCCATTTTGATTTTCATTCCCATTTTTCTTTCATCATTACAGGGATCGCTCCCTAATTAAATACGTTTTCAAATTATACGGATAATTTGTGAACAGATTATGAACAGTTTAATATTTTAGTAACTTTTGTTGACATACACATAAAAAGCACAGTGAGTAGTCACTCATTGTGCTTTTTCACCAAAAATATGTTATTTGTTGAATATTTCCGTTAAAGATTTACGACTCGTTTTTGCCGGGCAATATACGAGAAATTGCAAATATTCGCTTGATTTGGCCACGCTTATGAGTTTCGAATAGTCATTCTCATCATACGATGTAAACGAAACTAAATTTTTAAACGCTTTCACCTTTCTGTGATCAAGCGGCGTTCTCAAATATGAACAAAATATTGTTTTATCCTCGACAATGTTCATAAAATCGTTAAGATTTTTTGAGTACATTGCCAAATTACAAGCACCGGGCAAAATTGTGATTCCAAGCGGTGTAACAATATCCCCCGAGACGACGATTCCGCACTTTCTGTCGACAAATGCAACGCTGCCCTTTGTATGTGACGGAATATTTACCACATCTACGGTTCTGTTTCCGAGAGAGATTCCGTTTTTGAGTTCTCTCCTTGTAAAAGCGGAAAACTTCGGCTTTTCGCTGACAAGGTCATCAGAGTCATATCTGTAATAATACCTGGACGGAGAAAATAAAAAAAGCGTCTTTTTAAACAATTTGCTGCTGAAAAATTTTGCAAGCCTCATGTCTTTCTTGTGCACCTTTACACAATTGAAATCTCCGGCTCCGCCGACATTTCCGAAATGCCCGTGAGTTACCGCAACAATAATAGGCTTGTCCGTTATTTCTCTTACAACTTCCTTTAGGCCTCTGATTCCGAATCCGGTATCTACGAGCAGAGCCTTTTCACTTCCGACAAAAAGAAACGAATTGAATACCATGTCTGTTTTTATAAGGTACGTGTCTTTTGCGATTTCTCTTATGCAATCAGATGTAAATACTTTCTCGTTTACAACCGTACGGAAAATTGATGGGATGTCAATATCGCTTATAAATGTACTGACGGAAGACGACACTTTTTTTGTTTTTTTCTTTATCTTGTCAAGTTTATCCGCAAACGACTCATCTTCGTTATAATCGGTAAGACCTAAATTGTCAAAATCAATCTTCATGCTAAAACAATTTATCAATCGGGATAGCCGATTATTCTCCTGTAATTATTGCGATACTCTCCGCTTAAAATGTTTTTCCACCAATCCTGATTTGAAACAAACCAATCAACGGTTCTTTGAATACCGTCGTCAAAAGAAACGGTCGGTTCCCATCCGAGTTCACTTTGTATTTTTGACGCATCAATTGCATATCTTCTGTCATGTCCGGGCCTGTCCGCAACAAATTCTATGAGGTCTTCAGGCTTTCCGAGGCTGCGAAGCACGGTTTTTACGACCTCAAGGTTTGTACGTTCGTTGTGACCACCGATATTGTATACCTCACCTATAGTACCATTGTGGATGATCAAATCTATAGCGCGGCAGTGGTCTTCAACATAGAGCCAATCGCGTACATTTTCACCTTTTCCGTAAACCGGAACTTTTTTATCCTCAAGAGCTCTGGCTATCATCAAAGGAATAAGTTTTTCGGGAAAATGATACGGTCCGTAGTTGTTTGAACAACGTGAAATGGTTGTCGGTGTACCGTATGTTCTGTTATAGGCCATAACAAGAAGGTCAGCCGCCGCCTTACTTGAAGAGTACGGACTGCTTGTATGGATAGGCGTTTCTTCGGTAAAGAACAAGTCCGGTCTGTCAAGCGGAAGATCTCCGTACACCTCATCAGTCGATACCTGATGGAAACGTGAAATACCGAATTTATTGAAGGCATCAAGTAAAACCGAAGTTCCTATTATGTTGCTTCTTAAGAAAAGTTCGGGTGTATCTATTGACCTGTCAACATGTGACTCGGCAGCAAAGTTTACTACAATATCAAACTGCTCCTGATCAAAAAGTCTATACACCATAGAGCGATCGGTTATGTCGCCTTTTATGAATTTAAACCTCGGATCGTTTCCGAGGATAAGAGGCTCAAGTGTTGCCAAATTTCCGGCATATGTAAGGCAGTCAAGACAGACAATCTGTACATCGTCGTGATTGTTGAGCATATAGTAAATAAAGTTGCTTCCTATAAAGCCCGCTCCGCCTGTTATAAGAATTTTCTCCATAATAACGTCTCCCTTACGGCATCAATCAAAATCTTTGTCAATAGGCATTGTTGCCCTTGCGTTCAAGTCAAGTCCCGCGCGCCTGCCGGCAATATATTCGTAGTAGCCCTGCGCTCCCACCATTGCGGCATTGTCTCCGCACAGTTTAAGTTCCGGCATATAAAGGTCCCAGTGCTTTTCTTCGCAGAGTTTTGTAAACTTTCGGCGAAGGACGGAGTTTGCGGAAACACCGCCGGCGATAACAATTTTTTTATAGCCGAGATTTTCCGCGGCCTCTTTTGTATTTTTAAGCAGGTAGTCCGTCACAGCGTCTATGACAGATGCGCCCATATCGGGTACAGATATTTCATTGCCCTTTTGCGATTCATTATGAACCGTATTTATGACAAATGTTTTAAGTCCGGAAAAACTGAAATCATATGGTGAACCGTCAACCTTCGGGTGAGGCATTTTATAGGCTTTCGGGTTTCCGTCCTTTGCCACCCTGTCAAGATTGAGTCCACCGGGATACGGAAGTCCGAGAGTTCTCGCGGACTTGTCCATGCACTCGCCTGCAGCGTCATCTCTCGTCATACCGACAATTTCGTAGTCCGTGTAAGATTTTACCTCTATGATATGCGTGTGTCCTCCCGAAACAACAAGTGCCAAAAACGGAGGCTTAAGTTCGCTGTGTGTTATGTAATTCGCGGCTATATGCGAGCGAAGGTGATGAACCGGCACAAGGGGTTTATCATAGCGCAGACTGAGTCCCTTTGCAAAGTTCACGCCTACAAGAAGAGCACCTATAAGTCCGGGAGCTGCGGTCACAGCTATCGCGTCAATATCATTGGTAGTCAACCCCGCATCATCAAGCGCCTGCTTTGTAATCCCGGAAATGGCCTCGGCGTGTCTGCGTGAAGCGATCTCAGGTACTACGCCCCCGTACAGCTTATGTTCTTCAACCTGCGATGCGATAACAGACGACAAAACCTTTCTTCCGTCCTCAACAACCGCAGTTGCGGTCTCATCACAGGAACTCTCAATGCTCAAAATTTTCAAAAGGAAATTCCCTCTTTCGAAAAGAATAAAAAGATATAATATAATACATCACTTAATACATCATTACTTGTAATATCTTACAATCAGTGAGGTATAATTTGCAATAATATTTTATATTTCTTTATATATCTGTAATCAAATCATGATTTAAACCGCTTTGTCATTATAAGCGCATCCTCATCCGGATCGCGGTAAAATGATGGACGGACGCCCGCGCTTTCAAAGCCGGCGCGTTTGTAAAGATTTATAGCCGGC
This sequence comes from Acutalibacteraceae bacterium, assembly GCA_963629305.1. Taxonomy (GTDB): domain Bacteria; phylum Bacillota; class Clostridia; order Oscillospirales; family Acutalibacteraceae; genus UBA1227. The sequence goes on from CAVGIJ010000006.1 coordinate 18,476, forward strand.
GTATTTGAAATGCGCACCTCAAGGCTTATAAATGACGCACCGCAACCTTTTGCGCAGTCCACGCACTTCTTTAGAAGTGCTGTGCCGATTCCCTGCTGCCTTGAGGATTTCTTTACGGCAACGTTTGTGATATATGCCTCGTCACAGACGATATATGAGCCTATATACCCGACAATCGTCGGCACACCGGCACCGCTTATCCCGACGGCACCGTTTTCGGTGTCATCCGTTGCCACAAAGAAATGGGCGTCCGGATTTCCGAAATAGTCGCGAATTGATTGCTCCGACCACGGATGAACAAAGCACTCTTTTTCAAGCTCTGCAACACCCGAAATATTGTTTATGTTAAGATTTACTATTTTCATCAGCCTTTTGCCTCATACCATGTTTTGCCCACGTGTGCATCGCATAGAAGCGCAACCTTTAAAGCGCAGGCATTTTCCATTTCCTCTTTTACGATTTCACACACCTTGTCCGCAATATCCTCACGTGCCTCAACTATGAGTTCATCATGTACCTGCATGATAAGCTTTGCGTCAAGGTTTTCGGCTTTAAGCCTGTTATACACCTTTATCATGGCTATTTTTATTATGTCGGCGGCGGTTCCCTGTATGGGCATGTTGCGCGCAACACGCTCACCGAACGCCCTTAGCATATGATTTGAAGAAGTGAGCTCCGGAAGATAACGTCTTCTCTCATAGAGTGTTTTTACATAGCCGTCTTTCTTTGCCTCTTCAACAACATTTTTCATATATGCATCGACGCCGCTGAAATTATGGAGATACCCCTTTATATACGCATCGGCTTCTTTGTACGAAACGCCGATATTTTTTCCGAGCGAGTGTGCGCCTATGCCGTATACTATTCCGAAATTTACAGCCTTTGCATTACTCCTCATTGTGTGTGTCACTTCTGAAAGCGGTACCCCGAAAACCTGTGATGCGGTTATTTTATGGATATCCTCTCCGCTTTCAAATGCGGCAATCATGTTTTTGTCGTCCGCCATGTGTGCAAGCACACGAAGCTCAATCTGCGAGTAGTCGGCATCTATGAGTGCGTACCCCGGCTTTGCAACAAAGAACTTGCGAAGCTCCGAGCCGAGCGGTTTTCTCACCGGTATGTTCTGAAGGTTCGGATCTGCGGAAGATATACGTCCCGTCCTTGTTTCCGTTTGATTAAGTGTTGAATGGATACGTCCGTCTTTTGCCACGCAGCCTGCAAGGCCGTCGCAATATGTGGATTTGAGCTTCTGAACGGTTCTGTATTCGAGGATATCTGCGACAACAGGGTATTCCTCGGCAAGTGATTCAAGAACATCTGCACTTGTTGAGTAGCCGCTCTTGGTTTTCTTTTTCGCAGGAATCCCGAGCTTTTCAAAGAGTGCCTCACCGAGCTGTTTCGGCGAATTCAGGTTAAATTCGAAACCGCACTCACCGTAGATACGCTCTGTCATTTCAGACACCCTTGTGCCTATGACTTCTCCGTACTCAAAAAGACCGTCGGTATCCACAAGGAATCCCACCTGTTCCATGGAGGCAAGTACCTCGGCGAGACTTATCTCCATTGCGAGTAAATCAGCCTGATTGTTTGAGTCGATAAGTGAAAGTATATAGTCGGACACCACACCGAGCGCCAATACATTTTTAACCTGTTCATTATCTGAGTCAACCGACGGCGCTTTAAGATTTACTTTCTGTCCGTATTCGGCAAGAAGTCTTATGGGATCATATGCATTGGCGGACGGATTTAAGATATACCCCGCAAGAGAGGTATCAAGACAGAGGTTTGATACTTCAAATCCGTTTGCATATGCGTAAGCATAGAGTGACTTTGAATTGTCTGTATATTTTTTTATACTTCCGTCTTTTAGGAAGTTGTCAAATGCAGTAACAGCGTTGTTTTCGACACTTTCAAAGTCGATTATATGCGCATTTGCATCTACTGTAAAGTACACGCACTTTACAGTAGGCTTTTTTTCTCCGAAATTCCCTGTTTCAAAGTCACATACAAAGTATGCCTTGTGCGTTTTTTCCAGTAACATAAAGATTTCCGAGAAGTCTGTGTGATAAACCGGTTGCAAAGTTGCTGCGGCATTTTCACCGTTCTTTTCTGTTGTCTCTCCACCCTCACTGAAAATGTCAGTTTCATCACGCAGTCCGAGTTTATCTATCATGCCGAACATCTCAAGGGATGATAAAAGGCGCGCAGCCGCACCGAAATCTCCGCCGGACACTTTATAGTGTGACAGGTCGGTATCCATCGGGACTTTGGGACAGATAGTACCGAGGGTACGGCTTAAAAATGCATTGTCCTTATCCTTTATAAGCTTCTGTCTGACGCCTTCCTTTATTTCGAGCTCATCTATGTGATCATAGATATAGTCAATATTTCCGTATTTTGAAATAAGCGCACCGGCGGTTTTCTCACCGACACCGGCAACACCCGGTATATTGTCGGAGGAATCACCCTGAAGCGCTTTTATTTCTATCATTTGAGTAGGGGTTACACCGTAATTTTCCGAGATATACTCCGGTGTGCAGTAAGTTGTGACCGTACGACCCATCTTTGTTGACGGGAGAATAACGGTTACATTGTCACGTATGAGCTGAAACGAATCCCTATCCCCTGTGGCGATGTAACATTCGTTTTCCGTATTCTCCGAGCAGACACGCGACATGGTTCCGAGTATATCGTCTGCTTCATAGCCCGGCACCTCAACATATTTATAACCGAGGAGGTTCAGAATTTCTTTGAGCAGCGGCATCTGAGAGGCAAGCTCGGGTGGCATACCTTTACGGCCTGCCTTATAGCCGTCATACATCTTGTGGCGGAAAGTAGGCTCCTTCAAATCAAACGCAACGGCAACCGCGTCCGGATTCACTTCATCCTTGAGTTTTATAAGAATATTTAAAAAGCCGTAGATACCGTTTGTAAACTTACCGTCTTTCGTGGTAAGAAGCTTAATTCCGTAAAAGGCACGGTTTATTATACTGTTTCCGTCTATAACAAGTAACTTCATAAAACACCATCCTCAAAATAGCAATTTATTTTACCATCATTCCAAAACTCCCGCAATAGCGCAGAGAAGTTCGTAGGAAACCGGGAAGGGTGCTTTTTCAAGTTTCGATTTATTCTCAAACACTTGGTTTACGGCAGCCTTTAAAATGTCATTTGAAGTCTCCGCTTTTCCACACGTATTCTCAAAGAAGTTATTAATCTCATCTGTGCTTGAAAACCCGGTAAACGTCAATATTTTTCTTACGCTCTCATCAGCTCCGTTTTCATATGATGCATCCAAATAGCCTTTCAAAAATGTTCCGCAAGCTATGCCGTGAGGTACTCCCATTGAATAAGTCAAAGTATAACTGAGTCCGTGTGGCAGGGATGTACCCGTATGCGCAATCGACATGCCTGCAAGTGTTGACATACGTAAAAGATACTCATATTCGCCCTCTGAAATATCACCCGAAAGGAGACATTTCTTTACTTTTGAAAAAAGTTTAAGTCCGGAATCAGACAGCATACGTGAAAAATCATTTGCATCGGAGTTAATCTCACTCTCTATAAGATGACACAAAGCGTCCATCGCCGTACTTCTTATAATTCCGATAGGAGCGAAAGTGAGATACCTTGAATCAATCAAAGACAGTGTCGGAAAAAGGGTATGCGGCATTCCCGACTTTGTCTTCCTCTCATGGATGGTGAGTACGGAAATACCCGTAACCTCTGAGCCCGTACCGCATGTGGTCGGTATGGCAACAATAGGGAGTGCGGACGAGTCGGCATTTTTTAAATAAAGATAGTCCGGACCCTTATCACCGTGTTTCATCATAAGCGCAATTGCCTTTGCGGCATCCATGGGTGAACCCCCGCCTATGCCTATAACAAAATCTGCACCCTGCGAGATACCGAAGTCTCTCGCCCTCATAACAGTTTCTATTGAAGGGTTCTCTTCAATGTCGGAATACAAAGAACAGCCGATATTTTGAGACTTGAGTGCACTTATAACGTCATCCAATGCGCCGCATTTTTTCGCCGATGTTTTCCCGGTAACAATAAGAGCCTTATTTCCGAGCAATGCAATTTCACGGGCATGATTTCTTATCACGTTTTTTTCGTTATAAACTTTTGTTGGCATAAAAAATTCCATAAAGTTCACTCCTTAACAGATTAATTTTACTTAAAAGAGGTGCTAAAATCAAGGGACAAGCCATGTTTCGACCGTATGTGATAAATACACTGTGGTATTCTTATTTACGGCAACTTAACTGTTTTTTAATTTTTATTTAAGTCTCCTTTAAGGTTAGACCGTTAGACTTAAGTCACAACAAAACAGAAAGGAGTGGTAACATGAACGGTCAGAACGCAAATCTTGTCAGCATGAACTATTACAATCCCTCACAGCTTTTTAATAGAATGGGACAATTGTTCTACCGTACCGGCGAGATTAACAAAGCCAAGATGCTCTTTCTCCTAGCGGGCATTTATGACGGAAAATTCAAACTTCAAAACAACTTATAATTACAAATCGAATTCAATAAACAAATAAACTCAAACATAAGGAAATATTCATTAATTCTAAAACATTTCCATATATTTTTTCCTTTCACTTTTATATTTCAAAGCAAAGAACCCGGAGAGTCCTGCTCTTCGGGTTCTTTGTTGCGCCTTTTTTTAGTATTTGTTTTAATTACCAACGGTTTTCCACATCCTCGCAGAAAGCGGTCATATCTCTTATTTCAAGCTTTGTACCGTCGTCGAGGGTTACATTGCCGTTCCATTTTCCCCATACCTGATGTGCATGCATACCGAAAACATGAGGTATACCGAGCATTGTATGGTGGTCAAGCTGCGGTGTCATTGTCATCTCAAAGCGTCCGTCATCGGAGATAAAAACCCACGGTTTCATATGCTCTTTGGTTATCCATCTGTGCTTATGCGGCTTCTTTAAGCGAAGATTTCCGATTTTATGTACCTTTCCGTCATAAAAAATCGTATTTTCCGTAAAAGCCTCCATTTTTCCGAAGCCCCAGCCAATCTCAAAACCGAAAAGTTTTCCGTCAGAAAGTCTTTGAGTGCCACCGCCCCAGTACCATGAATTATGGTAAGTCCATACACCGCGTCCCCAGTCAAGTGTTCCGAATGTATCTGTCGGATCAAATACCACCTTCATTTTACCGAACTGTACAACACCGCGTACAGGCATACAATGTTGCTTTTTATTCAGATAAAAGTGCGCCTGTTCCTCAAACGGAACTGCCATTGTCAGATACTCCGCGCCGTCCTGAATTTCGAACTCAAGATCTGCTTTAAACATACCCTTGGTACCGATTCCGTTCATTATTATACGGATATGATGCAGATCACTCTCAATATATGTTTTTCCGAGAGGAGAACGTTTTTTAAACGTCATAGGTGCATCCGGTTCCTCAGGCAAGCGGTATCTGCCGAGTGTGAGAAGTGAAAGTGCGGAAAGTCCGTCGGCCTTTTCTCCTGTAATCCTGTCAAAAATACTGAAAGTTACTGCGCCGCCAAGTCCAATATCCGCAACCGTAACCTGAACGGTATAGCGCTCATTTGCGAGTTGGTAAAAGTTCCACTCCTTAAGTCTGAGATGTGATGTTTTGATATCTTTGCGTCTGTAATCATAGAGCATGCTGCGACACCAGCCGGGCTCTGCGACATTTCCGTTTTCGTCGAGAAGCTTTGTCTTTACCTTAATTTCGTTCTGCTTCATTTATAATTACCTCCTTGAAAAATTTATTATCTTTATTTTGTTTTATTCCTCAATCTCAGCGGATGCTTCAATGACCTTAATTGCAAGCCTTGAAAGTTCATCCATAGAAGAAAGCATACCTATTTCCCGCCTGAAACCGGCAGCGCCGCGCACACCTCTTATGTACCACGCGGCATGTTTTCTCGCTTCACGCATACCAATGTACTCACCCTTGTACTCACACAGCATGCCTATATGCTTTAACATAATCCTCATTATCTCGGACATGGGCGGCTCGGGTATTAGGCGTGCCTCCTCACCGAGATATGCATTTATCATACTGAACACAAAGGGCCTGCCCTGCGCACCGCGCCCTACGGCAACGGCATCACAGTTTGTGTACTCAAACATCTTTGCGGCGCTCGGCCCGTCAATTATGTCTCCGTTTCCGATAACCGGTATTGAAACCGCATCTTTTACCGCCCGGATTGCGTCATAGTTTACCGGCGGCGCGTACATCTGCTCCCGAGTTCTGCCGTGAACGGTGAGAGCAGCGACCCCGACATCCTCAAAACGCTTTGCAATTTCCACGCAGTTTATGTGGTCGCTGTCAAATCCCGTGCGCATCTTGACAGTCACGGGTATCTCCACGGCATTTACGACCGCACTGGCAATATCCTGTGCAAGCTGCGGATTTTTCATAAGTGCGGATCCGCCGCCGTTCCCGGTAACCTTGGGAGCAGGGCATCCCATATTTATGTCTATCCAGTCAGGATTAAACCTCACTGCCTCGCGCGCCGCTTTTGCCAGAATTTCCGGATCATCGCCGAAAATCTGTACCGCAGCCGGGTGTTCCCGCTCTGACAAAGTGAGGAGTTCCTCACTTTTTTTGTCTCCCATGGTGAAGCCTTTGGCGCTTACCATTTCAGATGTAACTCCTGCCGCGCCAAAGTCCATACAAAGCTCACGAAAAGCCCTGTCTGCCACTCCTGCCATGGGAGCCAGCAGAGCGGGACCTTTTATTTCAACATTTCCTATAAACAAGTTACCAACAATCCTTTAAGTTCTTCAAAATCTTTTACGGTGTAGCTTGGAACAATATCCGTATCATTTTTCTCAGCCCGCATGTTAAACCACACACTCGTAAGGCCTACACCGTTTCCGCCCTTTATGTCGGAGGTCAGGCTGTCACCTACGATTATACTATCTGCCACACTGAATTTACAATCAATATCTGAAATAATGTTGTCAAAAACCAATTCAAAAAATTCCTTTGACGGCTTGTTCTTTCCGAGCCTTTCAGATATGTATATTCCCTTAAAATGCGGGGCAATTTTGCCGCTTTCAATTCTGCTGTCCTGCACGGCGGCGGTTCCGTTTGAGACAAGATAAAGGTTATACTTCTCACTTGCCCATTTGAGAAAATCCTCTGCGCCCGGAAGAAAATAATGACCTATACCGAGATTGTGTTCGTATGTTTTTGCAGCTTCACTCGCCGATGCATTTATTCCGAATTCAAAAAAGAGATTCTCATAGCGTCGCACCTTAACCTGATCTCTGGTTATGAGACCTTTTTCAAGTTGTTTCCACTGATAAAGGTTGAGAACATGGTACCTGTCAAGCACCTCGTCCGTGGCATCAAGTCCAAAGCTCTCAAGCGTTTTTGCAACGGCAATTCTCTCGGCTTTAGTGAAATCAAAAACCGTATCGTCAAGATCAATAAAAATATTTTTAATCATTATTTGCTCCTTGTATGTTCCTTAAGTAAACAATAAAACAGCCTTCCGTTATTTTACCAAAACGGAAGGCCATAATCAATTTATATGTTGTAGAGAACATGTGCGTTTTCACATGTTATGTCAAGAAGCTTTTGAGGATCAATGCCCTTTATCTCTCCTATGACCTTTGCAACATTTGCTATAAGTCCCGAGTCATTTCTTTTTCCGCGAAACGGAACGGGTGCAAGATACGGGCAGTCGGTTTCAAGAACAAGCCTGTCAATCGGGACATCGCTCACAACTTCAATAGCCTTTCTCGAATTTTTGAAAGTCACAACTCCGCCCATTCCGATAAACATGCCAAGCTTTACGACTTCACGCGCCATCTCAACGGAGCCGGAGAAGCAATGTACAACTCCCTTTGGCTTGTACTTTTTAAGAATCTCAAGGGTGTCGCCGTGGGCTTCTCTGTCATGTACTATGATCGGCAAATCAAGATCTTTTGCAATTTCAATCTGTCTTTCAAAGAGGTCAATCTGTTCCTCTTTCGGGGCAGCATTGTCATAATAATAATCAAGACCGATCTCCCCGACTGCAACTGCTTTTTTCTCGTCTGAGAGAAGCTGCGCTATAAGGTCAAGGTCACCCTTTCTCTCATCCCCGATATTTTCGGGATGATAACCGAGTGCGGCGTATACAAAGTCATACTTTTTCGCAAATTCCAGTGCCTTTGCTGAAGAAACAAGATTTACTCCGCACGTGACAACACCCGTAACACCTCTGTCGGGCAAACCGGAAAGAAGCTCGTCGGCATCCTCGCTGAAGGCATCGTCATCATAGTGAGCGTGTGTATCAAAAATATTTGTAAGCATCTGTCTGTCCTTATTGTATTTCTCTTTATCTTATCTTTGAGCCTGTTTCAAAATCATCAACAAAGATAACCTTGGCACTACCGTCGTTGCAATCAGCTGCAAGAATCATACCCTGTGACTTAACCCCGCATAAGGTTGCAGGTTTTAAGTTTGCCACAAGAACAATCTTATGACCCACAAGGTCATCCGGTGCGTACCACTGTGCAATACCGGAAGCTACTGTTCTCTCTCCCTCTCCGTCATCAAGAGTGAGCTTTAAAAGCTTCTTTGCACGTTTTACAGGCTCGCATGCCTTTATCTCTGCGACGCGGAGTTCAACCTTTGCAAAATCATCAATGGCTATTTCAGAAAGGTGTATGGTGCCTGTTTTTTCGTCAAGCTGTTCTTTCACCTTTGCATTGTTTGCCTTTTCGAGTGCAGCAGCCTTTTCCTGGCGCTGTGCAACGGTCTTCATCATTTCTTCCTTGTCAACACGTTGGAAAAGCGGCTTTGCCTCTCCCACCTTTTTGCCGACCATGTCTGTAAGGCCAAATGTGTCAAGCGAATCATAGTCGCGACGGGCAAGTCCCAGCTGTGAGAAAATCTCGTCTGAAGTTGTCGGCATAAACGGAGTAAGAAGAACTGCCAAGAATCTTATAGCTTCAACAAGGTTAAAGAGAACGGTTCCGAGACGTTCTTTTTGCGCTTCATCCTTTGCAAGAGCCCAAGGAGCTGTCTCATCAATGTACTTATTTGCACGTTTTGCAATTCCGAGAATCACGTCAAGCGCGTCTGCAATTCTGTACTTTGAAAGAAGCTCATCTACCTTCTTTACGGCATCTGTGCAAACAGCTGCAAGGTCGTTGTCAATTGCGGCAGCATCGCCTGCCGCTAAGGTTGGAGCCTGAATAACACCGTCAAAATACTTGTTTGTCATTGCTATTGTTCTGTTTACAAGATTTCCTATGGTGTTTGCAAGATCTGAGTTGTAACGCTCTATCATCGTGTCATAGGTTATTGAACCGTCGGCAGCATGAGGCATTTCGGAGAGAAGATAATAGCGAACCGCATCAACTCCGAAAAGAGAAACAAGGTCATCGGCATAGATGATATTGCCCTTTGACTTTGACATCTTGTCCTCACCGAAAAGAAGCCATGGATGACCGAACACCTGCTTTGGCAGAGGCTCACCGAGTGCCATGAGCATTATAGGCCAGTATATGGTGTGGAATCTTACAATGTCCTTGCCGATGATATGAACATCAGCCGGCCAGTACTTCTTGTACTGCTCCGATGAACCGTCCGGATCATAACCGAGAGCGGTGATATAGTTTGAAAGTGCGTCTATCCAAACGTAGATAACATGCTTGTCATCAAAAGTAACCGGTATACCCCACTTAAAGCTTGTACGCGATACGCAGAGATCCTGAAGACCCGGCTTTATGAAGTTGTTGAGCATTTCCTTCTTGCGAGCTTCCGGGAAAATAAAGTTCTCGTTGCTCTCAATATACTCCTCAAGTCTCTTCTGATACTTTGAAAGTTTCAGGAAATACGCTTCTTCCTTTGCAGGCTTTACTTCACGTCCGCAATCGGGACATTTTCCGTCAACAAGCTGTGATTCCGTCCAGAAAGACTCACACGGTGTGCAGTAAAGTCCTTCATACTCAGACTTGTAAATATCGCCCTGGTCGTAAAGCTTCTTGAATATCTTCTGTACAACTTTTTCGTGGTAATCATCTGTTGTACGTATAAACTTGTCATATGTTGTGTTGAGAAGATCGCAGATCTCTCTTATCTCACCGGAAACCTTATCAACATACTCTTTCGGACTTACTCCCGCCGCATTGGCATACTCCTCAATCTTCTGTCCGTGCTCATCTGTTCCGGTAAGGAAGAAAACATCGTATCCCTGCATTCGCTTATACCTCGCAAGTGCGTCTGTCAGGACTATTTCATAGGTGTTTCCTATGTGTGGCTTACGACTGGTGTAAGCAATGGCCGTGGTAATGTAAAACTTTCCCTTATCCACGTGATTTCCTCCTTTAAAATATTGTTTGTTTATCATATGTAAAAATTATATACAAAATCAAAACTGCCGAGTCTCCCCGACAGTCGAGTTTCAGCGTTTTTTCTTGTCCGTCGAACGTCTCATACCGTGATTTTTAAGTTCTTCAACCTGGTTGAAAATAGTAGTCTCCTGTTCATCGACTTTTCTTTCGGCGAACACATCTGTCATAAATTCGGTAGCTTCTTCGGTCTTTTTTCCCTTTACCATTGAGTTCATGCTGAACTTAACCTCAAGGGAACGAAGGTATTTCTTTCTTTCATCTTTTTCAAGTGCTACGAATGATTCCCAGTGCGCCTTAAGAGACTCAAGGCGTTTATCACCTTTTATCTCATCGGCCTCAGGAAAATCAAGCTTACCTCTCTCGTCCAAAGTCACACAATCCTCTCAAGCAGTATACTTGTTATACCCATGTATTTTATCAAATATTACATATATAGTCAAGTTTCAGAGAGCATATCTGCCTCGTAGCGATGTGTGTTGTAGCAAAAAATATTACATCCGTAAAAATTGTTACATATGCGAACTTTTTCGTTAATAGTTGTAAAGTTTTTGTGTACAGTGTATAATGGATGAGTCTTTTTCAGAAAAAACAATTAGGAGTTGAACGATTTATGGAATTTAAGACAAACTATCCTTTCGTGCTCGTACACGGAATGCTTGGTTTCGGAAAAGATGAGTTCATGAACCTCATCTGCCCGTACTGGGGCATGCTCTCCGGAAGCCTTCCCGCATACCTCAACGATCAGGGATTTGAGGTGTACGACCCGTCAGTAGGTAAGTACTCAAGTGCTTGGGACAGAGCCTGCGAACTTTATGCTCAGCTCATGGGAGGTACGGTTGACTACGGTGTTGCTCACTCAGAGAAGTACGGTCACAAACGTTACGGACGTACTTATGAAAAACCACTCTTCCCGGGATTCGGTCCTGACAAAAAGGTAAACCTTGTAGGTCACTCATTCGGCGGCGCTACAATCAGACTTTTCGCTACTCTCATGGCTTACGGTTCAGAAGAGGAAAAAGCTGCAACAAAGGACGGCAAGATTTCCGAACTCTTCACAGGCGGCAAAGCTGACTGGATTCACTCAATCACAGCAGTTGCTTCCGTTCACGAGGGAACAACTCTCTTAAGCTCAGCAAGAGAAGTTATGGATAAGCTTGAAGACGTTACATACATGCTCGCAAACATAAGCGGTAACAACCCTCTCGGAAAGCTCTATGAAAGTCACATGGAACAGTGGGGACTTATCGACTGCGATAAGCCGGGTCATGTTGTAAGCCGTTCTTTCTCAAAGGCAAACCAGAACCTTATCAAGACAAGCCACGACAACGTTTGGTATGACCTTACACTTAAGGGTGCAAGCGAAGTTAACGCAACTATTAAAACTCTTCCGAACGTTTACTATTTCTCATGGCCTTGCTGCAGAACAACTCAGAGATTCTGCTCACTCAAGCCACGTCAGACACCGCGTCTTGTTATGAGCCCGGTATTCTGGCCAATGTCACGTTCAATCGGTAAGTACAGAAAAGATCCTGATTTCCCGAAGGTTGACGAGCACTGGCTTGCAAACGACGGCGTAGTTCCAACCATTTCAGAGACTGCTCCGTTTGATGAACCGCACATGGATCTCCATGACCTCAAGGGCGAACCTCAGCCGGGTATCTGGTACGTATATGATCCGCTTCCATATGACCACCTCGGTGTAATCGGCGGATTTCTTCTCCCAACACCTGCTTCACAGCTTCAGCCTCTCTACAGGAACCACTTCAGACTTATCAATCAGCTTGAAAAGTAATCGAATAATTCTGATATTTCAGGGTAATGTATCCTTTTGTCAAGGGATACATTGCCCCATTTCTTTATTTTGTAGACTTGACCAATTATGCTTTTGGAATTTTTGTAGTTATCCCATATGTATTTTTGTAACCTCATCCATTATAATTGAATAGTATTATTTTTTGAAGGAGAGATAATTATGGCAAACAAATATCCAACCGTCCTGCTCCATGGTTTCATGGGCTTCGGAGAAGGAGACTGGATTCATGACTACCTTCTCTACTACTGGGGATTCAAGTTTTTCTGGAACAAAAAAAACAAGGTAATTCCTCATCTTGAGAAGCAGGGTTATGAGGTTTACAACCCACCGCTCGGTCCGTGGAACTCAGCATGGGATCGTTGCTGTATCCTCTGGGCATACCTCATGGGCGGCACAGTTGACTACGGAAAGGCACACTCGGAAAAATTCGGCCATGCACGTTTCGGACGTACATATCCGGGCGTACTTAAGGACTGGGGTAAGCCGGGCAACCACGAGAAGATTAACATCGTAGGTCACAGCCTCGGCGGTTCTTTCGTTATCGCATTCTCTGACATGCTCAGAAACGGCTCTGCAGAAGAAAGAGCAGTAACTCCAAAATCAGAGCTCTCCCCGCTCTTCAAAGGCGGACAGGGCGACCTTCTCCACACAGTTACAACTCTCGCCGGAGTAAACAACGGCACAACCATGGCTTCAATTCTCATGGAAAACGGCAGATACGAAAAAATTACAAAAGCCCTTTGCTACGGCATCGGAACCATAGGCAACATGGGATTCATAACCCACTTTTGGGATCAGAGGCTTGACCAGTGGGGAATCACGGCAAATCCCGAGGATAAGCCGAAGTTCTCCCATATTGCAAGGCCGGACGAATACCGTGACGGCGCAATCGCTTACTCAAAGGCAAAAGAGGACAATGTCGGCTGGCAGATGACTCTTGAGTACATGAAAGAAGCCAACAAGAACCATGTTCCAAACAAAAACACCTATTACTTCGCATATGTCGGAGAGGCATCCAAGAAAAAACTCTTCAAGAACGAGCACAAGCCTATCTGGAGCGCTATGAACTTCGTTCCTTACTTTGCAGGCTGGGTAACCGGAAGTGCATGGTCCAAGGAGATGTCCAAGGTTTACAAGAAGCACCACAAGAAGAAGGAGTGGCTTTTAAACGACGGCTTTGTAAACGTACTCGGGCAGCGTGCTCCTTTCAACGCACCTCAGGAAGAATACTCACCTGACAAGAAGCTCAAACCGGGTATCTGGTACAACATGCCAACCGCTCACCAGTGTCATCTCTCATGGAACGGTGCACATATCCCGCATGATGAGTTCTTTGATTACATGGATGAGATGTTCCGCCGCAATGCCAACCTTAAATAAGCAACAAAAAAACAATTAAATAATTACACAACAAGACCCTCCGATTCTTTATGAATCGGAGGGTTAGTTTCAGTTACATGGCACAAAGCAAAGCAAGGGCAAAGAACCATATGTCAATAAATACAACAGTTATAAATATTGCAGTCAGATTCAATTCGCCTCTGCGAGACTTAAACTTAATCGGTTTTTCCCCCGTTACGCGTGATTTTATAAAAATAATTGTGTTTACGATAAGGAAGTAAACAAGCACAATCGGCGCGGCAATTGATGCTATGAGTGTTATAAAGAAATTTGCATCGCTTTCCTTATACATCTCACCGAGTACCCAAATAAGTACAAAATCAATCGGTACAAACGCAGTCGCAATTGTGACTCTTGAAAAGTAACGCAGTTCCTTTATTCGTGCCTTGGGGTTCCAAAATGGTTTGCTCTCCTCAAAGCTCGGCTCATACATCTGATTTGCAAATCTTAAGGCATATACACCCGTTTTTCCGCGATGGGTAAAAATGAAGAAAAGTTCTTCATACATCCCCTTTTGTTCGCGCATTTCAAGGATGTCAAACCTCAAAGCATTGTACATGGTTCCGTAAAATGCATCTGTCAAGTCATGGTGTGTCTTCACAAAATCTGTAAGCTCACCTGCAAAGTATGGTATATCATAGCATTCACTGAAAAACTTACTTGAAACAACATTCTTTACAGCTCTTAACCTCTCGCGTTCTTTCGGCTCTGACACCGCCATATCAAGAGAATTCATAACCGCATTGGTTGCGTCAATAACTTTTCTTGCATGTTCTTCATCGGCATTTTCAAGGATTTCATCAAAATCAATATCCGATTCATCGGCACTTTCGGTATCATCTTGTCCGGATTCGTCTGAGGGCTCAGACTCATCTCCGGATGAGTTGTAAGCTGCTTCATATGCACCTGCGCTGTCAATAGCGGCAAAGAGGTCATCAGTATCTTTTTTTAAGTCAGCTGTCGCGGCCTGTTCCTCATGTATTTCGGCTTCCTCAACATCAAAATCCATTTTGTATGTTTTTGCCAGTTCTATTGCAGTTTGATAAGAGTCATGCAAAAGCCGAAATTCCTCCGGATGTTCCTCAGGATGAACTTCTCTTGACTTTGCGGCATATGCCCTTTTTATCGCTTTTAAATTGTTGGTGGGTTTAATCCCGAGAACTTTCCAGCAATCCATCTGTAACATATCCTTTATCAAAAATACTAGTCGTTTTCGTCAAAATCATCGTCGTCATCTTCATCAAAATCAAAGTCGCGCAGGAAGACATCGAATGATTCTTCCCTGCTTTCGGCAGCGTCAAGGAATTGCTCAAAGCATTTCCTTGAACGCCTGATGAGTTTATCGTCTTGGGTTGAAAGATGGCTCATAAAGACATCCGTGTTTCGGTGAATTATCTCGCGAAACTCCCCGAAGCTCTCCGCGTAAATACGTTCCGCTCTTGCGATAAGAGCCTTGTTTATCTCCTCATCACGCGGAAGAATCTTTATTTTCTGGAGTTCGGCACATTTCGCCTTTATCTCATCCTCGGTCAGTGTAATGTTCTTGTTTATGATGACCTTTTTCGTGGTCTCACCCGTAGAGTTACACTTTATGTCAACTTCAAGGATTCCGTTTATGTCATATGTAAATCTTACGTCCGCACTCTCTTTACCTGCAGGGCCCTTCGGGACCTTTATCATAACAGTTCCGAGAAGTATGTTGTCACGGCAATACATACTCTCCCCCTGAAGTATATCAAACTTCATCTCTGTCTGGTTATTGCTCGCGGTACAGTATGTTCCCATACGGCTTGCGGGAAGCGTTGAATTTCGTTCGATTATCGGTGAAAATAAAGGATCCTCCTCTTTTGCCTTGTTGATGATATTGGTTCCGAGAGTAAAGGGACAGATATCCGTCAGGATAGTATCCTTTATCTCCTCCTGTCTCGACTTTATTCCGGATACAATTCCCGCTCCAATGGCTACGACCTTGTCAGGGTCAATTGAAAATTTCATCTCACAGCCGAGGAGATGCTCAATGTATTTTTTCACCGTTATCATCTTTGACGAGCCGCCTACCATGACAACATAGTCAATATTCCGAGCGGTGAGAGAAGAATCGTGGAGGGCATGAGCGATAGGTCGCTCTATGCGCTTGAACAATTCTGCACAGATTTCGACAAGCTTCTTGTTATCAAGAGGTGTAACATAATTTTCGCCGTTCACCGTCGCGGCCATGATGACGGGCTCGGTTGTATTTAGGGCGATTTTGCACATCTCGGCTTGTTTTATGATGATTGCCTTGGCATCAGGTGTAAGTTTTGATATGTCAAGGCCATTTGCTTTACAGAAATATTCCGCTATTTTTTCATTGAAATCATCGCCGCCGAGATGGTTATCGCCCGACACGGATATTATTTCGATGATATTTTCAAATGTATCCACAACCGAGACGTCAAGAGTTCCGCCGCCAAGGTCAACAACCAAAAATGTTGCGTCCTCCGAAGAGTCGGATTTGTACGCAAGCGCTGCGGCGGACGGCTCATTTATGATTCGCTCAACCTTGAGTCCGGCAATCTCTCCCGCAAGCTTTGTCGCATTTCTTCCGTTATCATCAAAATATGCGGGAACGGAGATAACGGCTTCCGTCACAGCTTCACCGAGATAGCTCTCGGCGTCCTCTTTGAGCTGTCTTATAACAAAAGATGACAACTCGGGAGCGGTAAAAGTCTTATTACCTATTGTGATTTTTTTGTCCGTTCCCATGAATCGCTTAAAACCGGATGTGGTGAGTGACGGATGAGAAATAAGCCTGTCCTTTGCAATTTTTCCTACAAGGATCTTTTCTCCGTCATCGTCAATACCTATGCACGACGGCGTAAGATACTCTCCGTGTGCATTCGGTATGAGTTCGCTCTTTCCGTTTCGAAATACACACACAAGACTGTTTGTGGTTCCGAGATCAATACCTATAATAGCCATACAATCACCTTAAAAAAGCTCCGCAAACCTGTTTTAAAAAGTTCCCGGAGCTAATAAAATAATCCTAAAATATAATAAAGACACAAACCTATCTAACCCTGTCAGACAATTCCGAGAACTCCGAAAAGCCCGTAAGAAATTGCCGCAACAATTATTCCCGCAATAGCGACTCCTGCCGCTATAACCGGGAAAGAATCCTTTATCCTCATGTTGAGGAGACTTGCAATAAGAGCGCCTGTCCAACCGCCTGTACCCGGAAGAGGTACAGCCACAAAGGTAAGAAGTCCGAGCTGTATCCAGCGGCTTTCTTTAACCTTTTCACCCTTTTCAAGTCCGCGCTTTTCAAGCTTCTCAACCAAATTTACAAGAATTCCGTGTTTCTTCATCCACGCAAAGATCTTCTTTATGAAAAGAAGAATGAACGGTATAGGAAGAATGTTTCCGACATAGCAGATAATCATTGCCGGTATGAGTTTTACGTGCAAAAGGCTTGCTGCTATAAGACCTCCGCGCAGTTCAAGAATCGGCAGCATGGAAATAATAAAAATGATGAGTTCATTTTTATATGCAAAACCATCTGAAAATGCACCGTTGAAGAACTCAACAAGTGTCTGTGCGAGACTTTCTGTCATTTTGAGCTATCTCCTTTATTTAATAAAAATTTAAGTAAGGCATATTAAAATTTATTCAACAAGACCTTTTGAAATGAGAAAATCACGCGCATCCGTAAGAATTTTCTTATCATTATCAAAGCGAAGCCTCTTAAGGCTGTTTTCAAATGACAACCATGCGTAGTCCTCAATTTCGGACTCCTGAATAACCGTGTTGGTATCCTTAGTTGTCGCAACAAAAATGTTTACGGTTTTTTCTACTCTGCCCTGAATCATATACTCGGAAGTGCTTTTAAACCCGGGAATTATTTCTATCTTAATTCCGGCTTCCTCGAACACCTCTCGTCGTGCGGTATCCTCATCGGTTTCACCGCGTTCGACATGGCCCTTTGGAAAACTCCAATGAACACTTCTGCGATTCTTTATTATGAGGTAGCGATACTCATTGTTTATCTTTCTGAAAACTATGGCACCGCATGAGTGCTCATAAAGACACTGTATGTTTTCCGCACCGAAAAATTGCAATGCGTCACTTATCTCGTGGATAATATATTTTTTGCTCTTTGGTGCAACAATATAATAAGTTTCTCCACTTTTTTCAAACGAAGCAACAATACGCCCATCAAATGTTTTTACGGGGTGATTTATCCCAAGTACAAACGCTTTGAGCTTCGTGCGGGCATTTGAGGTAACAAAATCAATTTCCCCGAAGTTCAGACTATAGACTATTCCTTTATCATCTTTAGAAAAAATCGGAGTTGTTACCTTTACTCTGACAAATCTGCCAAGCATAATATACCTCCGAAACAGCGCTACGCGCTTTAGACAATTTGGGATAATTATACTCCGAATACTACATTGCTTCAAGAATTATTTAGAGGGCGTAATAAAAATTTTGTAATTTTTTAGTATATTTATTACATCCTTTATATTATAATCATATGGCATTGTTAAACCACGAAATGAAAGCAGGGTGAAAAATGGAAAAAAACAAGATAATAAAGCTTATATTTGCGCTGCGCTTTTTACGCAAATATTATGCCCACGCTTTCAACCTGGACAAAGATGATGACGCTGATTATATGGAACTTGTCGGAGATCTTCTTGACCTCAAAGAAGTTCAGTATATGAAAAAAAATATACAGCACAGTGATATCACTACATTTGAGCATACATTGTGCGTATCATACATCGCCTATAAACTCTGTAAAATCCTCGGGTGGAATTTCAGGGCCGCCGCAAGAGCCGGTCTGCTTCATGACCTCGTTTACTATGACTGGCATGATCCTGATCCCTCCCACAGATTTCACGGCTACAGACACCCGGGATTCGCTCTGAAAAATGCAAGAGAGCTTACAGAGCTTTCAAAGCTTGAGGAGGATATCATTCACCGCCACATGTGGCCGCTTACCCCGACCCCGCCCCACTACAGAGAATCGTGGGTTGTAACGCTTGTGGACAAGTACTGTGCAACAAAGGAAACCATGCGAAAGTTTAAGAAATACCCGGAGAATTACAGGAGAGACCCGTAAATGATTTATAAGATTTCCCTCTATTTTCTATACTTTTTATTCTACTCTTGTGTGGGATGGGCACTTGAAGTGACATACTGCACTATAGTAAACACCGAAAAAAACAAGAAATTTACACTTACAAACCGCGGATTTTTCGGCGGCCCCATATGTCCCATCTACGGCTTTACGGCAACAACCATGCTCATAACGCTTACGCCCCTTACCGACAAGCCGATTCTCCTCGCATTAGTCGGTGTCGTCGCATGCGATTTTGTTGAGTATATGACAAGTTTCATCATGGAAAAGCTTTTCAATGCAAGATGGTGGGACTACAAGAATGAATTTCTAAACTTAAACGGCAGAATCTGTCTTAAGCATTCGATCATGTGGACGGTACTCTCCGTAGTATTCATGCATTACGTACACCCGTTTGTTGAAAAAAATATCTTCGGTGTTTTCGAGGAAAAAGAAATAAAGTACATTGCCGTTGCGGCACTGTTCCTCTTTACATATGATGTTGTAAACACTTTAATAACCGCAAACTATATCCGCGGAATTCAGGGCAAAATCAAAAAGCTATATACCTCTTTCGGAAACATCACGCCGGATATCCCGTTCAACAAAGAAAAAGTCTTCGAATATTCCACGGAGCTTCATGAGTATATCTCCACACTTAAACACAGCAGAAACAAGAAACGCTTTCATAAAATCCTCTCCCAATATCCGCGTCTTGTAGAGCTTATCGCAAACGAGGTTTATGAACTCTCGGATGGACCTGAGGAAACAAGAAACGAAATCAAATTCCTTCAGATGGACTTTGACACGCTTCTCAACAGCAATAAGGATGAGATGTACTAAACCTTATATTTTTACATTAAAAAGCCGTGATTCAAAACAAGTGAATCACGGCTTTGTTTTATCTTTTTATTTTTTTCTCTGCTCAAGATAAAGTATAAATCCGAGAATAAGGGATTTGCCCTCATCATCAAGGAAGTCAATCTTTTCAAGGTTTTCTTTTGCACGGTTGTAATGAAAGTTCATCTTATCTTCCGCAAATTTATGTGCTCCCGTCTCGTCAAAGATCTGCTGTACACGGATAACTTCATCATCGGTGATGTTTGCATTGCCGTAGTACTTTGAGAGCTCCTCAAGTGCATCCGGACAATTTTTCTTGACATAAACGTAGAGGAACGTCTGCTTGAACTCGGCAACGTCGGCTCCGACATCCTTTCCGAGATCCTTCCAGTCAGCATAAATACCGAGGATATCGTCCTGAATTTGGAAGGCAAGTCCCGCGTCAAGCATTATCTCAGAAACTTTGAGTGTTTGGTCGACAGTGGCACCTTTAAGTATCATACCGAGAATGAGAGGTCCCATAGTGGTATAGTAGGCTGTTTTAAGGAGCGCAAGCTGCTCAATCACGTCATACGGATCAAGTTCTGACGGGCTTTTTACGGGTATCTGGTCTTTATAACGTTCCTGAAACGGAACGATAACGTCCATAATACCTCCCTCAACGGTCTTTATAACCATGTCGTTATACTCGTGGAGAAGCCGCACAAGGTTCGGATTTCCGATATACGCTTTAAGAAGCTTTTCATATGCCATGTAAAGTCCGACATAGCCGAGCGCAACCGAAACTCCGTTGGTGAGATCCTTCATTATGTCGGGGCTCTCCTCAAGGACTTTTGCATTGCTTATGTTGAACTCATTGAAAATTCTTACGTGGACGGTTTCCTTTCCGCGGCGTGTATTCCCATGGTCAAGAAGATCGTCGTGGATAAGAATAGATGACTGGAATACTTCAAGAGATAAGGCAAGCTCATCTGAGTATTCAATATCCTCTCCGCCGCATATGTAGTATCCCATATTTGCAAGAACGCCACGGAGCATTTTTCCGCCTGAGTTTACATGGGTAAAATAGCCCATCGTTTTTACAAAGGATGAGGGTGCATTGTCTATGCTTTCCCGGTTGAAATCCGCAATCTTACCTTGAAGTCGCGGATAATTGTCACTTAGAAATGTCTTAAAGTCAGAGAGCGGATTTCCGGTCTGAAATTTTCCCACTAATCAGCCCACCTTTACTCCCTTAAACGTGATTTTTCCGACCATAGGTATCTGCATCTCTCCACGGAGATAACTTCCTTCAAATGTAAGTCTTGCCTCAAGGTCGCCGGTACTGAGCATCGGTATTTGATGCTTAACGATAAGTGAATTCTGATTTTCAGATACAGATATAAGATTTATTGCCGGTGTAAGTCCAAAACCGTTTGAATCAATAGTAAAGCCATACTTTCCGTCATTGTCGGAAATAATCAGAACAGGCTGAACTTTGAGAAAAGGTAATTGGATATCAAGGCTCCATTTTCCGAGTCCAATCATAATTGTGTAGGCTCCTCCCCATATTAGATAACGAGTTGATTATACAGAAAAATATATCAAAATTTCAATTGACTAAAAAAAGAAAAAAATGTAAAAGTTGTGTGCAAAACCTACAAAAAAATTCAACGATGATTAAAGGCATTGCACAAAAACTAGACAAAACGCCAAAAACGTTACATTTGTAGGCTTTTGGCGTTTTTTGAATAAGATTTTATCAAAAGAACGACATCTGGCTGCTCTCGGGTATCCCATCAAGCGCACCCAGCTCACGAAGAGACGTAACAACCGCACTCGATATACCGGAACGTCTTTGGATATCATCCACCGAAAGATACTCACCCTCTCCGTCGTCTTTGGCGGCTTCAAGAGAGTTTGCGGCAGATGCGCCGAGGCCTTTGATTGAGGAAAAGGCAAGCCGTATCTTTCCGTCTTCAACCGTATACACGGTTCCTCTTGACTTATAGAGGTCTATAGGCAAAAATTCAATTCCGCGTGCAAGCATTTCAAGCACAACCTGAAGTCCTGTATACTCTGAAAGTTCCTTTGCGGTTGCCTCTTTTCCCTTTGCGGTTATAGCATGCATTTTGTTTCTTACATAGTCCTTGCCGGACATGATAGATACCGCATCAAGGTCTTCACCGCGTACAGTGAGAAAAGTGGAGTAGTACTCTACCGGTTTGTAGAGCTTATACCATGCAAGCCTTAAAGCAGCGCTTACGTATGCTGCTGCATGGGCTTTCGGGAACATGTATTTTATCTTGTAACAGGAGTCGATATACCACTGTGGTACATTGTTGTCCTTCATCGCCTTTACATGCTCCTCGGTAAGAAGCTTCGTGGCCTTTCCCTTTCTTACAATCTCCATAATCTTGAACGCCATATCCGGCTCAAGACCGTAGTGCATAAGTCCGACCATTATGTTGTCACGTGTTCCGATAACCTCTGAAATCGTACACGTTCCGTCATGAATAAGCTCCTGCGCATTTCCGAGCCATACGTCCGTACCGTGTGAAAGTCCGGATATCTGGAGCAAATCCGAGAAGTTCTTAGGTTTACATTCCATGAGCATTCCACGAACAAAATTCGTGCCCATTTCGGGAATTGAGAGCGTACCGGTTTCACATTCTATATCCTCAGGCTCAACGCCGAGCGGGCGCGGACTCGTAAAGAGTTCATATATCTTCGGGTCGCATATATCAACATCCATAACCGGAATTCCGGTCATGTCCTCAAGATACTTATACATGGTCGGAACATCGTGCCCGAGGTTATCAAGTTTGAGAATAGTATCGTGTAAAAAGTGGAAGTCGAAGTGTGTTGTCTTCATTCCCTTGTCTGCATCGTCTGCAGGGTACTGAACTGCGGTAAAGTCTGAAACTTCATACGCATTCGGTACAACAACCATGCCTCCCGGGTGCTGGCCCGTGGTACGTTTTACGCCTGTGCAGCCGTCTGTAAGACGTTGAATTTCAGCCGAATTACACACGATTCCTTTTTCTTCGAGATACTTTTTCACATATCCGTATGCGGTTTTATCTGCAACTGTAGCAACCGTTCCGGCTTTGAACACGTGATCCTCACCGAAAAGCTCTATAGTATATCTGTGTGCGGATGACTGGTACTCACCGGAGAAGTTAAGGTCAATATCCGGCGATTTATCACCTTTAAATCCGAGGAATGTTTCAAACGGAATATCATGACCGTCACGCCACATAGGAGTTGCGCAAAGCGGACAGTTTTTCGGAGGAAGGTCATAACCCGATCCGACTTCACCGTTTAAGAAAAATTCCGTGTGTTTACACTCCGGATTTGTACAGCGGTAATGAGGTGCAAGCGGATTAACCTCGGATATTCCGGACGCGTGAGCAACAAATGACGAGCCTACGGATCCTCTTGATCCGACATGATAACCGTGATCCTCGGAGTCCTTAACAAGCTTCTGCGCAATCATATAAAGTACGGCGAATCCGTGCTTTATGATAGAGTCAAGTTCCTTTGAAAGACGCTTTGAAACATACTCCGGAACAGGATCTCCGTAAAGTTCCTTTGCCTTGTCCCAACAGAGCTTTTGCAGTTGTTCCTCGGCACCGTCAATTGACGGCGGGAAGCTGCCCGCAGGAACAGGGCGTATTGTCTCCACCATATCGGCAATTTTATTCGGATTTTCAATAACAACCCTGCGGGCTGTTTCCTTTGGCAGGTATGAAAAATCACTCAGCATTTCATCCGTTGTCTTAAAATACAGCGGAGGCTGCATCTCAGCATCCCTAAATCCCTGCCCCGACATGAGAATACACCTGAACTTTGCATCCTCCGGCTCAAGGAAATGTACGTCGCCGGTTGCGACGCACAGCTTCCCCGCCTTGTCCGCAAGCTCGATTATTTTTCTGTTTATCTCATGTAATTCCTCTTCCGAATTGAATTTCGGAGGAACTTCTCTTTCTTCTTTTGTTACCTTGTCCTTTATGTATGTGGGTCTGAGCTTGAATGCATTGTTTCCGTCAGGCTGAATTTCCATATAATCATAGAAATCCACTATTTCCCGAATACGTACATCGCCCTCATTATTCTCAATTGCCCTGTAAAGTTCTCCTGCTTCACAGGCCGTTCCGATAAGCAAGCCTTCTCTGTGTTTTGCAAGCTCAGATTTAAGTGTTATGGGCTTTTTATAGAAATTTTCAGTGTGTGCCTTTGAAACAAGTTCATAGAGATTCTTAAGTCCGGTATTGTTGAGAACAAGGATTATCTGATGATATGTTCTTGTTTTCTTATCTTTGAGACTTTGAAGGATGTCCTCCCACGTTTTCGGCGCACCCTCGCGTATGTCATCATATGTATATGACTCAACGCCGTAGATAACCTTTATTCCCGTTTTGCTTGCGGCATCAAACGCTGCAGGGTATCCCTGAAGCACACCGTGATCGGTAATGGCAACAGCTCTATGACCCCACTCTGCGGCGCGGGAGACGAGTTTTCCGGCATCCGTCATCGCGTCCATCATAGACATATTGCTATGCATATGAAGCTCCACACGTTTTTCCGGTGCTTCATCAAGCCTCGGAATTTTCTTTATCTTCGCGATAGCCTTTGCGTCTATCACGTATTCTTTCTTATAGTTGTCATAAATAACGTCACCGCGGATGATAAGCGTAAGTCCGCTCTTGGCACCCTTTTCAAGACTTGCGCAAAGGCTCTCCACCTCTCCCGCGCGACCGAATATCTTTATGGGATAAGAATTCGTATGGTCAGTCACGGCAAAATTGATAATCTTGCTTCTCTTGTCTCGTGTCTCTCTTATTTCAAGACCGAACATATCTCCCCAGATTACAACCTGCCCGTCATCAAAATGAACATCTGATATGGGCTTCGGAGCTTTTCCTATCTTGCTTCCGAATATCATCTGTGCAGTTTCAAGATAGAGCGGTATTCCATCCACAATTTTATGCGGCTTTTTCGGATCCGCTTCGGCTTCTTCCGCCTTTTTTGATTTCTCCGCACGAAGCTCCGCGTCGGCTCTATCCTGAAGCTCTTTCAGCTTCTTGAAAAGGTCCTCACTTGTTTGAGGCTGTTCGGAGGACTCGGCAATATCTTCGGGCGGCGGCGGAACATCATCATCCGCCGGCAGCGGGATATCTTCACCCGTCAAAGCCGGAACACCCTCGGCAGTGTCTGCTATACCTGCCGCCTCATCAAAATTCAACTCAACTTCAACCTCATTCAGCGACAGGCCGCCCTTTATCATACTTATAAAACTGTTTATAACATTTTCTTTATCATCAAAAAAAGCAGGACAAACAGCAGACAGGGAAAGGTTCCTTGTCTGCTTATTTATACTCATACTGATTATTTTTGATTCCTTGAATTCTTTTGGATATGTTGTAGTCAGGAACGGATAAAACACATCCTCAATAGTTTTTCTTTCTGAAGTGTCCTGCATTATTTATAACCTTTCAATTTCTTTGAACAACTCGTCAATGAGTTGTTCCTCCGGAACCTTCCTTAAAATTTCACCTTTTTCAAATATAAGGCCGCAACCTTTTCCGCCGGCAATTCCAATGTCTGCATTTTTTGCCTCTCCGGGACCGTTTACCGGACACCCCATTACCGCAACTCTTATCGGTTTATGTACATAGCGCAAACGCTCTTCGACCTCATTTGCTATAGATATAAGGTCAATCTGAGTTCTTCCGCACGTAGGACATGAGATGAGCTGCGGCTCTCCCGGAAGAAGTTCGAGTGATTTGAGTAGATCCTTTGCAGCGTAAATCTCTTTTACCGGGTCAGCGGTAAGAGATACACGGATTGTGTCTCCTATTCCGTCAGCAAGAAGCGAGCCTATGCCTACAGATGATTTTATAAGACCCATACGCTCCGTTCCGGCTTCCGTAACACCGAGATGAAGCGGATAATCACAATTTTCGGCAACGATTCTGTATGCCTTTATCGTGTTTCGTACATCTGACGATTTTATGGAAATAACCGTATCGTAAAAGTCACATTCTTCAAGAATTTTGGCATGTCCGAGAGCACTTTCCGCCATAGCTTCAGGCGTCGGACCACCATATTTTTCAAGAAGTTCTTTTTCAACAGAGCCCGAATTTACACCTATTCTTATGGGTATACCGCGCGGCTTACAAGCGGCAACAACCTTTTCAACATTTTCCTTACCGCCAATATGACCGGGATTAATTCTTATCTTGTCTATTCCCGCATCAATTGAAGCAAGCGCAATTTTATAGTCAAAATGGATATCCGCAACAAGTGGGACATCTATGACCTCTTTAAGTTTGGCAACAATTTCAACGTCAGCCATATTTGAAACAGCAAGTCTTATTATCTGACATCCGGCATCCTTTAAAGCCATTGCCTGTTTTACGTTTGCCTCAAGGTCCCCTGCGGGCGCATTCAACATTGACTGAATGGCAACCGGTGCACCTCCGCCTATTTTCACACCGCCGACATCAACCTGTCTGCAGTTTCGTCTGTACTTTATAAACTCCATTTTTTACACCCCGTTTTTTTACAAAACCGTTAGAACAATTTAAAAATATCATTTACCGTAACTACGGCCATAAGACCGAGAAGAAAGATAAGTCCTGCGCTGTTTATGGCAGCTTCAACTCTTGCCGGAACCTTCTTACCTGTTATACCTTCAAAAATTATAAGAATGAATCTTCCGCCGTCAAGAGCCGGAAAAGGAATAAGATTGAATACACCGATATTTATAGCTATAAATGCCATAATAGTTAAAAGAGATGAAAAATCCATTGTCTCTACGGCATTTGTCGTAGTATCAGCTATGATTTCGACTGTTCCTATAGGTCCCGAAAGCTCATTAAGACTGAAATTCATCGTCAGTATATCAAACAGACTTGACCATACAATCCTCGCTATTGAGAGCGAATCGAGAATTGAATACTTTGCCACTGTTTTAAAGGTAGGTTCAACTCCGACAATAGAGAAGTCGTATACAACAACTGTCTGGCCCTCAACTTCCCGGGTATCAAATTTTACGGATTTTACATTGACAAGCTCACCGTCACGCTCAACGATAAAGTCTATCACCGCATCCTTATCACGCATCATAAAATATGACATATCATACTCTGTGTAGACCTTGTCATCACCTATGGCAACTATCCTGTCTCCGACCTTAAGACCGCCGACCTCACTCGCGGCGCCGTCTGAAAATTCGGCAATTTCGGGAGTTCCTATAAGAGTTGAGTTTCCGAGAATTATCGCCATTATGATAAAACCGGTTATTATGTTTACGGTGGCACCTGCGATAATTATAATTGCCCTCTGCCACGCCGGCTTGTTGTTGAAAGAATTTTCATCCGAACTGTCTTCATCCTCACCCTCCATGGCAACATAGCCGCCGATAGGAAGGAGTCGAAGGGAATAATCGGTATCTTTTTTCCGTTTTTTTAAGATAGCAGGACCCATACCGACTGAAAATTCATTTATTTTTACTTTAAAGAGCTTTGCAAATGTAAAATGTCCAAGCTCGTGTGTCATGATAATGACACCAAAGAAAAGAATCGCCACCAAGACGGGCCATACTTTCGCCCAGATTATTGAAAGCATCCGCTTCCCCCTCAATTGTATTTTATACCATTTTGCTTATACCTTACTCATAACAAGCTCACGTGCAATTCTGTCAGCAGCCATAACATCCGACAATGTATAGTCCTCAATGTTTTCACACGCCTCCATTACCTCGCCCACGAGTTCTCCGATTTCAAGAAATCCTATTTTGCCTTTACGGAACAGAGCATTGGCCTGTTCATTTGCAGAGTTTGCCGCACAAGGATAAAGTCCGCCGCGCCTTATCGCCTCACGGCAGATTGAAAGGCAATCGAAGGTTTCATAGTCAGGCTCCGCAAAGTGAAGGGTTGCAAGTGCTGCAAGATCAACTTCGCCCGTCGGAGATTCGTATCTGTTTGGATATGTCAGAGCGTACTGAATGGGTATTCTCATGTCAGGAAGTCCGAGTTGAGCGATTATTGCATTGTCATCAAACTCGACCGCACTGTGAATGATACTCTCCCTGTGTACTACAACTTTTATTTTATCCTCCGAAACACCGAATAACCAACATGCCTCAATAATTTCAAGGCCCTTATTCATCATTGTCGCGGAATCAATTGTTATTTTGGCACCCATATCCCAGTTCGGATGTTTGAGCGCCTGCTCTGCTGTTACATGCTGCAATTCTTCGCGTGTTTTTCCGAAGAAAGGTCCGCCGGAAGCTGTGAGCAATATCCTTTTAAGTGCTCTGTCTTTAGGAGCGCCTTTAAGACACTGGAAAATTGCCGAGTGCTCACTGTCCACAGGATAGATGTTTACACCTTTTTCTTTTGCGGCATTCATAACGAGCTGTCCGCCGGCAACAAGTGTCTCTTTATTTGCAAGAGCAATATTCTTCTTCTCGTCAATTGCGTCAAGAGTCGGAAGCAGTCCTGCCATTCCGACAATAGAATTGAGAACTGTATCAGCTGCATCAGCTCTCGCGCACTCGCATATACCGGAAAGTCCCGAAAGGACTTTCACGTCGGTGTCAGCAAGACGCACTCTAAGGTCAGCCGCCGCATCCTCATCAAGAAGCGCTACCATCTTTGGCGAAAACTCGCGCGCCTGTTGTTCAAGCAGTTCAGAGTTTTTGTTAGCTGTAAGCGCAACAACCTCTATCCCATGTTTCTTCACGACGTCAAGTGCCTGTGTACCAATAGAGCCTGTTGAACCTAAAATACTGAGTCTGTCTGTCATTTAAGCCACTACCAATCCGTAAATACTTATCATTACATAAAATGCTGGCATAACTAAAATTACGCTGTCAAACCTGTCCATTATTCCACCGTGACCCGGTATAAGGTTTGAATAATCCTTTATACCGTAATTTCTCTTGATAAACGAAGCCATAAGATCGCCGAACATGCTTACAACAGAGATGATCGGAGACATAATGACGTAAAACCATACAGGAATAGCAAACGGCTTATCTGCAAAGAACTTTATAAAGATAAACAGCCAGAGAAGGTTCAGTATAAGTGCACATACAACTCCGCCTATTGAGCCCTCCCATGTTTTTTTCGGGCTTAAGACAGGAGTCATCTTGTGTTTTCCGAAAGCCATACCCGAAAGCTGTGCGAAAACGTCTGTGAAAAGTGAGCCGGCAATCGCAAACCATATAAAGAAAACACATTCGCGCTTATCAATAAAGTCGTAAGCCTTATAAAGGTCCGCTATAAGACCCGCAAAAGAAAATGCAATAGGTATGATAAAGGATGCATACACAGTTGCCGCAATCTGTTCAAATGTAACCTCACTGTTATGAATCACAGTCATCATTACAAGGAAGATCATGTAAATGATACAAAGCAGGCTTACAGGGAATTTGGAAGCATAAATAACTCCTACTGCCAAAATTCCGGCAAACATAATTGCAACAATCTGAATTTCCTTGTTCTTAAGTCCGACTGCTTTTGTTATCTCATAACAGGCAGCGGCAGCAAGAATACCAAAGAAGATATCAAAAATCGGATTGAAAATCTGTGTCCAGACTGCAATAAGAATGATTGCTATTACAACTCCGGAAATAACTCTTTTTTTCATAAATTATACTCCTCCAAAGCGTCTGTTACGCCTTGCATAATCCATAATGGCACGATCAAGGTCATCGGTCGTAAAATCAGGCCAGAGAACATCTGAAAACCAGAGCTCCGAATAAGCTGACTGATATGTCAGAAAATTTGAAAGTCTGAGTTCGCCGCTCGGTCTGATAATAAGATCGGGATCAGGCATTCCGGCAGTATAAAGATGATTTGAAATATCCTCTTCTGTTATCTTCGCCGGGTCAAGTTCTCCCCTTTTCACAAGTTCACCGAGTTCTCTTACTGCGTGAACTATTTCCTGCCTTCCGCCATAGTTAAGTGCAATATTTACTATAGTGGTATCCTTTTCGGTTGCAGAAAGCTGCGTTGTTTCAACAAGTCTTTGAAGCTCTTTCGGAATAGCCGATGTATCTCCCAAAAACCTCAATACATAGCCGCTTTTTTGTCTGTCAAATTTTATTTCATCTGCCTCTGTGAGGTACTCCTTAAAAAGCTTCATTATAGCAGTAACTTCGCTGATCGGCCGTTTCCAGTTTTCTGTTGAAAAAGCATAAAAGGTCACAACCTCAACGCCTATCTCATGACAGTAGTCACTTATCCTGCGAAAGGTTTTAGCACCCTCAACATGGCCCTTTGAGCGCTCAAGTCCGCGCATCTTCGCCCATCTGCCGTTTCCGTCCATAATAATACCGATATGGCGCGGTATAAACTCTTTTGGTGGTAAGTCAGCCAAAATCCATTCACCTCTCAATAATGAAATATAGGTGCGGGAACTTTTGATTTGCCCCCGTCACCTATCAACTGAAAATTATACAGACATTACTTCTTTTTCTTTTGCTGCGGCAATTTCTTCAATTTCTTTTATTTTTTTATCGGTTATTTTCTGAAGCTTTTCCTCACCGTTTTTTTGGTCGTCTTCGGTAATTGTATTATCTTTTTTAAGCTTCTTCAGAGCGTCCATACCGTCACGGCGCACATTTCTTATTGCAACCTTTGCCTCTTCGGATCTCTTTGAGATTTCTTTTGCAATTTCACGTCGTCTGTCCTCGGTAAGAGCCGGGAATGTAAGACGGATAACATTTCCGTCGTTCATAGGATTGATTCCGATGTCAGAAGCCTGAATGGCTTTTTCAATCGGCTGAATCATGTTCTTATCCCATGGCTGAATAACAAGTACACGAGCCTCCGAGACACTTACAGCGGCAACCTGATTTATAGGGGTCGGAACGCCGTAATAATCAATTTCAACTTTATCAAGAACACCGGGATTTGCACGTCCGGCACGTATTGCAGCGTAATCATGGTTTAAGGAATCAATAGCCTTTCCCATTCTTTCTTCTGTTTTTGCAAAAACTGTTTCCATGTTTTTCACCTCTGATTTTATTTAAAAAAATTACTTACTTGAAACAAGTGTTCCGATATTTTCTCCGTTTACAGCTCTGACAATATTCTCAGGATCTGTAAGATTGAACACAAATATATCTATTCCGTTATCTCTGCAAAGACTTGCAGCAGCGGCATCCATAACCGTAAGCCCTTTGTTGAGAAGATCCGTCTGTGTCAATGTATCAAACTTCACAGCGTCGGCAAACTTATTCGGATCCTTATCATAAACGCCGTCAACGTTTGTCGCTTTGAAAATAACCTCAGCCTCAATCTCAGCCGCTCTGAGTGCAGCAGTAGTATCCGTTGAGAAGAACGGGCTTCCGGTTCCGCCTCCGAATATAGTAACCTTTCCCTTTGAAAGTTCGTGTCTTGCTTCATGAGCATTAAATCTCTTTGCTATCGGTTCCATGGCAATTGATGAATATACCTTTGCCGAAACTCCCATTCCTATGAGAGTGTCAGCTACGGCAATTGAATTCATAACTGTTCCGAGCATACCTATTGAGTCTGCACGAACCCTGTCCATACTGCCGGAAGAACGTCCTCTCCAGAAGTTTCCTCCGCCTATAACAATACCGACTTCAACTCCCTGCTCTGAAACCTTCTTTATAGCCTCACATATATTTATGATAACATCAAAATCAAATCCGTGACCTGCGTCACCTGCCAATACTTCACCTGAAAGTTTAAGAAGTATTCTCTTGTATCTGGGTGCCATAATATTTCTCCTTTTAGTACAATCTGTAAGTTTAAAACGAACTCACATACATAGTAATATTTTACTTCAATCAACACATTCTGTAAAGGAAAATAAAGTATAAAATCATTGTAAATTTAGTACAAAAAAAGCCCCGAAGTCTTACGACTTCGGAGCTTTGATTCTTAAAGTTTCAATAAACCGTTAAGGATTATTCGTTGATAGCAGTAACAACGCCTGAACCAACTGTACGTCCACCCTCACGGATAGCGAAACGAAGACCTTCTTCGATAGCGATCGGAGTGATAAGCTCAACGTTCATCTCTACGTTATCACCCGGCATGCACATCTCTGTGCCTTCAGGAAGTGTAATAACACCTGTAACGTCTGTTGTTCTGAAGTAGAACTGAGGACGATAGTTGTTGAAGAAAGGAGTATGACGGCCACCCTCGTCCTTATTAAGAACATAAACCTGGCCACGGAACTTTGTATGTGGGTGAATTGAACCCGGCTTAGAAAGAACCTGTCCTCTTTCTACACCTGTACGCTCAATACCACGAAGAAGACAACCGATGTTGTCGCCTGCCTCAGCATAGTCGAGGATCTTTCTGAACATCTCGATACCTGTGCAAACTGTCTTTTTCTTCTCTTCTGTAAGACCAACGATTTCAAGCTCTTCGCCTGTCTTAAGCTGTCCACGCTCTACTCTACCTGTAGCAACTGTACCACGACCTGTGATTGTGAATACGTCCTCAACAGGCATAAGGAAAGGAAGGTCAGCCTTACGGTCAGGAGTCGGGATGTAGCTGTCAACAGCTTCCATAAGTTCCCAAATGCAAGCGAGCTCAGGAGCATTTACGTCATCTCCTGCATACTCGAGAGCCTTAAGAGCAGAACCCTTGATGATTGGTGTATCATCACCCGGGAATTCGTACTCATCAAGAGTCTCACGGATTTCCATCTCTACGAGTTCAAGGAGCTCAGGATCATCAACCTGGTCAACCTTGTTCATGAATACGATGATGTAAGGAACGCCAACCTGACGAGCAAGAAGAAGGTGTTCTTTAGTCTGAGCCATAGGACCGTCTGTAGCAGCGATAACAAGGATAGCGCCGTCCATCTGAGCAGCACCTGTGATCATGTTCTTGATGTAGTCAGCATGGCCCGGGCAGTCAACGTGAGCATAGTGACGGTTGTCAGTCTCATACTCAACGTGTGCAGTGTTGATTGTGATACCACGCTCTCTCTCTTCCGGAGCCTTATCGATGTCTGCATAGTCCTCGAACTTTGCATAGCCCTTCATTGCGAGAGTCTTTGTGATAGCTGCAGTAAGAGTTGTCTTACCGTGGTCAACGTGACCGATTGTACCAATGTTAACATGGGGTTTATTTCTTTCAAACTTTTCCTTTGCCATTGGAAAATCCTCCTTTTATTAAATGTGAATAAATTCGTTGATATTGTACCAAATAGCGTACTTGTTTGCAAGCACTTTTATTTATTAGTCTTTCTTGCTTCTGTCACTGATAATAGTGTCGGCAATTGACTTCGGTACCTCCGTGTAGTGACTTGGCTCCATAACATAGGATGCACGTCCCTGTGTCTTTGAACGAAGGTCTGTTGCGTATCCGAACATAGAAGCAAGCGGTACGTCTGCATTGATCTGAGTAGCACCGTTTCTCGGTTCCATACCCTTCATAATTCCACGACGTGAGTTAATGTCACCGATAACGTCACCAACGTAGTCATCCGGTGTAGTAACCGAGACCTTCATCATAGGCTCCATAAGTACCGGACTTGCCTTTCTCATAGCATTCTTGAATGCCATAGAACCGCAGATCTTGAAGGCCATTTCAGACGAGTCAACCTCGTGGTAAGAACCATCATAGAGGGTAACCTTTACGTCTTCAACGTTATAACCTGCAAGAACACCTGTGTTCATAGCGCCCTTGATACCGGCCTCTGCTGCAGGAATGAATTCCTTCGGTACAGAACCGCCGACAACGGCGTTGACGAACTCGTAACCCTTGCCCGGGTTTGGTTCAATTTTAATCTTGATATGAGCGTACTGACCGCTACCACCGGACTGACGCTTGTACTTGCAGTCTTCGTCAGCATCGGTTGTAATTGTCTCACGATAAGCAACCTGAGGCTTACCTACGTTTGCTTCGACTTTGAACTCACGAAGAAGTCTGTCTACGATGATTTCAAGGTGAAGCTCACCCATACCTGCAATAATAGTCTGTCCTGTCTCCTCATCAGTATAGCACTTGAATGTCGGATCCTCTTCGGCAAGTTTTGAAAGGGCAATACCCATCTTCTCTTGTCCTGCCTTGGTCTTCGGCTCAATTGCAACACGGATAACCGGATCAGGGAAGTTCATTGATTCAAGAATTACAGGATGCTTAGGATCACAGAGTGTGTCGCCTGTTGTGGTATTCTTTACACCTACACATGCGGCAATGTCACCTGCATATACGGTCTCAAGATCCTGTCTGTGATTTGCGTGCATCTGAAGAATACGTCCCATACGCTCATTCTTATCCTTAACTGAGTTAAGAACTGTTGCACCGGCATCTACTGTTCCCGAGTAAACACGGAAGAAGCAGAGCTTACCTACAAACGGGTCGGTTGCAATCTTGAAGGCAAGAGCTGAGAACGGCTCTGAGTCAGATGAATGTCTGTCCTCTTCCTCACCTGTGTCAGGGTTTGTACCCTTTATAGCAGGAATGTCCGTAGGAGCAGGCATATAGTCTACAATTGCGTCAAGGAGTGGCTGAACACCCTTGTTACGATAAGAAGTACCGCATGTAACAGGCACCATGTCGTTTGCTATTGTAGCTTTACGGATTGTCTTTTTGATTTCTTCTACTGTGAGCTCTTCACCTGCGAAATACTTCTCCATAAGGTCGTCATCACAGGAAGCAACTGCTTCAATGAGCTCATCATGGTACTTCTGAGCAAGTTCCTTCATATCATCGGGAATATCCTCATCACGTACGTCTTTACCAAGGTCATCATAATAAACTTCTGCTCTCATGTTAATGAGGTCAACGATTCCCTTGAAATCTGCTTCAGCGCCTATAGGCAGCTGAATAGGTACAGCATTGCATTTGAAACGCTCTTTGATCATGTCAAGAACGTTATAGAAGTCAGCGCCCATGATGTCCATCTTATTTACATAGATCATACGCGGTACGTTGTACTCATCAGCCTGACGCCATACTGTTTCAGACTGAGGCTCAACACCGCCCTTTGCACAAAGAACTGTTACAGAACCGTCAAGTACACGAAGTGAACGCTGTACTTCTACTGTAAAGTCAACGTGGCCCGGGGTGTCGATAATATTAATTCTGTGTTGTTTCCAGAAACAAGTGGTAGCAGCAGAAGTGATTGTAATACCACGTTCCTGCTCCTGAGCCATCCAGTCCATGGTTGCGGCACCGTCATGTGTTTCACCAATCTTATGGTTAACACCTGTGTAGTAAAGAATACGCTCTGTAGTCGTAGTCTTACCGGCGTCGATATGTGCCATGATACCGATATTTCTGGTCATTTCCAGTGAAACCTGTCTTGGCATTGTTTTCCTCCCACAAATATTACGCTTAAAGCGACTCTTTTACCATCTGAAATGAGCAAAAGCCTTGTTTGCCTCTGCCATTCTGTGCATCTCTTCACGTCTCTTGAATGCAGCACCTGACTGGTTTGTTGCATCAAGAATTTCGTTTGCGAGTCTCTCCTTCATTGTTCTTTCAGAACGCTGACGAGCGTAGAGAGTAATCCAACGAAGACCTAAAGTCTGTCTTCTTTCCGGACGTACCTCTATAGGTACCTGGTAAGTAGCACCACCTATACGGCGAGCTTTTACCTCAAGTAAAGGCATTACATTTTCCATAGCCTCATCGAAAACTTCGAGTGGCTCTCTGCCTGTTTTTTCCTTAATGATGTCAAAAGCGTCGTAGACAATTTTCTGAGCTACGCCCTTTTTACCATCATACATAACACTGTTTATAAGACGTGTTACGAGTTTTGAATTGTAAAGCGGATCTGGCAAAACATCACGTTTTGCTATCTGGCCTCTTCTTGGCACTTCGCTTCCCTCCTTCATATTAATGATATCATAGGTACTCGAGTGACAAAATTCCCGTGGCGCCAATGCAGAGGCATATATAATATATACACTCTTACATTGTTGTACGTTATACGCACAGCCTGCAAGAAGATTCTGTCTTTTACGAATTATTTTCGGACCGTTTTAGGCTTATGCCTTCTTAGCAGCCTTCGGCTTCTTGGCACCGTACTTTGAACGAGCCTGCATTCTGCCGTTTACGCCCTGTGTATCAAGTGTACCACGGATAATATGGTAACGTACACCGGGAAGGTCCTTAACACGTCCGCCTCTGATGAGAACGACACTGTGTTCCTGAAGGTTATGACCTACACCCGG
Source organism: Acutalibacteraceae bacterium (assembly GCA_963629305.1). Lineage (GTDB taxonomy): Bacteria > Bacillota > Clostridia > Oscillospirales > Acutalibacteraceae > UBA1227. The sequence continues at coordinate 54,153 of CAVGIJ010000006.1, forward strand.
GATGTAAGCTGATACTTCAATACCGTTTGTAAGACGAACTCTGGCAATCTTACGAAGAGCTGAGTTAGGCTTCTTAGGTGTTGCAGTTTTAACAGCAGTACATACGCCTCTCTTCTGTGGAGAATCGTTATCTGTGAGAACGTTCTTCTTTGAGTTGAGACCCTTTAAAAGTGCTGGTGCTTTAGCCTTCTTTTCGGTAGTTTTTCTACCCTGACGAACAAGTTGGTTAAAGGTTGGCAATCTATTTCACCTCCAATAAAAATTTGCACATAGGCAAGTTAGTATTTTACCCTATCGACAAAGCTTTGTCAATAGGGTAAATATCATTTAAAAGTATTCTGATTTATACGTTATCAGTCGGAAATTTCATTTTCTTCCGCTGAATTTGCGTCAGTATTTTCGGCAATCTCATCATCACTCATAAAGAGTTCTGCGTCAATTGTGTTAAACTCATCTTCTTTTTTGATAACTTCAACATCCGAATAACACTTCATACCCGTACCCGACGGAAGAAGTTTACCGATGATAACATTTTCCTTAAGACCGCTGAGAGGATCGGTCTTGCCCTTGATAGCTGCGTCTGTAAGAACTCTCGTTGTCTCTTGGAATGAAGCGGCTGAGAGGAAGGATTCAGTAGCAAGAGATGCCTTTGTGATACCGAGAAGCATCGGCTCACCTGTTGCAAGTGCAGGCTCTCTGCCCTCAGCCTTTGCTGCCTTCTCAACCTTTCTGTTTGCAGCATAGAAGTCTGATTTTTCAACAACTGCACCGGAGAGGAGATCTGTTTCGCCTGTTTCAAGTACTTTGATCTTCTTCATCATCTGACGGATGATAACCTCAATGTGCTTATCGTTGATATCAACACCCTGGGTTCTGTATGCGCTCTGAACCTCGCGAATAAGGTAATCATAAACCGCATCAACGCCCATTATGTCAAGAAGGTCATGTGGGTTGAGTGATCCCTCTGTAAGGGCCTCGCCCTTATCAACGTGAACACCCTCCTGAATACGTTGACGTATTCTGAGTCCGTACGGGATAAGGTACTGTTTCTCAAGACCTTCATCTGCATTTGTAACTACAACATACTTGCTCTTCTTAATCTCCTGAATTGAAACCGTACCGTCAATCTCAGAAAGAATTGCAAGTGTCTTCGGCTTACGTGCCTCAAAGAGTTCCTCAACTCTCGGAAGACCCTGCGTGATATCTGCTGCGGATGCAACACCGCCGGTGTGGAATGTTCTCATCGTAAGCTGTGTACCAGGCTCACCGATAGACTGTGCAGCAATAATACCAACTGCCTCACCGACCGTTACAGAACCACCGGTTGCAAGGTTTTTACCGTAGCACTTCATGCATACGCCGTGACGTGCATGACATGTGAGAAGTGAACGTATACGTATCTCTGCTCTTTCTCCCTCAGGAGTATGATCCTTAACGTATTTCTCAACACGTGCGGCATCATCTTTTGACATCATGCCGTCAGCTGACTGAATGAGTTCTCCTGTCTTTTCATCTACAAGATCCTCAACAAGATAACGTCCTTCAAGTCTTTCTGAAAGTTCCTCAATTACACGGCCGTCAGCCATTATGTCATAAACTGCAATACCTTCATGGCATCCGCAGTCCTCTTCGTGAACAATCACTTCCTGCGAAACGTCAACAAGACGTCTTGTAAGGTAACCTGAGTCAGCGGTACGAAGAGCAGTATCCGCAAGTCCTTTACGAGCACCACGTGAAGAAATGAAGTACTCGATTATGTTAAGACCTTCACGGTAGTTAGCACGAATAGGAATTTCGATTGTCTTACCCGCTGTGTTGGCGATAAGTCCACGCATTCCGGCGAGCTGACGAAGCTGTGAGTCAGAACCACGGGCACCGGAATCTATCATCATAAAGATAGGATTGTAACGTCCGAGATTTTCCTTAAGTCCGTTTGATACTCTGTCAGTACACTCAGCCCATTCTCTTATCTTAAGACGCGAACACTCTGCCTGAGAAAGCATACCTCTGTCATAAAGTTTTTCAATATTGGCAATTTTAGCCTCCGTCTCGGCGATGTATTGCTTTTTGCTTTCAGGGATTTTTGCATCGCTTACCGCAACCGTAATACCGGAAAGTGTTGAATACTTATAGCCCTGAGCCTTGATAGCATCAAGTACTTCAGAGGTCTTCGCAGTACCGTGTTTTTCAATACATTTCTCGATGATTTTACCGAGAGATTTTTTATTTATAAGCATTTCGCATTCAAGACGGAATTTATTTTCAGGAATGCTTCTGTCTATAAATCCGAGATCCTGCGGAATAGGTGTATTGAAGATAACCTTACCGAGAGTTGTTTCAACAAGAGCCGACTCCTGCTTTCCGTCAAACTCTTTTGTCATACGAATCTTAATTTTTGAATGGAGAGTTATTGCACCCTCATCATAAGCCATCTGAGCTTCGTTGACATCTTTGAATACCTTACCCTCGCCCGGTTCTCCGTCTTTATCAAGTGTAAGATAGTAAGAACCGAGTACCATATCCTGTGTAGGAACGGTAACAGGACGTCCGTCTGAAGGCTTGAGAAGGTTGTTCGCCGCAAGCATGAGGAAACGTGCCTCAGCCTGTGCCTCAGCGGAAAGAGGTACGTGAACGGCCATCTGGTCTCCGTCGAAGTCGGCGTTGAATGCCGTACATGCAAGAGGATGAAGCTTTATAGCTCTGCCGTCAACGAGTACCGGCTCAAATGCCTGAATACCGAGTCTGTGAAGTGTAGGAGCACGGTTGAGCATTACAGGATGGTCCTTGATAACAACCTCGAGTGCATCCCATACCTCATCCTTTGAGCGTTCTACCATCTTACGTGCAGACTTGATATTTCCCGCAACACCTGTCTCAACAAGTCTCTTCATTACAAACGGTTTGAAGAGTTCAAGTGCCATCTCTTTCGGAAGACCGCACTGGTACATCTTGAGTTCGGGGCCTACAACGATAACAGAACGTCCTGAGTAGTCAACACGTTTACCGAGAAGATTCTGACGGAAACGACCCTGCTTACCTTTAAGCATGTCGGAAAGTGACTTGAGAGGTCTGTTGTTCGGACCTGTAACCGGACGGCCTCTGCGTCCGTTATCAATAAGAGCGTCTACTGCCTCTTGGAGCATTCTCTTTTCATTGCGGATGATTATGTCAGGCGCACCGAGTTCAAGAAGTCTCTTAAGACGGTTATTACGGTTAATAACCCTTCTGTAAAGGTCATTAAGGTCAGATGTGGCAAAACGTCCACCGTCAAGTTGAACCATAGGACGAATATCCGGCGGAATAACCGGGATTACGTCAAGAATCATCCATTCAGGCTTGTTGTTTGAGTTGTTGAATGCATCAACAACCTCAAGACGTTTGAGAAGTCTTGCCTTTTTCTGTCCGCTTGCAGTGCTGAGTTCCTCACGGAGCTGCTCTGCAAGTGCAGGTACATCTATTTCTGCAAGAAGCTTTTTGATAGCCTCCGCACCCATGCCTGCCTCGAACTCATCCTCATACTTCTCTCTCATGTCTTCATATTCTTTTTCTGAAAGAACCTGATATTTTTCAAGAGGAGTTGAGCCCGGATCGGTAACAATGTAGAGTGCAAAATAAAGTACTTTTTCAAGGTTTCTCGGAGAAAGGTCAAGCATAAGACCCATTCTTGAAGGAATACCTTTGAAGTACCAAATATGTGATACAGGAGCGGCAAGTTCAACATGACCCATACGCTCACGTCTTACCTTAGCCTTAGTAATTTCAACGCCACAGCGCTCACATATCTTACCTTTGTAACGGATTCTCTTATACTTACCGCAATAGCATTCCCAGTCCTTTGTAGGTCCGAATATGCGCTCACAATAAAGACCGTCGCGTTCAGGTTTAAGTGTTCTGTAATTTATAGTTTCAGGTTTCTTAACTTCGCCGTAAGACCACTTGCGGATTTCCTCCGGTGAAGCAAGACCTATTCTTATAGACTCAAATTCCAATTCATTTGTATTGGTTGTCTGAATATCTGTCATTTGGCGACCTCTTTTCCTTAATTAAAACTTTGTTTTGGATTTATTCCATGCCGAGATCTGCAGCTGTCGGACCTTCGAGGTCATCAAGACTGTCAAAATCGTCTTCTGAGGTGTCTACAAAATCTTCACCGTTTTCATCCTTTGTGGTGAATCCCTCTGCGCCCTCTGCGTCATTTACGTGAGTAAATGCTTCGTTGTCAACCATCTGGAAGCCAACATCGTCTGTATCAAAGTTTTGCTTAAGGTCTATTTCGTTCTCATCCTTATCAAGAACCTTAACGTCAAGACCAAGAGCTTGAAGTTCCTTTATAAGAACCTTGAATGATTCAGGAACGCCTGACTTCGGAACATTCTGTCCCTTAACAATAGCTTCGTATGTCTTTACACGTCCTACGATATCGTCCGACTTGATAGTAAGGATTTCCTGAAGTGTATAAGCAGCGCCGTAAGCTTCAAGTGCCCAAACTTCCATCTCACCGAAACGCTGTCCGCCGAACTGAGCTTTACCGCCGAGCGGCTGCTGAGTAACGAGACTGTAAGGACCTGTGGATCTTGCGTGAATCTTATCATCAACAAGGTGATGAAGCTTGAGGTAATACATAACTCCGACTGTAACCGGGTTATCAAACGGCTTACCTGTACGTCCGTCGATAAGCTTTGTCTTACCGTGTCTTGCCTCATATGCATAGTCGATGAATTCAAGTTCTTTTTCATCTTTTGTGTTTGCCTTGAGGAATTCAATGAGGTCAAGGAGGTCATAGCCCTTTTCCTCGTTTATCTGCTCATACTTAAGTGTGAGCTCCTTAAGGTGATCTGTTCCCTCTGAAAGGAGTTTAGACTCGGTGAGGAAGTACTTGATATCTTCCTCGTGGGCACCGTCGAATACCGGAGTCATTATCTTCCAGCCCTTTGACCTTGCTGCCATACCGATATTTACTTCAAGTACCTGACCGATGTTCATACGTGAAGGAACGCCGAGTGGGTTAAGTACTATGTCAAGCGGAGTACCGTCCGGAAGGAACGGCATATCCTCCTGCGGAAGTATGCGTGATACAACACCCTTGTTTCCGTGACGGCCGGCCATCTTATCTCCGACCTGGATCTTTCTCTTCTGGGCAATGTAACAACGTACAACCTTGTTTACTCCCGGAGAAAGCTCATCTGAATTTTCTCTTGTGAACACTTCAACGTCAACAACTATACCGTACTCACCATGAGGTACGCGGAGCGATGTATCTCTTACTTCACGTGCCTTCTCACCGAAGATAGCACGAAGAAGTCTTTCTTCAGCGGTAAGCTCTGTCTCTCCCTTAGGAGTAACTTTACCTACAAGGATATCTCCTGAGTGAACCTCAGCACCGACACGGATGATACCGAACTCGTCAAGATCCGAAAGTGCATCGTCACCGACATTCGGAATGTCTCTTGTGATTTCCTCAGGTCCGAGCTTTGTGTCACGTGCTTCGAGCTCATACTCTTCAATATGAACCGATGTATAAACGTCGTCTCTTACAACCTTTTCGTTAAGAAGAACGGCGTCCTCGTAGTTGTAACCTTCCCATGTCATAAAGCCGATAAGTGCATTCTTACCAAGTGAAATTTCACCATGGTCAGTTGCAGGACCGTCAGCGATTACCTGCTTTGCCTCAACCTTATCGCCGACAGATACTATCGGGCGCTGGTTTACGCATGTACCCTGGTTTGAACGCATAAACTTAATAAGCTCATATGAATCAATGGAACCGTCTTTGGTTTCTATTTCAATTGTAGTAGCATCTACACGGATAACCTTACCTGCATTTTTAGCAAGTACGACAACACCCGAGTCAACTGCTGCCTTGTACTCCATACCTGTTCCTACAAGCGGAGCCTGTGTCTTAAGAAGAGGTACAGCCTGACGCTGCATGTTAGATCCCATGAGGGCACGGTTTGCGTCGTCGTTTTCAAGGAACGGAATCATTGCAGTAGCAACTGAAACAAGCATTTTCGGAGAAACGTCCATAAAGTCAGGAACGCTTCTGTCAACTTCTGCAAATCCGTCTCTGTAACGGATAGTAACTCTTTCTCTTGCAAAACGTCCGTTTTCATCAAGAGGTTCGTTTGCCTGTGCAACTCTGTAGTTATCCTCAACGTCTGCTGTCATATAAACAACTTCGTCAAGTACAATACCCGTCTTCTTATCAACTCTTCTAAACGGAGCCTCAATGAATCCGTACTTATTGATACGTGCAAATGTTGCGAGGTAAGAAATAAGTCCGATGTTAGGTCCTTCAGGAGTCTCGATAGGACACATACGACCGTAGTGGCTGTAGTGTACGTCACGTACTTCGAATCCCGCACGGTCTCTTGAAAGTCCGCCGGGGCCAAGAGCTGAAAGACGTCTCTTGTGAGTAAGCTCTGCAAGTGGGTTTGTCTGATCCATGAACTGTGAAAGCGGTGAAGAACCGAAGAATTCTTTTACAGCCGCTACAACAGGTCTGATATTTATAAGTGCCTGAGGTGTTGCCTTTTCAGGTTCCTGTGCCTGAAGAGACATACGCTCTCTGACAACTCTTTCCATACGTGTGAAGCCGATTCTGAACTGGTTCTGGAGCAATTCGCCGACTGAACGGATACGACGGTTACCGAGGTGGTCAATATCATCGATAGTGCCCACATTTGATCCAAGGCAGTTCATGTAGTTAATAGATGCAAGAATATCATCTATTATAATATGGTTAGGAATAAGGTCATAGCAATGTTCCTTGAGTTCAGCAAGAATGTCAGCCTTTTTGTTTGCTCTTTCGAGAATCTCACTGAGTACGCAGAAACGAACTTTTTCATTTATTGCGATTTCCTCAAGTTCTTCCTCTGTAATCTTGAAGCCCTTTACAAAAGGAAGGATGTCTACCATGCCGTTTGAGATAACCTTAACTTCCTTACCCTCAACGTCAAGGTATGCCTGCATGATACCGGCCTGTTCAATTTCATATGCCTTCTCAGCGGTGATTATTTCGCCGGCTTCGGCAAGAACCTCTCCTGTAGCCTCATTTATAACAGGCTGCATGAGCTTGTTGCCTGTGAGACGTGCGGAAATAGCAAGCTTTTTGTTGTACTTGTAGCGTCCTACTCTTGAAAGGTCGTATCTGTGTGCATCAAAGAATAAACCGTCAAGGTGTGCCTGAGCTGTTTCAAGTGTCGGCGGTTCACCCGGACGAAGTTTCTTATAAACTTCAAGGAGTGCTTCTTCGGCGTTCTTAGTGGTATCCTTTTCAAGGGTAGCCATTATTCTCTCGTCAGCACCGAAGAAATCAAGAATATCCTGGTTTGATGAAAGACCGAGTGCACGGATAAATGTGGTGATGTAAATCTTTCTGTTCTTGTCAATACGAACATAGAAAAGGTCGTTTTGATCCGACTCGTATTCAAGCCACGCACCACGGTTAGGAATAACTGTAGATGTATAAAGTTCTTTACCCGTTTTATCGTGTGTCATACCGAAGTAAACACCCGGTGATCTTACGAGCTGTGAAACGATTGCACGTTCAGCACCGTTTATAACGAATGTTCCGCTCTCTGTCATAAGAGGGAAGTCGCCCATATAAACGTCTGATTCCTTTACCTCTCCCGTCTCCTTGTTATAAAGACGGGTCTTTACGCGAAGAGGAGCGGCATAGGTTGCATCTCTTTCCTTACACTCTTTTACACTGTACTTCGGATGTTCATCCATCTTGTAATCTACAAATTCAAGTACAAGGTTACCGGTGTAGTCAGTAATCTCCGAAATGTCTCTGAAAACTTCCTTCAGACCAACATCAAGGAACCACTGGTATGAGTTCTTCTGAACTTCAATGAGGTTTGGCATTTCCATAATCTCATTGATTTTTGCGAAGTTCATACGGGTGGTAGTTCCGCGCTGTGTCGGTTTTACTTTAACCATAGGCTTCAATCACTCCGTTCATTTTGTATGAAAATTGCTGAAATTACTTATAACCAGGGGCTTTTCAGCTCCTTGGAAATCTGCGAAAAGCCACACATTCCCATTATAATGTAGTTTAGTATTATAGACTTGTGAAAGCACCCAGTCAAGACAATTTTTTTAAAAAGTCAATCGCACTCGAAAAATAAGTTATACACCCCGCCTCGCGTTTCTTTGTGACGGAAATATCATTCATTTTCACTCTGTTTCTATTGCCCTGCAGCCGACTTTTTGTTAGAATATCTGCGTTATCATTTTATATTTATTTTGGAGGATAAACAAATGGAAAGAACTTATATCATGTTAAAACCTGACTGCATAAAACGCGGCCTTATGGGTGAGGTTATTTCTCGCATTGAGAGAAAGGGTTTTAAAATCACAAACGCAAAGATGATGAATCTTGATGAAGCAATTCTCCGTGAACATTATGCTCATATTGCAGACAAGCCGTTCTTCCCGAACGTCGTAGAATATATGACCGGCGGTCCCGTACTTGCAATGATCGTAGAGGGTGAAAACGCCGTTAAAGGTATGAGAAATATAATGGGTCCTACAAAGTATGAAGAAGCAATGGGCGGAACAATCCGCGGAGACCTTGCAACATCAACTTCAGAGAACATCGTTCACGGTTCAGACTCTGTTGAAAACGCCGAGATTGAAATCAAGCGTTTCTTCGGAGAAAACGCATAAGTAAATCAAAACAGAATCAGTATAATAAAAGCCTCCCGTCCGCAGACGGGAGGCTTTTTATCTGAACCTTTCAATATAAATTTCGGTATAAGTTATTTCTTTTCACAGTAAACTATATTTTCAGATGTGTTTTGTCTTATTCTGACAACTATTTTACAAGGACATCCATTTCCTTTTGCGGATCATCGGCATAACGGTATTCGTAAATAGTTTGTGCCAATGCCATAAGAACAAAAACAAGGTTTATTATCGCACCGTGCTGACCGAGAAACTTTACGGATAAGAAGGCTGCAGCCGCGCCGACGTGGAACCACACAAGTGTTCCGAAGTAAAAACGAGCCTTTTTAAGAGCATCCTTATTACTTCTGTCCTCAATGTAATCAGCCATACCGAGAATAGCCTGACGGTAGTTGTTCGTTGAAAAAATACTCGAACTCGCGAAGCCCTTCGCTCCGGGGAATGAGTTCCACTGAAATGCGCAGGCAAAGAACATAGGATAAAGAACAAGTACATAATTGAGATTTTCCGGTGCAAAACAAAGCCATACTGTAGTGACAAAATTTATCAATACGGAAATTAGGTGTGTATGACGCCCTGCATAGTCGCTGCAGAGTTTTGAACAGACTATAGCTGAACCGTATATGATTGCCGCAATAAAGCACAGAAATGTCTGATGAAAATTCCCGCCAAGGCAGCTTATCACAAGGCGTATCATATTTGTTGTCTCGGCGGAGCCGAGAACATCAAAATTCGCTATAGCAAATCCACCGTAAAATCCACCTACAATTGCCATTGTATAAAACAGGCACTGTGAAGGCGGCATTTTTAATAACCTGTACACGTTTATCTTCCTTTTTTCTCTTCACGTTCACGGATGACAAACCGGGTAGGTGTACCCTCAAGTCCGAAAACTTCTCTTATCTGGTTGTCAATATACCTCTGATAACTGTAGTGGAACAAGTCTTTTTTGTTTACAAAACACACAAATGTCGGCGGCCTTGTGGATGCCTGAGTCATATAATAAATTTTGAGTCTCCTGCCCTTGTCTGTAGGAGGCTGAACTCTCGCAGTCGCAGCAGCAAGGACATCATTGAGTTTACCTGTTGAAATGCGCATTGCGTTCTGATCATCAACAAACTTTATGAGTTCAAAAAGCTTATCAAGTCTCTGTCCGGTTTTTGCGGAAATAAATATGATGGGAGCATATGACATGAAAGAGAAATCATTCATGAGCTTTTTACGCTCTTTTTGCATGGTCTCTCCGTCTTTTTCAACAGCGTCCCACTTGTTTACGGCAATAATGCATGCCTTGCCAAGTTCATGCGCAATGCCGGCAACTTTTGAATCCTGTTCCGTAAAGCCTTCGGTTGCGTCTATCATTATCACACATACATTGGCGCGTTCCACTGCCATGCGCGCGCGTATTACACTGTACTTTTCTATGGCGTCATCAATCTTTGACTTACGACGTATCCCGGCGGTATCAATAAATACAAAATTGCCGTGATTATTCGATACCATGGTATCAGTCGCATCACGCGTCGTACCCGCAATATTTGAAACTATGGTGCGGTTTTCTCCGCAAATGGCATTTACAAGTGATGATTTACCAACATTCGGTTTTCCTATAATGGCAACTTTTATGGTGTCGTCATCATCTTCCTCTGAAGCGTCTTTCGGAAGATATTCAAGAACCGCGTCAAGCAGATCACCTGTTCCCGAACCGTGAGCCGCGGAAACAGCTATAGGGTCGCCGAGGCCAAGATTGTAAAACTCGTAAAAGTCAGGAGGAAGTTCACCTATGCTATCAACCTTGTTTACACAGAGAACAATAGGCTTTCCGCTCTTTTGAAGCATTGTTGCGACTTCATGGTCAGTTGCGACAACGCCGTCACGCACATCTGTTACAAGTACAATAACATCTGCGCTGTCTATTGCAAGCTGAGCCTGACGCCTCATCTGTGAAAGAATGATATCATCCGAATACGGTTCTATACCGCCGGTGTCCACGAGAAGCATGTTATGACCGAGCCACTCGCATTCCCCGTATATCCTGTCACGCGTTACGCCCGGTGTATCATCAACGATTGACAGGCGTTTACCTATAAGTTTATTGAACAGTGTTGACTTCCCCACATTGGGCCGTCCCACAATTGCAACTACCGGTCTTGACATGTTTTCGCCTCCATAATTTTCTGTGTAAACTCATATCCGTCGTTGTCGACCGTTAAAACCGGCACCGACAGTGCGTTTGAGATGTCATCAATTGTAACGTCATCAAGGAGTACCTTATCCCCCGAATCATCCTGTGGGTAAGTCGTTCTTACCATTGATGACGGTATCAGCAGCAAGTCTCCTGAAAATTCACCGTCTTTAAATGCTTCCTTCTTGAGCCCGGCTATAAGATCCTGTCCTGTTATAAGTCCCGAAACCGTTATGTTACGACCAAAAAACTCATTTTTTATTTCATAAACCCGAACACTCAGGTTTGAATTTCTGCCGTGGTTCATTTCATTGTAAAGCGTTTTAACTTTACAAGCAAGTTTTTTTATCAAAGGAAAAGCCGCAACGCCCGTAGCTATAACTATTTTCCGCTCTCCGTCAAAATATTTTTCAGGATTTTTGCCAAATTCATCAAGAGCGTCATCAACCTCTGTCTCGAGCAACCTCATAAGTCCGACACCATTGTCGAGTTGAGGATAACCTTCATAATAATCTTCAGGCGGAATCTCTGCTTCGGCTTTGATATAAAATTCATCCGCGGCATAACAGAATCTTTTGCCCGTTGATGCTTTATACCTATCCCCGAGGTCATTTATAAGTTTCAGAGTTTCCTTTGCCTGTTCCCTCGTATAACACGAAAGCGGATACAGACCGTCGCGATGATCAGTAAGACCTACAGGCACACACGCAACACTGGAAACCGCCGGAGATAATTTGAACAGTTCCTCAATAGAAAGTCTAAGCTCCTCGCCGTCATTTATCCCGGGACACAGAACAAGTTGTGTGTTTATTGCTATACCGGATTCACTTAAACGTCTTAAATACTTAAGACTGTCACCGGCAAAGCGGTTGTTCATCATTTTGCAACGCAAATCCGGATTCATTGTATGAACGGATACATTGACGGGGCTTATGTGCATATCAATTATGCGCTTAACATCTGAGTCATCAAGGTTTGTCAGGGTGATGTAATTGCCGTAGAAGAATGACATTCTCGAGTCGTCATCTTTAAAGTACAGACTTTCTCTCATACCCTTCGGAAGTTGATCAATAAAGCAAAAAATGCACTTGTTTTTGCAGGAGCGTTGCTTGTCCATAAGATATGTGTCAAAGATAAGGCCTATGTCATCATACTCATCTTTTTTTACTATCTTGCAAAGAGCAAATTTCCCGAATTCATTCCTGTATGCAATATGCAGAACTCGATCAACCATAAAGAAGCGATAATCAAGGACATCTTTGATGTCATGTCCGTTTATCTTAAGAAGCGTACAGCCCGATTTTATGCCATGTCTATCCGCATAAGAACCCGGCTCTACGTCCCTTATGTATGCCGACATTGATTAACCCTCCTTTTGTCAATTTCACGAAAAAGACTAAAAGGTGGGGAAGGTTCCCCTTCTCCACCTTGAATCTTAAAGATAATTTTGATTAGTCCTTTACGATTACCTGCTTGCCATTGTAATAACCGCATTCCTGGCAAACTCTGTGTGGTCTCTTGTATTCGCCGCACTGTGGGCACTTTACAAGTTCAGGTGCACTCATCTTCCATACGTTTGAACGTCTCTTATCTCTGCGAGCTTTTGAAACTCTTCTTGCTGGTACTGCCATCTTAAGGTCATCCCCCTATCAATCAAAATTAAAATAATAAACAAATTAAGGATTCAGTCCTCGTCTTCAAGTAAAGTCAGAAGCGATGCAAGTCTCGGATCAACCTCAGGCTTACAGTCACAAGGACCTTCATTTAAGTTCTTTCCGCAGCGCGAACAGATTCCTTTACAGTCCTCACTACACAGGAACTTACTCGGTAAGTAAAGTAAAACATCTTCTGTCGCCAGTCCTTCCAAGTCAAAACGCATGGTTGGCACGAGCAAAAACTCGTCGTTTGTTTCGTCGTTCAACTCGGTCACAAAAGTATGTTCCATGGGAATGGAGTATTCCTTATCGAGCTTTGCGGCACATCTGTCACAGGTTCCGGAATAATAAACCGTGACACTTGCATGCATTGAAACAATACCGGTTCTGTTTTCAATAATACCTGTTACCTTGCAGGCATCTGAAAGCGGCTTTTCACCCGAAAAGTCAATACCGGACAAGTCCAATGTACGGGCGATGTCCATCTTCATACCTTCACTTGCAAAGAGTGATTCCAGATTTATTTCAAACACAGGAAGGTCACCTCTTTTACTGTCAGGTAAAGACATCTTACGACATGCGCACAAGAAATTATAATACCTATAAAATCCTTTGTCAATAAAATTTTTCAGGCGGAAAGTGAACCTTTCCGCCTGTTTGTTATTTGGGTTTTTTATCAGATTTTTTCACATGAGAAAAATATTTCCTTCGGAAGTTCTTCCTCATCTGCAGAAAGTGTAAATGTGAACTTTGTATCTGTTGCGTCACCGAGTCTTTTTACGCTCTCAAGGAACTCTACAAGCTCAGGTCCCGGCTCTCCGCCGATCTTCAGCGTACCGTCAGCGAGGATATCGGTAATGTCGCTGTCGCCTGCACACATTCCCGCAAGGAATCCGTAGTATGCATCGTAGCCTGAAATTGCGAAATCATCCGCAGATACAAGACGTACTCTTGAATTTATGTCATAAGTAAGTTTACTGCCCTTTTCTATACAAATAACGTTTCCGTTTGACGCGTCCATTGCCTTGTTAACTTCATCTATAAGATGCTTTGTTTTTCCTGTTCCTTTGTGTCCGATGATAAGAGATACCATAAGTATTCTTCCTCCTGTGTATTTTATTTCCGCAAAAGCGGATTTGTTGCGAGCCTCGGCGATGTAATCCTTCTGAAATTTATCAAACTACAATCCGAGTCTCTTTTCAAGTTTTTCACGCTCATCCTCATAGCCCGGCTTACCGAGCAATGCAAACATGTTGCGTTTATAACTTTCAACTCCGGGCTGATTGAACGGGTTTACACCCAATATGTAGCCTGAAATTGCGCAAGCTTTTTCGAAGAAGTAAATCATGTAGCCGAGATCGTACTCATTCATGCTCTCCGCTTCAAGTACAATATTCGGGACTCCGCCGTCATTGTGTGCAAGCACCGTGCCTTCAAATGCCTTCCTGTTTACGAAAGACATACCTTTTCCCGCAAGGAAGTTAAGACCGTCTGTGTTGGCTTCGTCAATTCCTATAGTGTACTCATGATTCGGCTTTTCGAAAAGTACAACTGTCTCAAACATGATACGCTGTCCGTCCTGGATGTACTGTCCGAGAGAGTGAAGGTCTGTCGAGAAGATAGCGGATGCAGGGAAAATACCCTTTCCGTCCTTACCCTCAGACTCACCGTAAAGCTGTTTGAACCACTCATTCATCATTGCATATGAGGGCTCATAGCTTACCATCATCTCAACAGTTTTACCCTTACGTGAAAGCACGTTGCGGATGGCTGCATACTTGTAACAGTCGTTTTTATTAATGTCAGGGTCAGAAAATGCAAGTCTTGCATCCTGCGCACCCTTCATTAGCCTGTCAATATCTATTCCGGCAACAGCTATAGGAAGAAGTCCTACCGCAGTCAAAACGGAATAGCGTCCTCCTACGTCGTCGGGAACAACAAACGTCTCATATCCCTCTTTGTCCGCAAGAGCTTTAAGCGTACCGCGTTCCTTGTCCGTAGTAACAAAAATACGTTCAGCTGCCCCCTCTTTGCCATACTTCTTTATGAGCATTTCTCTGAATACTCTGAAAGAAATGGCAGGCTCGGTAGTTGTGCCGGACTTTGAGATAACATTTACCGCAAAGTCTCTGCCGTCAACAAGACTGATAACCTCATTCAGGGCGGTTGAACTTATACTGTTTCCTGAAAATATAATTTGTGGTGTATCCTTACAAAGTAAGTTGTAATTCTGCGATTTAACAAATTCGATAGCTGCACGTGCACCGAGATAAGAACCTCCTATACCGATGACAATGAGAATGTCAGTAGTCTTCTTTATCTTTTCGGCTGCAACTTTTATACGGGAAAATTCATCTTTATCATAGTTGACGGGAAGGTCAAGCCATCCTATAAAGTCATTTCCCGCACCCGTACCGGAATGAAGAAGTTCATGAGCCCTTGTAACCTCAGGCTGCATATCGGATATTTCGGCATCTGTAATAAAATCTTTAAGATAATTGTCGTATAGTTTAAGCGCCAAATTTAAAACTCCTTTTTGTCTTCGCCTTATGAATTCATTTTAAACTATGTGCACGATATTTTCAAGTCGTGCAAAACGAAAATTGTTAATATTTAATATTTTTTCACATTTAAATTAAAAGAATTGAAAATGTATAAAAAAACTCATATAATAAAGTATCATTTCAAAGGGTTTAGGAGAGTAATTTATGGGCAAATCAAGCATACCTGAGATATTCGGAAGCCTCGTTTTCGGCGATGAAACCATGCGCAAGTATCTTCCGAATAAAACATATAAAGCACTAAAAGAATACATTGACAATGACAAGCCTTTGACTATGGACATTGCGCAAGATGTCGCAACCGCAATGAAGGATTGGGCCGTTGAAAAAGGTGCAACGCATTACACCCACTGGTTCCAGCCGATGACGGGAATAACCGCCGAAAAACACGACAGTTTTATAAACCCCGTGGGAGACGGAAAAATCATAATGGACTTTTCCGGAAAAGAACTTATTCGTTCGGAACCGGACGCATCGTCATTCCCATCCGGAGGCCTTCGTGCAACATTTGAAGCAAGAGGCTATACTGCGTGGGATCCGACTTCATATGCATTCATAAAGGATAAAACTCTTTGTATTCCGTCTATTTTCTGCTCATACGGAGGTCAGGTTCTTGACAAAAAGACTCCGCTTCTCCGCTCACTCCAGGCCCTTAACAAACAGGCAATGCGTATTATAAATCTACTCGGCAACCCAACCGGGGCCACTCATGTTACGGCGTCGGTAGGCGGCGAGCAGGAATATTTCCTCATAGACAGAGATGCATACAACAAAAGAGAAGATCTTATTTTGACAGGCCGTACGCTGTTCGGAGCAAAGCCTCCGAAGGGTCAGGAAATGGAAGACCACTACTTCGGTACAATCAAGCCTCGTGTAAAGTCATTCATGGATGACCTTAACATTGAACTTTGGAAGCTCGGCATATATGCTAAAACCGAGCACAACGAGGTGGCCCCCGCACAGCATGAACTCGCGCCGATTTTCTCCGACGCCAACACAAGCACCGACCAAAACCAGCTTACCATGGAAATAATGAAGACTGTGGCAATACGCCACAATCTTTCATGCCTTATTCATGAAAAACCGTTTGCCGGTGTAAACGGCTCCGGCAAGCACAACAACTGGTCGGTGTCAACCAATACCGGTGTAAATCTTTTCAACCCCGGCAAAACTCCCGCCGAGAATATACAATTTCTCATATTCCTTGCAGCGGTAGTAAAGGGTGTTGACGAGTATCAGGATCTTATACGTGTTTCCGCTGCAAGCCCGACAAACGACCACCGTCTCGGCGGGAATGAGGCGCCGCCCGCCATCGTCTCCATATACCTCGGAGACGAACTCGGCGCCGTAGCGGACGCGATTGAGCATGACGAGAGTTTCGAACCGCAAGCGCGAACCGTGATGAAATCAGGCGTAAAGGTTATACCTCGTTTTGATAAAGATACATCGGACAGAAATCGTACATCACCGTTCGCATTTACCGGAAACAAGTTTGAATTCCGTATGCTCGGCTCAAGCGCGTCACTCAGCGCACCGAATGTTATTCTCAACACCATGCTTGCCGAAGAACTCTCGCAGTTTGCCGATGAACTTGAGGGCGCTGACAACATAGAGCTGCGTGCCAATGAAATTGTTTCAAATACACTGAAAGATCACGGACGCATTATTTTCAACGGAAATAACTATTCAGATGAATGGGTACGCGAAGCTGAAAGACGCGGACTTCTCAATTTGAAGACTTGTGCGGATGCAGCACCGGCTTACATCGCCGAGAAAAATATTGAGCTCTTCGAAAAGCATAAGATTTACACAAGAGAGGAACTTGCGGCACGCTATGATATCCTCCTTGAAAACTATTGCAAGTCGCTTCATATTGAGACACTCACTATGATAGATATGATAAAGAAGGATATCTGTCCTGCGGTATGCAAATATATGAGTGCGATTGCAACAACCATAAATGAAAAGCAAAAAGCTTCAAGAGCGCTCAAGTGCGAACTTGAGACAAATCTTCTGAGCAGACTTTCGGAGAACTCCGACAACCTGTACCGTGCTTTGAAAGCTCTTGAATCCGACATTGCAAAGGCTGAACATTTCGATGACATAACGGAGCAGGCATACTACTACAGGGATACAATAACACCCGACATGGAAAATGCCAGAATGTATGCCGACAATCTCGAGGAAATCACAGCCAAAGAATATTGGCCCTTCCCGACTTATACTGATCTTCTCAACAGCGTAGTCGGTTAAAGCATATACAAAGTCAGTTCGAAACCATCCTGACTGGCGGTATCCGCCGAATCAAAACTAGGAAGTGTAAAAATGAAAACTAAAAATGTCTATGTCGTACAGGCAGGTCTCATCGCAGCCCTGTACTTTGTGCTGACACTCATCTCAAATGCCATGGGACTCGCCTTCGGGCCCATACAGGTAAGACTTTCGGAAATTCTCTGTATCCTGCCCGTATTTACACCCGCAGCCATACCCGGACTTTGCATTGGGTGTGCTCTTTCGAATCTCGCAAGTCCGTACGGTATCGCTGATATCCTTATCGGAACCTTCGCGACACTGCTCGCAGCCGTACTCACAAGAGTTCTGCGCAATGTAAGGGTAAAAGGGTATCCGTTCGCCTCATCACTCATGCCGGTCATATGCAATGCAGTCATTGTCGGTGCGGAACTCACATTTTTCCTCGCCGACGGCAAAAGTGCAAAGATAACGACTTTCCTTTTGACAGCCCTCGAAGTAGGTATCGGAGAGTTCATCTCGGTTGTCATAATAGGACTCATGATATTTTACAAGGTCCTCAGCAGACCGAATATTTCAAAAATATTTGAACCCCTCACGGACTCGTGAGAGGTTCTTTTTTCGTGTTTATGCAATGTTATTCAACTTCTGTTTATCAGAATCCGAGCAACTCAACATACTTCGGCAGGAATGACATAATAGCAAGAAGTATAACTGTAGGAACACTTCCGTATTTCAAAACATCCTGTGGCTTATAGTAGCCGTACCCGTATGTGAAGAGGAATATCGGTTCAATCCAGAGAAGTGTCGGAGTACATGCCCAGAATGCAGGTATGTAAAGAAGTGCAACAGCACTTGCTCCCGTTAAAGGTGCAAGACTCAGAAGAGGTGCACCAAAGAGAGCTGCGATTGCCGGAGCTGTCGGAATAAATGCACGGATAAGACAAACCACCGTACCTATGACAAGGAACATTGCAAATATATTCCAAGATGTTATACCGGAGAATATTGACGTTACAACCCAATTCATAACACCGGTAGTGTTGAGACCCGTTACAAGAACCGAAACTGCGCCCATGGTAAGGCAGAGATTCCAGTTCACTCTTGTCTTTGCGTCATCCCATGTAAGTGCATCCATTCCCGGCATAAACATGAGAGCCATACCGCAGATTGCAACCAAAGTTACATCGAATGCGGGAACCCATGTTCCGAGAACCCAGAAAACAAGCATAAGGACAATAACTGCAAGTGTCTTTTTCTCAGAAGCCTTAAGCGGTCCATTCTGCTTAAGCTGGCTATTGAGTTCTTCAAGTGCCTCCGGTTTTATTGTCTCCGGCTTGAAAATAATCGTCTCCCATACACCGAACATGATAATTGAGAAAATTGCTAACGGCGCAAATAGCGCTATCCACTGTAGGAACGTTATGTTGATTCCGGCATTTTCGCTGAGAAGTTGAATGATGAGCGTATTGCCCGGCGTTCCTGCAGGCGTAATAAGTCCTCCACATCCCGCACACGCAGGTATGCCTATCATAAGGCACTTGCCAAGGCCGGATTTACCCGGTTCACAGTTGTTTGCTTTGAGAAGGGCAAGTCCCAGATTCATGAAAATAATGCAGCTTGAAAGGTTTGACATAACCGAAGATACAAGTCCGGTCGCAAGAAGAAGCGCAATTACAAGTTTCTTTGAATCCCCCTTGGTAAGCTTAGTTAACGCATAACATATTCTTAGCGGTATCGTTGTATTTTCAAGTGCAATCGACACAACAAATGTAGCTATAGCAAAGAAAAACGCAGTTCCGCCGAATGATGAGTATACATTGGCCTGCGGAATAACTCCGAAAATTGCCAACATAAAAATTGTCAAAAGAGCCGTAACGCCCATTGGCAATGTATCACATATCCACATGAAAATTGCAACAAAGAAAATTGCTATTGCATAAAGTCCTGCCCTGGTAACGCCGGCAGGCAGTCCGATAAAGCTTGCAAGAAGCATTATGATAACAGAGAGAATTAAACCTATCAAACGTTTTTTATCAAGCGATTTGGTAGCCATATTATACCTCCCGTTTATGACTTATAAAGAATCGTTGTCATTACGTTACTTATTGCTTCTATTACTTCCTTTGGGATATCGTCGTATTTTTCTGCTACGATTTCAGGTAAATCCGATACTTTGAATTCTTCCATCTCTAATTCCTCCTTAATAAGCACCGTTTTCATGAACATAATTCGTTACTGCGGCGAGGTTTTCAGGCTTTGCATCATTTTTGTAGCAAAGATTTATGTCTGTTCCGAAGATATATCCGCCACCCGGAGCAAGATTATCGAGACACCATTTTGCTTCATCGATGCAATCATCAACCGTACCGTTTCTGAGAGTGTCGAGTTTAAGTCCTCCGGCAATACAGAATGACTTTCCGAGTTTTTCCTTGATAACACGGAGATCTCCCTTTTCGAAGATGCCTACGATGAGACAGTCCTGAGGCATATCGGAAACAATGTCGAGATACGGTGTCCAGTCGTTTTCACAATAGAAAATAGATGGCATACCGAGCTTATTAAGTTCAATTGCCGTCTTTTTCATATACGGCCAATAGAATTTTTCAAAATCTTTCGGTTTAAGATATGTAGGCATATGGAGCGGCATAAATATTCCGCCTGAATCATCCGGATTCTTCCAGGATTTAGCGCCTGCAATCATCATCGGGAAAAGAGCATCACATGCATCAATAACATCCTGAGGACGTCTTCTTATGTCTATCATTATTCCGGCAAAATCACGGAAGAAATCAAGAATAACGTCAGGAGCAACATATGTTCCGCCTTTTGAAATAATAGGAACTCCTGTTTCTTTTTCTATACCCGCATTTGCCTTAGCATTGAAGTCAAGCCAGTCAAGTACATCGTGAATACCCTGATGCCATGCTTCAACTGCCGTGTCCTTTTCACGAAGAACAGGGAATTTTCTCGGGAGAATTTCATCCATAATGAACCCTTTTGGATCGGCTATGAGTTTTGAATACTCATCAGCTTCCATCGTTGCGCCCTTACCGCCTTCAATCATTACACCCTTTTCTGTTATCTGATAAAGGGAATTGCCTATAGTATTGAGGAGTTTTACGGGCTTTAAGTTTCCGGTACCGTATGAAACATCCACATATACATCCTCATAGACCTTTTTAAAGCAGTCAACCAGTAATTGCGGATCCTTTGAATAAGAGTCAATAATACTTGTTCCGGTATTAAAGTTTGCCCACTGCTCAATAATAGGGAAAACAGGGACCCTATCCGGCGTCTCCCTGTGCAAGGCTTTTTTAAACCTTGTCAGTCTCTCATCAAATGAGGCGTTTTTGTACTCCATAATTAATTCTCCTTTCAAGGAATATTTTATCCGATACTGCATCAAATCCGATTTGTATCAAATTTGATTTATATCTAATTCTAATTGTATCGAATTTTATTTTGTTGTCAACACTTTTTATTTTTTTCCTTTTGTGTTATAATGCTGGAATCATATTTCGGAACATTGCTTGTTTCTGACCAAGGAGAGTTAAACCAACATGGCTACGTACGCTGCCGGGGATCTTACAAAAATAAAACTGCTGGAAACTTCAAAAAAAGTTTTTTATGAAAAAGGATTTCACGATGCAACAATGAAGGAAGTTTGCGAAATTGCCGGTATAAAGCAGTCTGTTTTTTATTACCATTACAAGGATAAGAATGAAATGGCCGCCAGAGTATACACTGACTTTGGTGAACGTCACATGGGAGCAATACTTGACTTGCTCAGAAAAGATTATCCCGATGTTGACATTACCATGAATAACTGTATAAGCATGGCGCTCTTTTTCCTCAACTCTTTTGATGACATGAACCTTACAAGGTTCTGGGCACAGATGTATATTGATAACCAACCATCTCAGCTCGAGTGGTACAGACACAGATACATTCAGATGTATAAAAAAAGTAAATTACCTAATACACCGGGAGATTTCGACTTTTTTTTAATTGCCTGCACCTCCGTAAACGGACCGCTCATGGCCGGTTATTACAATAAAATAATAGATGCCGATCCCGAAAGAATAGTAAGATTCAAAGTCGAGCATACGCTGCGCCAGTTAAGGTATGATGAGAAAGAGATACAAACAAAAACAGATAAGATAATGAAAATAGCAAAATCGCTCCCGATAACCGCAGGAAAGGATTTTGATATTTTTGTAAACGGAATAAAATCCGAAACATACCTAAAAAGATAAAAAATAACGAAAGGTTAAAAAACCTTTCGTTATTTTTATTTTTTACTATACTATTCTGCCGAATTGTTTTTCAAGGTCGGCACGTGACATTTCTATCATTACGGGACGTCCGTGCGGACAATAGCGTATTTCAGGGTCCGAGAGAAGTTTTTCAACAAACTTTGTAAGTTCGTATTCGGTAGTTTTGTCTCCGCCTTTTATGGCAGCCCTGCATGCGGTGTTATGGTAAATCCAGTCAAGTTTTTCCGGAGTCGGGTCATGGGATTCAATAAGGTATCCAGCCATTTCTTCAACAAGAGCTTTTATGTCATCATCAATAAGCATAAGAGGACATTCACGCACAACGACGCATCCGCCACCGAAATCGTCAATACCCCAGCCGGCACTCATAAGGAGATCCTTTGCACTGAGTACCGCAGAATATTCTTCCTTGCTGAGCATCACGGTAACCGGAGTCAATAGAACCTGTGACTTTGCGCTCTCCGCCTCTGCTTTGAGCTTTTCAAAAAGCATTCGCTCATGTGCTGCGTGCTTGTCTATAAGAAGAATCTTTCCCTCGCACTCTACAAATATGTAAGTCGAGAAAGCCTCACCTATGACCTTAAAGTCGGTGATATTTTTTCTCTCTTCAATAATTGTTTCTTCTTTAATTGATTTTTCTTTGAATACTTCTTCCTCGGCTATTTCTGCGGTCGTTGTCTCTTCATCAATCATTTTTACCGGTTCAGAGTTTCTTATATACGGCTTTGGCGGTTCGCTCTGCTTAACCGGAGCACTTACCGCATGTGAATTTTTATACGATATTGAACTTTCCTTTTTCCAAAAGTCGGGATTTTTCTTCGGAAGATCTTCGTACATCTTCACGACGTCAAAGGAGACCTGCTCACCTTTATTTTCCCTGAAATGCGGGCTCTTAAGTTCCATCTTTGCAAGGTCGAGTTTTGAGGGTTTGTCCTTTTCATCTATTGCAGATTTCGCAGCATAATAAACCGCATCAAAAATCAATTTTTCATTTTCAAATCTCACCTCTGTTTTTGCAGGGTGAACATTTACATCGACCATTGCAAGAGGTGTATGTATATTGAGAACACAGGCAGGAAATTTTCCGACCATAATCGCATTCTTATAAGCCTGTTCAAGCGCTGTTTGTGCGGTGATGCTTTTCACGAGTCTTCCGTTAAGGAAGAAAAACTGCATTGACCTGTTTGCGCGTGACGCACGCGGAAGCGAGATGAGACCCTCAACCTTTATACCGTCAAGTTCATACTCCGTTTCTATGAGCCCGCTTGCAAAATCTTTTCCGAATACAGAATACACCGTAGCGTTGAGTTTTCCGTTTCCGGAAGTCACAAGTTGCTGTCTGTCGTCACGGATAAATCTCACCGAAACCTCCGGATGAGAAAGTGCGATTCTGTCAACTACTCCGGCAACTGCATTGCCCTCGGTTACGTCCTTTTTGAGGAACTTCATTCTTGCCGGTGTGTTATAGAATAAATCCTTTACAACTATTGTGGTTCCTTTTGGGCAACCTGCATCGTCGAGAAGTTTTTCCTCCGAGCCCTCAATCTTGTACAAAGTTCCGATATCCTCATTCGGAGTGCAAGTCAGGACATCCACCTTTGAGACAGATGCAATTGAAGCCAGAGCCTCCCCGCGAAAGCCAAGTGTTCCAATCCCCGTAAGATCCTCTTCATTAAGTATCTTGCTGGTTGCATGACTTTTAAATGCATTGCGTATGTCATCGCGTGAAATACCGCAGCCGTTGTCCGTTATGCGTATATAAGTTATACCGCCGTGCTTTATTTCAACAGTAACCGCGGTGGCACCTGCGTCTATGGCATTTTCCATAAGCTCTTTAACAACAGATGCGGGGCGTTCAACCACCTCACCTGCCGCTATCAAGTTTGCAATATGTTTTGGCAAAACATTTATTTTCGGCATATTGCCCTCCGTTTCTAACTGTCTTTTGCCTTTTTCGCAATCTCGTACAAATATGTCATGGCCTCTATGGGCGTAAGTGTGTTGACATCCAGATTCCTAAGTTCAGAAACAAGTTCATCACAAAGGCTTGAGCCAAAACTCATCTGCATGTTTTCCGCTTCATCAAATTCGGAAACCGGCAATGTACTCATGTTGCCGAGAACGGATATTCCGGATTCCTCTATACCGTTTAACACCTCGCGTGCACGCTTTACAACATCATTCGGAACTCCTGCAAGCTTTGCGACCTCAATACCGTAGCTTCCGTCAGCGGGTCCTCTGACAATACGGCGCAGGAAAATGATATCGTCACCGCGTTTTTTACATGCGATGTTATAATTCTTTATCCCGTCGAACTCATTTTCCATATCCGTAAGTTCATGATAATGGGTTGCAAACAAGGTTTTTGCACCGAGTTTTTTTCTGTTGCAAACATACTCAAGAACGGCGCGTGCAATACTCATTCCGTCATATGTAGATGTACCTCTGCCTATTTCGTCGAGTATGATAAGACTGTTTTTTGTCGCATTTTTAAGTATGTTTGCGACCTCCGACATTTCCACCATAAATGTCGATTGTCCGGCGGCGAGATCATCAGACGCTCCGACACGTGTGTAGACACTGTCACAGATGCTTATTTTGGCGTCTGATGCGGGCACGAAGCAACCTATTTGAGCCATTATGACTATGAGTGCCACTTGCCGCATATATGTTGATTTACCCGCCATATTCGGTCCCGTTATGATTGCGGCAAGGTTCTCGCCGCCATCAAGAAGTGTATCATTCGGGACAAACGGGGCACCGGAAAGCATTTTTTCAACAACAGGATGTCTGCCGTTTTTTATGTTTATGACACCGTTTTCCGTTATTTCGGGGCATGTATAGTTGTTGTCTGACGACACCTTGGCAAAGGAACAAACAACATCTAAGAGTGCTACAGCCGTTGCGGTTTTTTGTACCCTGTCAAGTTCACCCGCAACAGTATCTCTCACGGATGAAAAAAGTTCATACTCAAGACGTGTAATTCTCTCCTGTGCGGAAAGAACCTTTGACTCAAGTTCTTTAAGTTCCTGCGTGATGTATCTCTCACAATTTGCAAGAGTCTGTTTGCGTATATAGTTATCAGGAACCATATCCTTGAAGGAGTTGGACACCTCTATGAAATATCCGAACACCCTGTTGTACCCTATTTTGAGCTTTTTGATTCCGGTCCTCTCCTGTTCGGAAGCTTCAATCTTTGCAAGATATCCTTTTCCGCCGGAAACAATCTCACGCAAGGAATCCAGTTCCTCATTGTACCCTTGCCTTATCATGTCGCCCTCACGTACAGAGAACGGAGGTTCATCGACTATCGCCGCATCAATAAGAGTGAGAATGTCCGTAAGAGGATCTATGTCGTTTTCAATCTGCGTAAGGAGTTCTGTCCTACACCCAAGAAGCAATTCCTTTATCGGTTTTAGCAAAGACACGGTCTCAAAAAGGCTGCGCAGTTCTCTCGCATTGGCTGTCCCGTAAGAGATTCGTGTGATAAGTCGTTCCATATCATGGATATTCGTCATACAGGATGCAATTTCATCACGAAGCTGCATATCCTGATAAAGATACGAAACCGCATTTTGTCGTCTTATGATAGCTGCCGGTGAAACAAGAGGCTGCTCAATAAATGAGCGAAGCATTCTTTTTCCCATAGCGGTTTTCGTCTTGTCAAGCACCCACAAAAGAGAACCTCTTTTGTCTCTGTTTCTCATTGTCTCACAGAGTTCAAGATTTCTGCGTGCGGAAAAATCAAGGTGCATATATTTTGCATCCGTATAGTAATTTACGGCACGGATGTTTGAAAGTTCTGTTTTTTGTACTTCATAAAGATATGTAAGTGCGGCTCCGAGTGCACACACCGCGGGATCGCTCAGAATTCCGAGATCAAAAACGCTCTTGCCAAAGTGTGATTCCACCGTTTTTTTCGCGTTGTTAAAGGAAAAACTGTCATTCTCGACAAACTGTGTTTTAAGATTTTCGACCTTGTTGCAATATTCTGTCAAGGCATTTAACTTTACAGCATCCTTATTTGCAATTATTTCAGAAGGTGAAAATCTTGAAAGCTCGTTTATTACAGATGTCGAGTCAAAGCTCGCAGATAACGTAGTTACGCAAGTTGATCCGGTTGATACATCGCAAAAGCAAAGTCCCGTTTCGCCACCTGAAAGACACACGGACGCAAGATAATTGTTCTTTGTTTCATCAAGCATATTGCTCTCTATAACCGTGCCCGGTGTAACTATTCTTATAACTCCGCGCTTTACAATTCCTTTTGACGCTGTCGGATCCTCAAGCTGTTCGCAGATAGCCACCTTGTAGCCGCGTGATACAAGCTTTGCAATATATGTGTCGGCAGAATGAAAAGGAACTCCGCACATGGGCGCGCGCTCCTCCATACCGCAATCCTTGCCCGTCAATACAAGATCAAGCTCCGAGGATACGAGTTTTGCATCATCGAAAAACATCTCATAAAAATCTCCGAGACGATAAAACAGTATTTCATCTTTGTATTGTTCTTTTGTCTGCAGATACTGCTGCATCATAGGGGTTGGTGTATTTCCCTTTGAAGCCATTAAATGTTTCATCCTCTCCGAAACTTTAGATGATAAGTCTCACAATTTTAAAACAGGGCGGCGCAATGCCGCCCTTGTTTTTTGTAATCAGCAACCTGAGCAGTGGCTGCATTCTCCGCCGCAATCATGATCTTTCGGAGGCTCGCAGGTTTTCGGGTCCTCACCGTTTACGCAAAGGTAAAGGATCTGCATGATATAGTTCATCATACCGTCAAGTTCCTGACGTGCAGCCTCATAAGCTGACATGCCGTCTGTTACCATAAGTGCTGTGTAAACATTCTGGAAATCCTTGTCAAGCTTCTGCATAAGCTTCTCATCAGGTGTCTCGCTCATTGCCGCAGCCTGATATGCAGTACGGATTTCTTCAATTTTCTTCATCATATCCTGAATCTCGGCATTTGCCTCAGTTTCAGCCTTTGCATCTGCAAATTTCTTGTACTTCTCGTCAGCCTGGATAGCGGCACCGAGCTGTCTTGTAAGTTCGATTACGTCCATGTTTTTGTCTCCTTTAATTTTGTGGGGATTTCCCCTATTATTTTATGATTAAAAGGGCGATGTGTTTTTATTCTGCCAATTCGCCTTTTAATATCCATGTTAGCGGTTCCGTAACCTTTACATTACAGAACGTTCCTATAAGTTCATCGGGACCGTCAAACTCAATCATTATGTTTCCCGATGTTCTTCCGGAAATTCTTCCGGCCTTGTTTCTGCCTTCTGCAAGAACTCTGTACACCTTGTCTTTCATGTGCTTTGAGCGCTGCGCGGCAACCTCTTCCTGTGCCTTTGAAAGTTCTGAGAACCATTGTGATTTGGTCTTTGCATCCACGGGATCCGGCATAAGAGCAGCCTTCGTACCCTCACGCGGTGAATAAATAAATATGTAAAGCGATGAAAACTCAAGTTCGCGTATAAGTGAAACAGTGTCAAGAAACTCCTCACGCGTCTCTCCCGGAAAACCGACTATAACATCACTTGTGATACATATGTCGGGCATGATTTTTTTTGCATATCTTACAAGTTCTTCGTAATGTGCTCTGTCATAGTGCCTGTTCATAGCCATTAGAACTCTGTCATTTCCGGACTGAAAAGGAAGATGAATGTGTCTCTCAACTTTTTCGCATTGAGCCATAGTATCAAGCAATTCGTGTGAACAATCTTTTGGGTGTGAAGTCATAAACCTTATGATAAAATCTCCGGGTATGTCGTTTATTTCACGAAGAAGCTTTGAAAACAGATTTTTCTCTCCAAAGTCATTACCGTAAGAATTGACATTTTGCCCTATGAGCATGATCTCCTTATAGCCCTCAGCTACAAGCTGTTTTGCCTCATTCAGGATATTCTCATACTTGCGACTTCTCTCCCTACCCCTAACAAGCGGCACAACGCAGTATGTACAAAAGTTGTTGCAGCCGTAAGCTATCGGCAGAAAAGCCTTTAGCTTATTCGTGTGTTTTGTAGGAAGTCCCTCCGCAATCACACCATCACATTCGGTCGTGTCAAAAACACGCTCATCTGAGGTAAGCACCTCATAAATAAGCTGCGGCAATTTATGAAGTACATGCGTACCGAAGACAAGATCCACATACGGGAAGCTCTTTCTTATTCTCTCAAAAACGTGAGGTTGCTGAACCATACATCCGCAAAGAGATATAATGAGGTTCGGGTTTGTCTCTTTGTATTTTTTCAGGGCACCTACATTGCCGAAAACTCTGTCTTGGGCATGTTCACGCACGGCACAAGTGTTGAATAAAATAAAGTCCGCCTTCGAGGCATCATCTGTGAATTCATAGCCCATTTGTAAAAGAAGTCCGTCAATGCGTTCGCCATCTGCTACATTGCCCTGACAACCGTATGTATGTGTAAAAGCCTTAGGACTCGTTCCGACGAAGCGCTCCTGTAAAAGTGCTTTTACTTTCAGTACATAGTCAAACTGAATATTCAATTCCTCAGTGCTGACTCCTGCTGTTGCCATATATGACCTCCCAAAATACTACAAAAAACTACACTCGTAAGAAAATAGTTTATCATAAATTCAAATCGGTGTAAACAATTAAAGCCATGTTCACACAGGCAACTGAAAATAAAATTTGTCAACTCGTAAAGTTGTTAATATTGTACATATTAATGTCTGTTTTTTGTAACGGTTACCAAATGATAAAATGAACATTTTGGAGTATAATCTAGTAGCGATTTTATCAGATGACCCATACGGGTCGAATACAAAGAGAGGTAATTATAATGGCGTACAAAAACAAGTATCCTTACATCTTTGTCCATGGCATGATGGGCTGGGGTGAAAAGGAAAAGATGTATGCAATGCCTTATTGGGGCATGGTATGCGGCAATCAAATGAAGCAACTTCGTGCAGACGGTATTGAAGCCTATGCACAAAAAGTAAGCCCCGTAGGTTCTGCATGGGACCGTGCATGTGAGCTCTATGCGGAACTCAAAGGTACAACAGTTGACTACGGCGTTGCTCACTCTAAAGAAAAAGGACACAACCGTTTCGGCAGAAAATGCGAAGGTCTTGTAAAAGACTGGGGCGAGCCGATGGCTGACGGCGGAATAAAGAAGGTTCATCTTCTCGGACACTCTTTCGGCGGTGCAACAATGCGTATGCTCGTAAGCCTTCTTGAATTCGGTTCAGAAGAAGAGCGCGCAGCCACTCCCGAAGGAGAACTCTCTCCTCTTTTCGAGGGCGGACATGGTGATTGGGTAAAATCACTAACTTCAATTTCCGCTCCGCACGACGGAACAACATTCACGCATGCTTTCCCGAAACTTATGGTCGGCGTAACGTACGGAGTACTTGCACTCGGCAGTGTTGTCGGAAACACAGGTGCAAATAAATTCTATGACTTCCACATGGAACAGTGGGGTCTTACCGAGATTCCGGGCAACCTTACATACGCGCGCAACATGTTCAACCTAAAGGCTATCAGAAATATTGTAAACTCAAAGGACAATGTATTTGCTGATCTTCGCATTGACCAAGCAATGGATATGAACAGGGGTATCAAGACATCACCGAACGTTTACTACTTCTCCGTTGCGGGTAACGGAACAAAGCCTGTTGGCGACGGCACATATGTACGCGACAAAATCATGATCTTTGCGTTTATTCCTTTCGCAAAGGGAATGGGTAAATTCCCTCTCCAAAATATAAACGGAGCAGAGATAACCGAAGACTGGAGACCTAATGACGGTCTTGTATCACTTGAGTCCGCACGTTATCCTCATCTTGAGGCTCACTGCAACTATGAAGATGTAAAGAACAAACCGCTTCGAAAAGGAATTTGGCATGTTCTTCCGGATGCTGTTGCCGACCACGGCACCGTTATCGGCGGTTCTCTCTCATTCATAGGGCCGGGCAAATCAAAAGCATACAAAAACACCTACAAGTATTGGATTGAACAGCTTGAAAACCTTCCTGACTAATTAACTTTATCGGAGATTTCAGATGGCAGAATTTTTAAATACTTATTTTTATGGATTCGACACGAGGATTTACGAGCTTGTATGCGGATTGCAAAATGAAGTTTTGAATACTTTGGCAGATATCTTTGTCTATCTCGGTAACTTCCGTGCATTCATCATTTATTGCATAATTGCTCTCGCGCTGTGTTGCTTTAAAAAAACTCGAAAATACGGCATTTCAATGGCATTCGCACTTGCAATAGGATCACTTGTTACAAACGTTATACTAAAGCCGTGGGTCGCAAGACCGCGACCGTATGTCGGCCTTAGGGACACACCGTTTTGGGACACATATGAAGCATTTTATACTTATGCGGGTTCATATGTTGAAAGTGATCTGTCATTCCCATCCGGTCATACAACGGTTGCTTTTGAGACTTCTGTTTCAATATTTTCAACTTCCAGGGCCGGCGGTCACAAATGGGCTTACATACTTCTTGTATTTGCAATCGTCATGGGTATCTCACGTATTTATTTATGTGTTCACTACCCGACAGATGTTATTGCCGGATTCATTGTAGGAACGCTCGCCGGAGTTGCGGGATTTCTCATTTCAAGAAGAATCACAAATGCCTCCGAAAATAAACTCCTTAAAAATAAGACATAAAAAAAAAAGAAATGTCCGAGTGCGCCGTGCACTCGGACATTTTTATATTCATTTTATATTGATTATTTTATTTTCTCATTATCCTCGCCTTTATCGGCACTTTCAGCCTTCTTTTCTTTGAAAACGAAGAATTTATCATAAACAAATTCAAGGGTAAGATTGAAAGCCATTGTAACCGCAAGGACAATGTACTCATTCGTCCCCTTGGTTTCGGCAAAATAGTTTCCGATAGTCGTTGAAAGCGGAGTAAATACCGCATAAAAAGCAGCGACCTTAAGCATTGCAATAGGTACATTGGTAGCCGACTTAAAAGTAATTTTTCTGTTAAATGTAAAATTCCAAAGAACCGAAAGCACGAGTGCAGTAAGATATGACGGCCAATACGGCAATGTAAGCGCTTCATTCATAAGAGCGAATGTCAGAGCCTGTATTATTCCGGCTGATGCTGAAAACAATGCAAATTTAATCGCCTGACCGAGTGTTTCGTTTTTTCCTGTATCTTTGATTTCTTTTCCCATAAGTGATAACACCCCTTTTTTATTTCAAAACAACCCATGCATCCGCAATAGGTCTGGTTTTGTGCTTAAGTTCACTGTCAACAGGATCGTTTATTATTCTGTATGCTGTTGACCATCCGTCTGTTTTTGCATCGGGATTTATTTTAAGTGCCTCTTCTGACGGCATAACCATAACCGTCGATGTGCCTCCGTCGAGATTGGCCGCATTTACCGCACCGTAGTTTACCATAATGGTTGCAAGGTCACCCATATCCGCTCCCTTGCTTCTTGTAGCGTTTGAATTTACAACAAGAAGAAGCACCGTGCCGTCAGCGCGTTGCCCTATGGCAGTTCTTGCGGCAAGTCCCCAGCCGCCGTTTCCGGAAACATACGATGATTTACCGTTTACAACAAGGAACGGCCCCCAAGAAACCGCATCACGTATACCTTGGTTTATTGCTTCTTCGGCAGTTATGTCTTTTATGAGACAAAGTACATCGTCCTCATTAAAACCTATAAGACCGCCGCCGGTGTAGCCGTGAAATCCATTGTCGGTTATTATTTTTCCGTCAGCTATCGTTATCCCGCCCGGAGTACCTCCGTCGCTGCATGCACCCGGATCATAAAATCCCGCTCCGTTTATACCGAGATAGGCATCTTTAAGCTCAGCCATTTTGGTTACATACTGACCCATGGTTCCAAGCTTATTGGTATACGCCACCGTCACTTTTGACGGGTCAAATACGCATGCAAGGTACGCATCCTGGCCGTTTACCGTAAGCTTTATTATTTCATATGCGTCAGTTTGTGCAACAACTCCGTCTGTCATTCCGTCATCTTTGAGCGGTTCAATGTAGTTTGTTTTTTCGTCCTTTATAAGATCTTCATCAGTCGTCTCATCAACTTCTTTTACGTAGTTGTTTGCCTGAACTTTTTCAATCTCCTCATCACTGTAAAACCACTTGCAATAGTGCTGATGACTCATCGTGGACATGGCGGTGGAAATAAGCCAGTTACGAAATCCCGAAAACGGACCGTAGAGAAGAAATATAAAGCCCACGCAAAGCACAATAAATACTGCCGCAAGTACCCGCACGACCTTGTTTTTAAGAGCTTCTCTGTCTGTAAACTTCATACACAGAAGATAAATTACAAGAGACAAAACAACAACGGACATGGCAATGTATATGATCATGCTAAGCGTTGCATTTATAAGCAGATTGCTGTGAAATGAGATAACAAGCAAAACTGCAAATACGGGAATTAAAAATAAAGATATATAACTCATTGCAGATGCGGTTTTCAGGATTTTCCGCCTCATATATATTGCCTCCGTTCGCCATAATACTTCTTTATTCTACTACATAGTGTATTTTGTAGCAAGAAAAAGGCATAAAAAACTCCCGTTTTTTATAAAAAATCGGGAGTTTTTTTTTAATTTAATTTTCCTGCAAATCCGTTTGGCAAAAATTTCAGGCAAGATACTCAACAAGAATTGCATTTTTCTTGCATTTGGTTGCACAGTATCCGCATTGAATACATTTCTTCTGCGAGATAACATGAGGATTCTTCACTGTCCCTTCAATAGCATCTGCGGGACAATTTCTTGCGCAAAGAGTACAGCCTATACAATTTTCTTCAATTATTGATACCTTTCGGATTTTTTTCTGTCCGACAAAAGGTGAGATTGCGCTTACGGGGCAAATATCCATGCACTGACCGCAACCGACACATTTGTCCTCGGGTATTTCATATCTGTGTTCATCCGGATGTGCTTTTGGGATGTCGAATGGACAAGCAAAGAAGCAAGCACCGCAACCAACACATTCTCTTCTGTCAATCACATATGCCATAATAACACCTCCGCATCAACCGCCTGAAGCGGGTGACATAAGCCACACTTCATCGCCATCATGGAGAGCAAATTTTTTCTTTGAAATACGTGTGCCGTTTACAAATACTATGGCATCCCCGAATCCGAATGTTTCCGCATCGGGAGCACTTTTTATGTTTAGAGCCTCAAAAGCCTCTTCAACTGTTGATACATCACAATCAAGTTCCTTGACTTTAGAGCCAAGTCTTATAACGCCGAATGTTTTAACCTTTACCATAATCAAACTCCCCTTTCTCAGTACGCATACGGATAATCCTCAACGGAAGGAATATCTATACCCAGTCTTTTAAGAACTTTACGTGTAGGTGCCCCATTATTCCACTGTCTGTTTGAATAATAGGACTTGAGCATTTCATCTAAAGGAACCTTGGTTTTCGGATTGTCGGGATCCTGAAGAGTATCTGTAAGTTTCTTTGGGAGTTTATCGGCACCCGGTTTCTGACCGAGTACCATATTTGCAACACGTTCAGTGTTATAACCGCGCTCACCGACAGTAAGAAAGTCACCGAGCGTCATTTTCATTCCGGTTGAAAGTTCAATTGCCTTTGTGTGCGGAATGAGAGGAATGTAAAGCTGCAAAACCTTGCCAAAATGATTCATAACCTTTATGACCGGGCCGAGATGTGGCATAGCCCATGTTACAACCTTTGTTATTGGTGCATTCGGATGATCGAATACGTACCCGGGGAATACCGGATAACTTGTAAAGAGGCAGACTCCTGCAGCCGAAATTGCCTCCATAAGATTTTGGAACATAACACAAAGTGCGCCCTTGCCGCTTGGAGTAAGCGAGTCAATATCAAGGCCGAGACCCTCAATGAATACGAGATATCCGGCATTGAGATGGCATCCTCCGCGGTTTGAAGTTGCATATCCGAGGCCCTGACCCACAGCTTTTCGAGGCTCATAAGCAGAAAGTTCCATACCTTTTGACTGAATGGCAAAATCCATTCCCCCGAATTTGTCAGCCATTCTCTTTGAGCCGTTGGCAAGTTCGTCTCCGGCGCCCTCTCTGTGAGCGATGTCGTGAATCATCTGTGTTATGTTGTCATTCTTTCCAAAATGAAGGCCACTGTCATAAAACCCTTTTTCATTAAGTTCCATTGCAAAAGCAATGGTACCTGCGGTCGAGATAGCATCCATACCCATCTCATCTATCTCATAGTTCCATTCAATGATTTTTTGCAGATCATTGTTGAGAATATTCGGTCCCATAAGACCTAGGATTTCAAGTTCCGGACCCTTGACATCTTTTCCGTTTATTTCGCAACGACGGGTACACTGCATAACGCATGTCGTACATCCGCTGTTTCTGAGCAATTTTGTTTCCGAAAGAGTCTCACCGGATACCATGTCAAAATCTTCAAAGTGGCCCTTTGTAAAATTTTTAGTTGCAAGCAGACCGCGTGCTTCCATCGGGCTTACAAGTCCCGCCGTTCCGAGTACGGGAAGTTGACGTCCGGAAACAGGATGCTTTCTCATCGTCTTTGTCCACTTCTTGCAAAGTTTTCGAAGTTCGGGCTCGCTTGCGATTGACGGATGTTTAAAACCTTTTGCTGTAACGGCTTTTATCATCTTGTCACCAAATACCGCACCTACGCCGCCCCTGCCCGAGCAACGTTCTCCGGACAAAACTGCCGAATAATAAACCTTATTCTCCCCGGCAGGGCCGATGACAAGTTTTGCGACATCCTTCGGCAATGCGTCCTGTGCCGGAGTACATTCCATACCCCAAAGTTCGGTCGCATCCATAAACTCAACATCATCTTCCGTGATGTGTATACGCGTCGGAGTCTTTGCTTTACCTGTTATGACACAGCCATCATAACCGCAGCGTTTTAACATGAGTCCGAAATCTCCGCCGCTGTTCGACGAGGTAATGATACCTGTAAGCGGTGAGATAGTGGAAATGTTAAAACGCGACGAGCTGGGCACACCGCAGCCTGTCAAAGGACCTGTTGTAATAACAATCCAGTTGTCCTCGTCAAAAGCCGTCATTCCCTTTTTTATGTGGTGATAAAGAATGTCACCGGCCATTATTTTTCCGCCGATGGTTCTCTCCCTGTCTTCATCACTCCACGGGAATTCTCCGAATGTCCTGTTCGTAAGGTCAATTTTCAGGACCTTACCCATGTAACCACCATAACTAGACATAAGTACTTTTCATCTCCCTTATTAAATTTTCAAAAAAGTTTACATCAATTTGTAAACTATACATAAATATTGTACAAAAAAATAACAACCTTATCAACAAATAAGATTGTCATTTTTATAACTATAAGAAATGTTCATTTAAAGAAATTGTTCATAAAATACCATTAAGAAAGTATTTATACCACTTTATACCCCTTTTCCTCAACGGCTTTTTTCAGTTTTCCCATATCAATTTCCTTGTTAAGAGTGATAACTGCCGTACCTTTTTCATGGCTCACTTCGGCAAAATCCACTTCCGAGAATGCCTCAAGAGTTTGTTTCACGGCTGCCTCACAGTGGCCGCACATCATACCCTCTATTTTCATTGTCTCTGTCATATTTTTTTCCTCCTTAAAATTATGTTCAAAAGAATCAATACCCGTGATCTGTTTTCCTTTAGCCTTATCATGCTTTGTTGAATGAATATTCGCAAGGTTGAGCCTCAATGCATTTGATACTACACAAAAGCTTGAGAGACTCATAGCGGCTGCACCGAACATCGGATTAAGCTGCCAGCCGAGAAGATTGATAAATACACCTGCTGCGAGCGGTATTCCGAGTGAATTGTATACAAACGCCCAGAACAGGTTTTCCTTTATGTTTGTGAGCGTGCGGCGCGAAAGACGTATGAGCGCAGGTACATCTGAAAGTCGGCTGTTCATAAGCACGATGTCGGCCGCATCAATGGCGACATCGGCGCCGTTTGACACAGCAACACCCGTGTCCGCGATTGTGAGTGCCGGTGCATCGTTGATACCGTCACCGACCATCATTACTCTGCCCTTTTCCTTCAGTGCACTGACAACAGACCCCTTTTGCTCCGGCATAACACCCGCAATAACGTCTGTTATACCTACGCTTTCCGCTATTGCCTTTGCAGTGCGTTCGTTGTCTCCGGTAAGCATTACCGGCGTAAGGCCGAGATTTTTCATTTCGCTTATTGCCTGTCTGCTGTCATCCTTGACGGTATCGGCAACGGCAATAACACCCAATAAGACATCTCCTTTTGAGAAAAACAATGGTGTTTTTCCCTCGGAAGCAAGGCGTCGGGACAAAGCCTCAGTTTCATCGGATACTTTTGTTTTTGTTTTAATGAAGTTCAAATTTCCGCCGCGTATAAGTATATTTCTCTTTGCAAGTTGATTTTTAAGAGAGGCCGAAACAGCTTCTGCACCGAGTTCTTTAAGTGTCTTACCCTTTTCAGACAAATCAACGTTTTTTTTGTCGTGTAAGTCGCTCGCAATCGTTGCCATCAGGCCATTTCCGGGCACTATACTAACCTCTGTAAAGTCAACGCCCTTTACTTCATTCTCTTCTCCCGCCTTAACAATTGCCCTCGCAAGCGGGTGTTCACTCATTTTTTCTATACCTACGGCGTTTTCAAGCAATTCTTTTTCTGTAATTCCCGCATCTTTATTCGGTATTATGTCGGTTACTACGGGCTCGCCTTTGGTTATTGTTCCGGTTTTATCAAGAACCACAATGTCCGTCTTTCCGGCAATCTCAAGTGACTCGGAAGTTTTGAAAAGTATACCGTTTTTAGCACCGACTCCGTTGCCGACCATTATCGCAACCGGAGTTGCAAGTCCGAGAGCACACGGACAACTTATTACAAGTACCGAAATACCGCGTGCAAGCGCAAATCCCGCTTCTTCACCTACCGCAAACCACACAACAGTTGCTATAACCGCTATGGTCATTACAACCGGTACAAAGACCGCTGAAACTTTATCTGCGATTTTGGCAATAGGCGCCTTTGTCGCAGCCGCATCCGACACCATTTTTATTATCTGTGAAAGTGTGGTGTCTTTTCCGACGCGCGTAGCCTTGCACTTTACGTATCCGTCAGCTACTAAAGTTCCGGCATATATAAGATCACCCGGGCCTTTATCCACCGGTATACTCTCACCGGTCAGCGAAGACTCATCAACAGATGTATGTCCGTCAACGATTTCACCGTCAACAGGTACACGCGCACCGGTCTTGCATATAAAAACCGTTCCCGGTTCAACTTTTGATACACCGACGGTTTCCTCTTTTCCGTCTTTTTCTATGAGTGCCGTCATAGGAGCAATCTTCATGAGACCTTTAAGTGCAGATGTCGTCTTTCCCTTTGATTTTGCCTCAAGTGTTTTACCGACAGTTATAAGTGCCAAAATCATGGCAGCGGATTCAAAGTAAAAGTCGTGAAGATAATCGTGAGCGAGAATTACATTGCCGGAAAGTTCAGCCGTTATCTGATAATAAAGTAAAAATGCGCTGTATATGAATGATGCCGACGAACCGAGTGCCACAAGCGTATCCATATTCGGTGCGCCGTGAATAAGCCCACGAAAACCGTTTATAAAGAATTTACGGTTTATTATCATCACTATGAGTGCGAGCACAGCCTCCATGATACCCATGATCATCGGACTGTTCATCATAAATGACGGGATCGGCAAATGCCACATGGTATGACCCATGGAGATGTACATGAGCAAAAGCACAAATCCAACAGACCATATAAGCCGTCTCAAAAGCTTCGGTGTTTCGGTATCTTTCAGATCATCCACAGGTGAAGATGTCTCATTATCGTCACCCTTAAGTGATGCACCGTACCCCGCATCCTTTACTGCTTTAATTATCTCCTTTGACTTTGCCGTACCCTCTACACCCATTGAATTTGTCAGAAGGCTGACGGCGCAGCTCGTAACTCCGGGTACGCTGCTCACTGCCTTTTCCACTCTCGCCTGACAAGCGGCACAACTCATACCCGTAACTTTATACTGTTCCACAGTATCACCTCACAATCAGAAATTTTGCATGTTATTTCATAAGTTTCTGAAGAGTCGCAACAAGATCATCAACCGTATCTGTCTTGCCGGCTTTTATGTCATCGGTTACGCAGGTTTTTATGTGCGTTGCAAGCAATTCCTTGTTAAACGCGTTAAGCGCAGCATTTGCCGCCGCAACCTGAGTAATGATGTCGGTACAATAGGCGTCCTTTTCAAGCATACCCTTTATGCCGCGTATTTGACCTTCAATTCTGTTAAGACGATTCATAAGAGCCTTTTGCTCTTCATCATCTCTGTGTTTTGTTCTGTTCTGACAACAGCACTGCCTTGTCTCTGCCAAAATCACCACTCCCAAAACTCGGTATATACCCTCATGGGGTATTTTGATTGTATACCCCCACCCGGTATTTGTCAACATCCCTTTTACATATTTATTGACAATGTATCCCGACATGATAAAATGTGTAGGTAATTTACGAAAAGAGGAAAACCATGAAACGTGAACTCACTGAAGAACAGCTTATAGAACGCAGCATAATAAAAAAATATCGCAAAGAGCTGTGGAATCCGTTCATAGCAGCTGTAAAGAGATATGAACTTGTAAACGAGGGCGATAAAATTGCAGTGTGTATCTCAGGCGGAAAAGATTCTATGCTTCTTGCAAAGCTCATGCAGCAACTCCACAAATGTTCAGATGTACCGTTCGACGTTATTTTTCTCTGTATGGATCCGGGCTACAATCCCGAAAACCGCAGACAAATTGAAATGAATGCGCAGAAGCTCGGAATCCCAATTACTTTTTTTGAAACAGATATCTTTAGTGTTGCCAACAAGACCGAAAAAAATCCGTGTTATCTCTGCGCGCGCATGAGACGCGGACATCTCTACAGCGAAGCACAAAAACGCGGCTGCAACAAAATAGCTCTCGGCCATCATTTTTCAGATGTCATAGAGACCACGGTGATGGGTATGTTCTACGGTTCACAACTTCAGGCTATGCCTCCGAAACTCAGAAGTACAAATTTTCCGGGCATGGAGCTCATACGTCCCCTTTACTGCGTACACGAAGATGACATCATTGCCTGGAAGAATTACAACAACCTGAAATTTCTCCAATGTGCCTGCCGTTTCACAGAGCAGTACGAAAACTCCGATGACGGCATAGGACACTCTAAACGTCAGGAAATAAAAGCCCTCATAAAAGAGCTCAAAAAAACAAACCCCAACATAGAAAAGAGTATCTTTTCAAGTATACACAACGTATGTCTCGACACCATGGTAAATTACAAAAGCAAAGGCGTTGAACACACATTCACGGAACGTTTCAACAACAACGATAAGTAAATAAAAAAGTAAATGCCTCAAGGCTTAGACCGGCCTTGAGGCATTTATTTATAATAAATTATCAAAGATTTTCTCTTAAAAACTCAATTTCATTTTTGTCAGTGATATCAAACATATCCAAGGCATTTTCAAAAGTATTTCCCTTTTGGATGAACTTTTTTATCATTTCAAAACGACCTTTCTCAATACCGCGGGCTTCACCTTGCAGGACACCTTCAGCTTTGCCTTGCATGATTCCCTGCTTTACACCATCCAAGTATACACCGTCACTTAAGTTACACATGTCACCAAACACCTCTTTTGCCGTCTTGTTGT
Source organism: Acutalibacteraceae bacterium (assembly GCA_963629305.1). Lineage (GTDB taxonomy): Bacteria > Bacillota > Clostridia > Oscillospirales > Acutalibacteraceae > UBA1227. Next base: position 93,444 of record CAVGIJ010000006.1, read on the forward strand.
ATCCGGCTGTCACTGTATTTGAATATTCTCTTTTAAAAATAATATTTCTTTTTGGTCGGTGATA
>CAVGIJ010000007.1:0-72082 GCA_963629305.1 Acutalibacteraceae bacterium
TGTCAACACCTAATTTGCAACAAATTTTTATTTTGTGACGCGCCTCCGGGTGTTTCTTTCATTCGACCATATTGTCTTCCAAATATATATGTAATTATAAAAAACACAAAATCTTGCATTGTGCATAATGCCCTATTGTTTTTTTGACAAATTTTACGTAAACTTTACATAAAAACGGTATCGTAAATTACATATGTATTTTATTATTTTGTTGTAAAAAACAATTAGGACTGAATATTGCGAACATTCAAACAATACTTGCAGGAGAAATGAATTATGATTTTTTGTGTTGAAGACGATCAGGGTATACGTGACCTTATGATATACACCTTAGGTGTTGCAGGATTTGAAGCAAAAGGATTTGCCGAATCAACCGAGTTTTGGAACACAATTGCAGATACATCGCCGGACCTGATTATTCTTGACATAATGCTCCCCGGCGAGGACGGTATATCAATACTAAAAAAACTCAAAACAAAAAAATCAACTGAAGACATTCCCGTAATAATGGCAACGGCAAAGGGTGCCGAATACGACAAGGTTATCGGACTTGATCTCGGCGCTGACGACTACCTGGTAAAACCGTTCGGAATGATGGAAATGGTATCAAGAGTTAAGGCGGTTCTTCGCAGAACAAAAAAGAATACCTCTCCGACATTACTCACTGTCGGAGATATAAGAATGAATACAGACGAACACGTTGTTTTCTCAGATAATAATAAGGTGCAACTCACCCTCAAAGAGTATGAATTGCTCAACCTATTTATGGAAAATGTCGGGATAGTATTTACACGTGAAAAGCTCCTCCAAAAAATCTGGGGAGATGAATTTATCGGTGAGACGAGAACCGTAGATGTGCACATCGGCACTTTGAGAACAAAACTCGGCAAGTGCGGAAATTATATTGAGACAGTCCGCGGAGTCGGATACAGAATGGAGACGCAAAAATGACAAAAAAAATATTCAGGTCAATATGCGTAGTTACTATCGTTGTCCTTCTCTCCTCACTCATACTTTTCTTCGGTGTTTTGTATAACTACTTTACCGATGAACAGATGGATCAGTTGAAAAGTCAAACACAGCTTGCGGCAAAAGGCGTAACAGACGAAGGAAAAAAATATCTCAAAGGACTGGATACCGAAGAATACCGCATAACGTGGATTGACAGCGATGGTACCGTGCTTTTTGACAGCAAAGCAAACACAGACGAAATGGAAAATCACCTTAAGCGCGAGGAAATAAAGTCTGCGATTGAAAACGGAACCGGTGAAAGTTCCAGGTACTCAACAACGCTTATGGAAAAGCAGCTTTATTATGCGCAAAAGCTTGACAACGGTTCTGTAATCCGTCTTTCAATAAACCAATACACCTGGTGGAGGCTTGCATTCGCGATGATGACACCAATCCTAATCATTGCAGCGATTGCTTTCGGGCTCTCTCTTTATCTCGCATATGAACTTTCTAACAAAATTGTTGCTCCGCTTAACGATTTGGATCTTGACCATCCCGAAAAGAACAAAACATATGATGAAATAAAACCGCTTCTGATAAAAATTGAGGCTCAGCAAAGACTTCTTAATCAACAAAACAAACAGCTGCTCAGCGACATCTCCGAAAAAGAAAAGACCGAACAGATAAGGAAAGAGTTTACCGCCAATGTATCCCACGAACTCAAAACACCTCTTCAAAGTATTTCGGGGTGTGCGGAACTTCTGTCAAACGGAATGGTAAAAGCGGAGGATGTACCGAAATTTTCACAGCAGATATACAGTGAATCGAAACGAATGATTTCACTTGTTGACGACATAATCGGTCTCTCAAGACTTGATGAGGGCGCACGTGATATGAACCGTGAAAAAACCGATCTTTTCACTATAGCGACGGATGTTGTTGACAGGCTTATTCCGATTGCAAACAATGCGGGTGTCACCATAAATGTAAATGGTGAAAAGGCAGAACTCATTGCCATCCCCTCCCTACTCAATGAAATTGTATATAACCTTTGTGACAATGCAATAAAGTACAACAAAAAAGACGGTCGTGTAGATGTAACCGTTACAAATAATGAAAAAGATGTTACATTGGTTGTTTCAGACGACGGCATCGGTATTCCGCTTGAACAGCAGGAACGAATATTTGAACGTTTTTACAGAGTTGATAAAAGTCACTCGAAAGAAGTCGGTGGAACCGGTCTCGGTCTTTCAATTGTAAAACATGCAGTCAGCCTTCACAGCGGTAAAATCCAGTTGCAAAGCCGGCTTGACGCAGGAACAAAAATTACAATCACTTTCCCGAAAAAAGTCAATTGACCGTTACCCATTGAACCTCTGGTGATAACAAAATTGATTTTACATAGATTTTACATAAGTCCCGTAATTAATTTTATATAAAAATGATATATTTTACAAAGCGCATACCAATGTGTATAAATGTATATTTAATTGATTTGTGGGGACGGTGTTGATTTTGACAATATTTGATTTTCTGACCCTTATTGGAGGCTTATGCCTCTTCCTCTTCGGAATGAATGTGATGGGTCAGTCGCTTGAGAGAAGAGCCGGAAATAAGCTCAGTATGCTCCTTGAAAAAATGACAACCAAAAAATTCGCAGGGTTTTTAACGGGCCTCTGCGTTACCGGTATCATTCAGAGTTCATCCGCAACGACTGTAATGGTTGTCGGATTTGTAAACTCAGGACTTATGACACTTAAGCAGGCGATCAATGTAATAATGGGTGCAAACGTCGGAACTACGGTTACAAGCTGGATACTTTCACTCGGAGGTATAAGCGGCGAAAGCATATGGGTAAAAATGCTCAAGCCATCCTCCTTTACTCCCATACTTGCTCTTATCGGAATCATTCTCTATATGTTCTGTAAGGACACAAAGAAAAAGGATACCGGCTCAATTTTACTCGGATTTGCAACACTCATGTTCGGAATGGATACCATGTCAAGTGCCGTGTCCGGTCTTGCCGATGTACCGCAATTCCGCCAAATGTTTCTAATGTTTAAAAATCCTCTTCTCGGAATCCTCGTCGGTGCAGGACTCACGGCAATCATACAGTCAAGCTCCGCATCGGTCGGAATACTCCAGGCACTCGCCTTAACGGGACAGGTATCGTACGGTGCGGCAATTCCGATAATCATGGGACAGAATATCGGAACCTGTATAACCGCTATACTCTCATCAATAGGCGCAAATAAGAACGCCAAGAGAGCGGCTTTTGTTCATCTTTCATTCAATGTTATCGGCTCCGCAATTATGATAACCGTTTATTGCATTGTAAGGGCAATATTTGCTCCCGCAATACTCGACGAAGCGACAGGCCTTGTGGGAATTGCCGTATGCCATTCAATGTTCAACATTGTTTGCGTTACTATCCTTATGCCTTTCTCCTCTCTCCTTGAAAAGCTTGCGATGAAATTTATAAAAGACACAGATGAGCCGGAAGAGAAAGTCGAACTTGATGAGCGTTTACTCGCAACTCCCCCACTCGCTCTTGAGCAATGTAAAAACGTCATAGAAAAAATGGCAAAAAAATCTCAAAATTCAATGAGAAACGCTCTATCCCTCATGGATAACTATGACGAAAAGATTATTGAAAAGGTCAAACACGACGAAAATTCGACCGACCGTTATGAAGATATTCTCGGCACATATCTTATAAAACTCAGTTCTAACCAGTTAAATGACGACGACAGTGAAAGAGCGGCAATGTATCTCAAGGTCATAGGTGATTTTGAACGTATTGCGGATCACAGCGTCAACATATGTGAGTCAGCACAAGAAATGCACGAAAAAGGTTTAAGCTTTATCGATAAAACGAAGAAAGATTTTGATGTGCTTTCATCAGCCGTACAGGATATCATCAAAAAATCTACCGACGCATTCATAAACGATGACGTTCATAAAGCAATAGAAGTAGAGCCTCTTGAGGAGGTCATTGATAACCTCAAAGAAACCATGAGAACACGTCACATAAAACATATGCAAAGCGGAGATTTTGATATTGGCATAGGATACATCTGGTCAGATCTGCTTACCAATCTTGAACGTGTATCCGACCACTGTTCAAATGTGGCCGGCTGTGTTATAGATTCATCCGATCATACGCTGAATGTCCATGAAACTCTTCGCGAGGCAAAATCAAGAAGCAAAGAATTTACGGATATGTACAGACAGTATCAACAAGCCTACTCACTCACTTAAATATATAAAAAGGACGAGCCCCGAGTAATCAATTATGATGCTCGGGGCTCGTTCTGTACTTTATTAACTTTGGTGCCGGTGGCGGGGGTCGAACCCGCACGGTGTTGCCACCAACGGATTTTGAGTCCGTCTCGTCTGCCAATTCCAACACACCGGCATATTTATACAACTCGATAATTATACTTTATAGTTTTAAAAAAATCAAGGGCAGATGATCCTTAATCGAACAAATCCTCTGCCCTTTATTTAATTTAATTTTCTTTAACCGAGGAACTTAAATACGCCAAAGCTGTTGAGAAGTATAATGAGGAGAAGAATCGGTGAAACATACTTTGTCATAACAATGTATATACCTTTACGTGGGAATTTCTCTCCGTTTGTCTGTACTTCCTCAAGGACTTTATCCGTACCGAGTACATAACCGGCAACAATACAGGTAAATATAGCAACAATCGGCATAAGGAAGTTATTTGTAAACCAGTCAAGTATGTCGAGAAGCTGTCCGCCGGAAACAGATGCAAATGTTGCACTGAAGAAGAGTTTGTTATAACCAAGGCAAACAAGAAGTCCTATAATAACAGCCATTACCGTAGAAATAATTACTGCCGTATGACGACTCTTTCCGAACTTATCTATAATAACAGATGCAACTGCTTCCATTATTGAGATACAGCTCGTGAGAGCGGCAAAAATTACAAGAATAAAGAAAAGTGCTCCTATTACATTGCCGAAAGGTCCCATTGCATCAAATACCTGCGGAAGCGATATAAACATAAGTGATGGTCCTGCAGCTGAAAGTCCGTCCTGTCCAAGGAAGCAGAATACCGTCGGAACCATGATCACACCTGCAAGGAATGCAACGCCGGTATCACAAAATTCTATCTGATTTATTGATTTCGGCATAGATGAATCTTTCTTCATATATGAGCCGTATGTAATCATGATACCCATAGCAAGCGACAGAGAATAGAACATCTGACCCATAGCATCAAGTACAACCGACAGGAATTTAGTTACCGTCATTCCCTCAAAATTCGGAATAAGGTAGATCTTAAGTCCATCAATTGCCGTACGTCCCGAATCGGGATCTTTAAGTGTAAGAGAATAACCGGCAATAAAAATAACAATCAAAAACAAAGCCGGCATGAGGATCTTTGATACACGCTCAATTCCATTATCAACTCCGAAATAAACAATTACGGAAGTTGCGAGAAGGAATAATAAAAACCAAAATATAGGCTGCCATGAAACAGCACCGGTAGTATCAAGGCCTATTGCTTGATAAAAGAAACCGCCGTTTGGATCAACAGCGTCTGAGCCATGACCGGTAATGTATGTAAACGCATACTTACATACCCATCCGCCGATTACAGAATAATAAGGAAGAATGAGCGCGGGAACTATAACTGCTCCCCAACCTACAAAACTCCACCTCTTACTTATCTCCGCAAAAGCACTTACCGGGCTTTTCTGAGTTTTACGTCCTATTGCAATCTCTGTTGTCATAAGTGCAAAACCGAAGGTAAGTACAAGAACGAGGTAAATTACAAGGAATAATCCGCCCCCGTCTTTTGCTGCAAGATATGGAAATCTCCAAAGATTTCCGAGTCCGACAGCCGATCCTGCAGCCGCAAGAACAAATCCAATGCTGCTGGTGAAGCCACCTCTTTTGTTTTCAGACAATTTTCATCTCTCCTAACCTCAAATAAAATTATCTCGCCGTAAAATACAACTAAGTAAATACAGTCAAGTGATTATACTATTTCTGTGAGTAATTTGCAAGAAAATCTGAAAGTCTTTCCGTTGCAGTCTTAAGAGTGCGCATTTCCGGAAGGTATACCACCCTGAAATGATCAGGATCCTTCCAATTGAGAGCCGATCCCTGAAGGATAAGCACCTTCTTTTCTTTAAGAAGATCAAGTGCAAATTGCTCATCATCTTTTATCGGAATTTTCTTAAGATCAATTTTCGGGAAGATATAGAATGCTGCCTTCGGTTTCTTTGTCGAAACTCCCGGGATATCATTAAGAGCTTTATAGATAAATTCACGCTGCTCATAAATTCTTCCGCCGGGAAGAAGCAGTTCATCAATACTTTGATAGCCGCCGAGTGCGGTTTGAATTATTTTTTGTCCCGGAACATTGGAGCAAAGTCTCATACTTGAAAGAAGGTTCAAACCGGTTATATATCCCTTTGCCCTGCTCTTATCTCCCGACAAACACATCCAACCCACTCTGAATCCTGCAATTCTATGTGACTTGGAAAGCCCGTTAAAGTTTACCATAAACAAATCCGGAGCGAGAGAGGAAATAGCTACATGCTCCTCACCGTCCATAACAAGACGGTCATATATTTCATCGGCAAAAATAACAAGGTCTTTTTCGCGTGCAACATCCACAATTTGCTGCAAAACTTCTTTCGGATAAAGCGCCCCTGTAGGGTTATTAGGGTTGATTACAACTATTCCTTTTGTCTTTGGCGTAATCTTTTTTTTGATATCTTCAATATCCGGATACCAATCAGATTCTTCATCGCAGATATAATGTACAGGTGTTCCGCCCGCAAGTTTGATTGATGCCGTCCAAAGAGGATAATCAGGCATTGGAACCAGCATCTCATCGCCGTCATCAAGGAAGCCCTGCATTGCCATTGTGATGAGCTCTGATACGCCGTTGCCTGTGTATATGTCGTTTATACCGACATTCGGAATATGCTTTAACTGGCAATATTGCATGATAGCCTTTCTTGCGGAAAATATACCCTTTGAGTCCGAATATCCTTCCGACTCACGGAGGTTGTAAATCATATCTACTATGATTTCATCCGGTGCCATAAACTTAAAGGGTGCCGGATTTCCTATATTGAGTTTTATGATGTCTATTCCGCTTTCAATCATCTCATTTGCGGTATCAAGGACAGGTCCGCGTACATCGTAACAAACCCCGTTAAGTTTACTTGATTTATCAAAATTTTTCATTGTTTTATTCACCTCAAAAGAAAACGCCCGGCACTTACCGAGCGCTTCACAATAGTCAAAGACTATGATTTTTTCTGAATCATATAAAAGACTCTGAGCCTTCCGGCAGAAAAAGAAACAGACATCGTATATACTGCTTTTTCATCCTGTTTTACGAAGTCACTTTTAATCTTCTTAAAATCTGATGCCAGTATCTTTTCGATAAAATCTGTTACTTCCGCCTCTTCAACTTCTGCAAACCACATTGTAAGCGTTGCTTCACCGGATTTCGACATTGAGCCGTTAAGGTCCGGCGCACTTTCCTGAATACCGCGTCCCGCGTATTTTGGGAATCCGGAGAAATCCGCGATAGAACCGATAAAATCATTTCCGACCTCTGTGTCGGGATTCACACAGGCATCAGAAACCTCGGTCTCTATTTGTTCTCTCTTTTTCCCCTCTGATACTGAGCGCTCAATAAGATCATCAACTTTATTTTTGATGAAATAGTCAACAGTCTTCGCGCTGTTTTCTTTATAAAGGCGTTCGGCAATATTCATTAAGGTTTAGCCCCTTTCATACGTCTTTAATGTTAAAATCGGTTAACTTAGATGGTTCCGAAAATTCTGTCACCTGCATCGCCGAGACCAGGAACAATGTATCCGTTCTCATTAAGATGATCATCAAGTGCGGCACAGTAAATGTCAACGTCAGGATGAGCTTCCTGAAGAGCCTTAAGTCCTTCCGGAGCAGCAATAATTCCCATAAACTTGATTGACTTCGGATGGAATTCCTTTATTTGGTTGATAGCATCAATAGCAGAACCGCCGGTTGCAAGCATTGGGTCAAGAACGATTACGTCTCTTTCTTCAATATCAAGAGGCATCTTGCAATAGTAACTTACAGGCTTGAGTGTTTCAGGATCTCTGTAAAGGCCGATATGTCCGACTTTTGCCGACGGAACAAGTGTATGAATACCGTCAACCATGCCAAGACCTGCACGGAGAATCGGAACTATAGCCATCTTCTTTCCATCAAGATCATGCTGCTTTGCAACAGCAACCGGAGTTTCAACCTCAATTTCCTTAAGAGGAAGATCTCTTGTAGCCTCATAGCACTCGAGCATAGCAATTTCGCTTATAAGAGTACGGAACTCTTTACTGCCTGTGTTCTTGTTTCTGAGTATTGATAATTTGTGCTGAATAAGTGGATGATTTGTAATAACTACGTTTCCCATGTTTTGCCTCCGAAATATATATTGGTTTAATTTTCTAACATGTCTATACGTCTTTGATGACGTCCGCCTTCGAATTCGGCATTTACAAAGTTGTCGACCAAATCAAGGGCAAGTCCCGGACCTACAACTCGTCCGCCAAGGCAAAGTACATTGGCATTGTTGTGGTTTCTGGTAAGTCTTGCGCTGAACGTGTCTGAGCAACAAGCTGCTCTTATTCCCTTTATCTTATTTGCAGCCATTGACATGCCGATACCTGTTCCGCATACAAGAATTCCGAGTTCTGCTTCACCGTCTGTTATTTTCTTGCAAAGCTCCTTTGCTATAACGGGATAGTCAACAGACTCAGGAGTAAAGCATCCGACATCCAGCACTTCTCTGCCCTGTTCTTTGAGATGTTTTATGATTATGTTCTTAAGTTCAAAACCGCCGTGGTCACAACCTATTACGAGCATCAATGATTCCCCTTTTTAAGTTCTCTCTCTGCTTGAGGTGCACGCAGGTACACCGGTAAAATGCATTCACCGGACACCGGATTTATTCCGATGTCATAATGATGTTTTGCGCATATGGCAACACTCACCGCATTTTGGAAAATAAGATGAGACGGAGCCAATGAAGATTCAAGCTCTTTCGACAAATAATTATAGCACAAAGATGCACCATCACCAACAAAAATAATACTCTTTTTCAAACTTTTTAGGTTTTCACCAAGTTCTTTTATAGAAATAGCCGTATCTTCTGTCAATCTTGTCACATTTGACCCGTTAACTTCAAAGCATGCCGTATATACCTGACCGCATCTCGCATCCATTGCAGCGCATATAACCCCGTCAGTAACACCTCTGAAATTATAAGCCATACTCTCAAGAGTTGAAATACCAAAGCATACATTTCCCTCAAACTCCGTTATTCCTTTGAGAGCGGCAACACCGATGCGCACGCCCGTAAAAGAACCCGGTCCCGCATTAATTGCAAAATAGTCAATATCCGAAAGAGCCAGTCCCGCATTTGTCAATGTAGAGTTTATCATCGGGACAAGTGTCTGACTGTGAGTAAGTCCGATATTCGTGTACGAGGAACTGAGAATTTTTTCACTCTTTGAATCCGAGTCTTCAAAATTCACGACAGCGACACTTGCGGAAACAGCACTGCAATCTATACCGAAAATATTCATCATAGTCCCTCCACATCAATTATTCTTTCATCCTCGTTTTCTGTGCGATGTATGGTTATCCTTACCGCATCCGGCGGCAAGGCATTTTCAATATTCTCGCTCCATTCAACGCTTAAGATGTATCCGTTGTCAATGTAATCAAAAAACCCTGTTGAATAAAGGTCGTCCCATGTCTCAACACGATACATATCAAAATGGGCAAGCGGCGGATTTCCGCCATAGTCGTTAACTATTGCAAAAGTAGGGCTGCACACGTGGGCATCTATGCCGAGACCCTTTGCCAGACCGCGTGTGAACGCCGTTTTGCCCATCCCCATGCCGCCGAAAAGAGCAAGAACGGTTCCGGGTTTCAGATTTTTTGCAAGGTCTGCCGCAAAACTTTCCGTATCATTTACCGAGCATGATTTATAGGTCATCATGTGCACCTCCCCTCAAAATCCGATATATTTTATCACACTTTAAAATAAAACACTACATTTTTATTACATTTAATATATCCTCTTGAAAAAAAAACAGACACTCCTTATAATTAATTTACATTTTGACAAAAAAAGAGGTGAGGTACATTGCTCAGAAAGGCCAAAGATGCTGTTGTGCATTTTATAAAAGGTACGGACAAGCTTCTGCTCCTGCTATGCCTTCTTGCCTCGGCTTTCGGTGTGCTGTGTGTATACAGCGCGACACGGTACACTATTTCGGATGAAGTATCTTTTCCGAGAGATGCAAGAACGATGATAGTTGCCATATGCCTCGGCCTTGTTATGGCAATGGTTATCTCCCTCATTGATTATGATATCATCTGTAAACTATGGCCCGTATTTGCGGTGGGAAGTATAGTTTTGATGGTACTTGTTATGCTTATAGGTGTCGGGCCCGCGTCAAGACCGGACTCAAAAGTATGGATTAACTTAAAGATTTTCTACTTCCAACCGTCTGAGCTTGTAAAAATATTCTTCATTATAACGTTTTCCACGCATATAAATGCCGTAAAAAACAACATAAACAAAATAGGTACTCTGGCTCTGCTTGTTGTGCATGCTCTTATTCCGACCCTCCTTGTAATGAAGTCCGGAGATGACGGCTCAGCCGTAGTTTTCATGGGAATCGCGGCAATCATGCTGTTTGTTGCGGGCATAAGTTGGAAGTATATTCTCGCGGTTGTTGCCCTTGTTATAACCGCTGTTCCGCTCTTGTGGTTCAAGTTTATGAACGACTTCCAAAAGCAGAGATTCATCGTTATAGTTGACCCGGAGGCCTATCCCGATACTGCCTACCAGCAAAACATGGGTATTTCCGCCATAGAGCAGGGCGGATTTCTCGGAACGGGTCTCTTCAAGGGAGCCTATACACAAAGTCATTCAGTCCCCGAAAGCTCAAATGACTTTATTTTTACGGTAATTGCAGAGGAATTCGGAACCCTCGGTTGTATGATTGCACTCGGCCTCATTTTGGCAATTATTTTCAGAATTATACGAAACGGCAAGAAATCCGTGTTTAACACATCCACCCTTATGTGCTACGGCATTGCGTCGATGATTGCCGTTCAGGTCATTATAAATGTTGCAATGTGCCTGCGCCTCGGTCCGGTTGTCGGAATCACACTTCCGTTCTTCTCATCGGGCGGTTCATCATCCTTGTGCCTGTATATCGGTCTTGGGCTTATATTCGGTGTTTACCGTACAACATTTAACCAAAAGCCCACTAATTTCAGACTTTCAAGCATACGTTCACCGTTCGTGACACAGTTGTGAAGTTAGAAATTATATGCTCAAAATTGTAAACTAAACATTATGAAATAAAAAGGAAGTTTCCGATAAAACGGAAACTTCTTTTTATTTTAATTGAGTTTATCAAGCTTTGCATAGTTTGACATAAGTTTCTTTGTGCCGGCCTTGTCAAAAGCAACCTCAAGAAGGCTGTCATTACCCATAGGTGTAATACTTATGATAACTCCGGTTCCGAATGCCTTATGACGAACAGTATCCCCGATTGCATATGTTACGCCGCTCTTTTGAGTCGGAGACGACTGAACTTTGGAATTTCCGATACAGCTGATTCTATGCGAAGAGGAATAGTCATTCTTTTTGCGGTAACCCTCATATGAGTGTTCTTTTCTGTAAAGAGTCACAGATTCACTTTGCGCGGATTTATCAAGATAATCATGCGGTATCTCAGATACAAATCTTGAAAGTTGATTTCTCTGTGTAGAGCCGAACATCATACGAACTTTGGCATTGGTCATATAGAGTTTTTCCTTTGCTCGGGTTATCCCGACATATGCAAGTCTTCTCTCCTCTTCTATTTCGGAAGGACTGTACATCGACTGACGGCCCGGAAAAAGGCCCTCTTCCATTCCGACGAGGAATACTACGGGAAATTCCAGACCTTTTGCGGAGTGAAGAGTCATAAGAACGGTGACATCTGTCTGGTCATTGTAGGCGTCAATATCCGAGAGAAGCGAAACCTCTTCAAGGAATCCCTGAAGATCTCCATCTTCATTTTCTTCGAGATAGCGCGCGATATTTGTCTTAAGTTCCTGCAAGTTCTGGAATCTGTCATCATAAGTCTCTTTATCAGCGGCAAGTGAGGTTATGTACCCCGTTTCATTCATTATTTCATCGAAGAGAGAGAGAATAGATTCGTTTTCCGATCTTTCTCTAAAGCCGTTTATCATATGTGCAAACTGCAACAGTTTTCCGGAACTTCTGCTGAGTTTGTCATACTGATCCGCGTTTTCTACAACTTCAAACATACTCACGCCGAGTCCTGCGGCAATATCCGCGGCCGTATTTACTGTTGACTCACCTATTCCGCGTTTCGGTTCATTTATAACTCGTTTAAGTTTTACCGTATCCGACGGATTGTTTACAAGAGTAAGATATGCAATTGCATCACGTATCTCTTTGCGTTCATAGAACCGTTTTCCGCCAAACACCTTATACGGAATACCGGAACGTACAAAAGCTCGCTCAACAGCGTTTGATTGGGCATTTGTTCGATAAAGAACGGCATGATCAGAAAACTTTCTTCCGTTTGCAACATTTGATGAAATTTCATCTGCGATAAACATGCCTTCGCTTGTTTCATCATCTGCCGTATATGCTGTGATTTTCTCGCCGTCTCCGGCATCCGTCCAAAGATTTTTTCCTTTTCGCTCAGTATTGTTTTTTATTACTTCATTTGCAGCGCAAAGAATATTTCCCGTTGAACGGTAGTTTTGTTCTAATCGGATGATGGTTGCGTTTTTATAATGCTCTTCAAAATTCAAAATATTTTCTATTGTTGCTCCGCGAAATTTATAAATACTTTGATCGTCATCACCCACAACACATATGTTATTATACTTACCTGCAAAAAGACTTGTAAGAACATATTGCGCGTAGTTTGTGTCCTGATACTCGTCAACATGTACGTACATAAACTTGTTCTGATAGTAATCAAGTACCTCTTTATCTTTTTTCAGAAGCTTTATAGTATTTACAATTATGTCATCAAAGTCCATAGCGTCCGCTTTCAGGAGAAGCTGCTGATAAAGCTTGTAGCACTCTGCATACTTTTTAAGTCGCACGTCATTTCCTGCGGATTTTTCATACTCTTCAACAGACACAAGATTGTCTTTTGCATGGCTTATGGCAGAAAGTATATTTTTATGCGGCATCATCTTATCATCTATCCCGAGAAGGCGCTGACATTCTTTCATGATTCGCTTGGAATCATCGGTGTCATATATGGTAAAGTGAGATGTAAATCCTATTCTGTCTCCGAATTTCCTCAAAATTCGTGCGCATATTGAGTGGAATGTTCCCGCATAAACGTCTGACGCGTCTTCCTCGCCAAGATAGAGAGAAAGTCTGGTTTTAAGTTCATTGGCAGCTTTATTTGTAAATGTAATCGCAAGAATCTGCCAGGGCTTTGCAAGTCCTTTTTCAACAATATATGCAATACGCGAAACCAAAACAGTCGTTTTTCCCGAGCCTGCTCCGGCAAGAATTAAAAGCGGACCCTCCGTATTCATAACCGCTGATTTCTGCATATCATTCATTTTTTCAAGTAGTGTATTTGCTGACATAATGTTTTCTCCGACATTTATAAGTTTTTTGTTTTTATCTCGTGTATATCTTCTTGTATACGAGTAATTTAATCAAATATTTATTCAGATTTTGAGCCTGTTTGTCTGTTTTTAAGATAGTCCTCAAGTATAACCGTTGCCGAGACAGCGTCTACGGCATTCTTTCTTTTCTTGCCGTATGTTCCGGATTCATCAAGCAACCTGTATGCAAGAACAGTCGTAAGCCGTTCGTCCCAAAGTTCTACCTTAAGTTTATACTCATCTTCAAGAATCTGCGCAAGCTCTCTGCTTTTCTCCGCATGCTCGCCCTCCGTACCGTCCATATTTTTCGGAAGACCTATAACAATCAGTTCCGCATTGCGCTCTGATGCAATTTCCGAAATCATTTTTGCAGCCTTCGGCATATATGTTTCTTTTATTGTCCCTATGGGCGACGACAATGTTTCGGTCTTATCACAAACCGCTAGTCCGGTTCTTACGTATCCGTAGTCAACAGCAAGAATAATCATTAAATTCCTCCGAACATTTCAAAAATTTTCAAAAAAGTTGCGACGGTATAGTGCAATGCCGTCGCAACGAAGATTTATTGCTCAGTTGTTTTTTCCGAATCAGTTGTATCTGAGGATGCTGAACAGTTTCCCGAACATGTAGCCGGCAACTTTGATGAAGCATAATATCCCGTTGCCTTTGACGCACATGAATCGCTTGCAAGAAGACCCGTCTTTGTGCAATACTCTCTGGCAACAACCTTTTTACTGTAATCAAAGTCTTTTTCGGCAAGCCCTGAATGAACCTGATTCATGACGGCGGACCATATCTTAGCTGCCGCTCCCGTAACATAAATCTCTTCCTGTTTATCATAACCGAGCCATACGGCACCGCAATAATACGGTGTTCCGCCGCAAGCCCACATATCCTTAGAGTCACTTGTCGTACCGGTTTTCATGAATGCTGAAAATCCGTTTACTCCGCATCCCTTACCTGTACCGCTTGTAATAACAGTCTGCATAAGCCTGTTCATGATTGCTGCGGTTTCTGCGGAAATAGCCTGCTCGGCGGTCGGAGTATTTTCAAGGATAGTACTGTCACCGGCAAAATTCGTAACTTTGTAGTACGAGTAAGGTTTGTAGTACTTACCTCCGTTTCCGAAGGACGCATATGCGGCACACATCTCAAGTGAAGTTACACCGTGCGACATACCGCCTACCGCAAGCGATGAGTAGTTTTTGTCTGTGTCATCACCATCAAGTGTGAGTGTTGAGATATGGAATTTTTCTGTAAGATACTTTATGGAAGTGTCAAGCCCTATGTCCTTGAGCGTACGTGCGGAAGTAGTATTGAGAGATTGGGCAATTGCGTATTGCAGTGTAACCATGCTGTCAGGTGATCCCAAGCTTCCTCCATAGTTTTGAGGCCAACGTTTTCCGTTTACAACTATACCGTAATTTACGAGCATCTTGGAGTAGTATGCCTTTCCCGTATCAATTGCAGGAGCGTAAACGCTAAGAGGTTTTATTGATGAACCCGGAGACCTGAGTGAGTCGGTAGCTCTGTTAAGACCGCGGTTGACTGTCTTTTCACCCGCACCTCCGACAATACCTACAACACGTCCCTCATAGTCCATTATTACCATAGCGGATTGAATCTTTTTCTTTGTGCCGTTTTCACCGGTTTCCGTTCTGCTGTTTTCCGTAATGAAAGATTTACGGTTTACGTAAACATCCTCCATAGCGGATTGAACTTTCTCATCAACTGCAGCATAAATCTTAAGTCCGCCGTAGTAAACCATGCGCCATGCTTCGTTTTCGGTATAGCCATATTGCGTTGAAAGGTCACTTATTACGGAATCGATGACGAAATCAACATAGTAGTTGTTTATCTTTGTATCTTCTTTTACAGCCTTTTCGGCACTTTCAGACGGAACATAATCATCTGAATTTGTAAATACAAGTTTATAATCAAGTGCTTCCTTGTACTCTTCATCAGTAAGCTTTCCCTGGTCATGCATATACCAAAGGCAAGTTTCCTGTCTCTCTTTGTTATTGTCGGGATTAAGAAGAGGATTATACTTTGTCGGAGCTTGTGTTATAGATGCTATGACCGCAGCCTCTGCAGCATTTAGCTCGCCGACATCCTTGCCAAAATATTTTTGAGCTGCCGTCTGCACACCGTAGCATCCGGAGCCGAGAGAAATAGTATTGAGATATGCCTCAAGTATTTCTGATTTATCGTAATTCTTCTCAAAATTCAGAGCATAAAGTATCTCGTTGAACTTACGGGAAATGGTGGCTGAATTTTCCTCGGTGAGGTTCTTTATAAGCTGTTGTGTAAGCGTTGAACCGCCTCCGCTCCTGCCGAGCGTTAAAACAGCCTTTATCGTTCTTATCCAGTCAACTCCGGAATGATTGTAGAATCTCTTGTCCTCAAGACATATAAAAGCGTTTTGAACATCCTTCGGTATGTCCTCGAGGTTTACCCATATTCTGTTTTCTTCACCGTGAAGTCTGGCAATCTCATACGGTTCATTATTTTCATTCATAGCGTAAATGATGCTTGTTTGATCCTGACTGTTTTTGTATGAGTCAAGATTTATTGCAACATCTCCGTTTACAAATGAAATTGTGTATATGAGTATACAAATTCCGACTATCAAAAAAGTAAGTAAAAGTACAATCAGAACAGAAACAACTGCCGAAGAAAGACGTCCTTTACCATTCTTTTTTCTCTTCTTGCCGGAAATGCTTTTTCCGGTTTTTCTTTGAGCCATAAAAAGCTTTTCCTCCTTAGAAAGTTACACTGAAAAAATCAAGTCAAATAAGTATACCACAAAACAACAAAAAAGTTTAGTTAATTTTTCAGTTTTTAATCAAATACAACAACAAGAAGCATTTTGAAATTTTCTTGTCCGAAAACCGCATGCGGATGCCTTGCCGGCATAATGATTGACTCGCCCTCATGAAGCTCGTATTCCTTACCGTCAATTGTTATTTTCCCTACTCCGTCAAGACACGTGACAAATGCGTCTCCGCCGGATTCATGTGTACTTATCTCCTCACCTTTCCAAAATGAAAAAAGAGTTATACTTGTGTGTTCGTTTTGAGAAAGTGTTTTGCTTATAACCTGTCCCTCTTTGTACTCAACTTCATTTTTTAGAACCAATGCTTCCGCCATTTTAATATTTTTTATCATAACCTATCATTTCCTCTCAAAAAAGTCGTATGAACATGTCATACGACTTTTGATAATTACTTATAAATTTAATAATTTTATTCGGCAGTTTGACAAATTTTAAGCATCTCTTCAACAGTTGTAACGCCTTCCTCAACGAGTTGAAGTGCAGACTGTTTAAGAGTTGACATGCCTTGCTCATTTACCGCATATGCGGTGATGTCGTCCATGGGAGCCTTATCGGCAATCATACGTCTGAGCTTTTTATCAATGACAACAATTTCATGAATTGAAATACGTCCCTTATAACCTGTGTTGTTACACATATGACATCCCTTGCCGCGAACGACCTTTGCGGGATGGGCACCCATTGCCTCACACTCAACACTGTCGGGAACATACTCCTCTTTACAATTCGGGCAAACCTTACGCATAAGTCGTTGAGCAACAATACCTACAACCGAGTTTGCAACAAGATACGGTTCAACGCCCATGTCTTCAAGACGTACAATTGACGAGAGTGCGTCATTTGTATGAAGAGTAGAACAAACAAGGTGTCCTGTGATAGCTGCACGTACGGAAATCTCAGCAGTTTCACCGTCACGGGTCTCACCGACCATGATAACGTCAGGGTCCTGACGGAGAAGAGCACGAAGTCCTGCTGCGAAGGTCATTCCCGCAAGTACGTTTACCTGAGTTTGATTTATTCTCGGAAGTGTTCGCTCAACAGGGTCTTCAACGGTAGAAACGTTTATAGGCTTCTGAGCAAGTGTATCAAGAATCATATAAAGTGTTGTTGTTTTACCCGAACCTGTAGGACCTGTGATATATATGATACCGTTTGGATTTCTGAGGATTGTCTGCATCTTTTTGTAATTTTCCTCATTCATTCCGTAGGAATCCATATGGTCAAGTTTTGTATTTGTGGCAAGATAACGAAGAACGGCTTTTTCACCGTAAACAGTCGGAAGTGTCGAAACACGGACGTTCATGTCGTACCCGTCAATAATCTGTCGAAAGTGTCCGTCCTGAGGAACA
The DNA here is from genome assembly GCA_963629305.1 of Acutalibacteraceae bacterium. Lineage (GTDB taxonomy): Bacteria > Bacillota > Clostridia > Oscillospirales > Acutalibacteraceae > UBA1227. Next base: position 17,855 of record CAVGIJ010000007.1, read on the forward strand.
CGTCGTTCGGCAATGTCAAGTCCCGACATGATTTTTATACGGGCGATAAGCTGCTTGTTTACACTTGCGGCAAGTGTTACGTAATCAACCAGCATACCGTCGGTACGGAGACGCACAACCGTCTGTTTTTCAAAAGGCTCAATATGAATATCCGATGCATGTGTCGTATAACCGTGGACAAGCAATGAGTTCAAGAATTTTACGATAGGTACATCATCACCGGCATCTGCATCCTCAAGTTCCTGAACGGCTTGAGTTGTGGGGATATCCACTGAAACGTTTGCCTGTGCTGCCGCGGACTTTGCGGAAACCTCCGCATAATAAAGATCAATGGCCTTTGTGATGTTCTGCGTTTCGGCAAGGTAAACCTCAAGGGTCATACCTGTGGTCTGACGAACATCCTCAACAGCGTAGAAGTTGAGTGGGTCACTCATGGCAACAGTAAGTTTCCCCTGATCCTCAGCAATGGCTATCATGTTATACTTAACGGCCAATTGTTTTGGAATACGCGCAACCGCAGCCGTATCTATTTTGAAGTTGTCAAGTTTTATAATCTGGAGACCCATTCTCTTGCCGAGCGCATCAAGAACTTCTTTCTCTGTGATGTAACCCAGTTCAACAAGAATTTGTCCAAGTTTTTTTGATCTGTCCTGTTTTTGTATGGCAAGAGCTTGTTTTATTTGGTCGTCGGTAATGTATCCGTACTCCTTAAGCATCTCACCGATTGGCATATTCCTCATATAGCTTGTCCCTCGCTAAAAATAATATAAACAATATAAAGTATACGCTTTAAACAGAAAAAAATCAATATAATGCACAAGTTTTAACAAATAACAGTGCATTTTTATTCAATTTTTGAGCGCAATTCAAGAAGAACCTTCTTTTCTATTCTGGAGACATATGATCTTGATATTCCGATTCTCTGCGCTACTTCACGTTGCGTAAGCGGTGGTTTATTGTCAAGCCCGTATCTCAGAATAATTATCTGTTTTTACTTTCGTCTCATCACATACGACATCCATAACGGTCAGAGGATTCCCTTCCGGATCAACATCTATCGGATCACCGAGAAGTACATACTGCTCCTTATTTTTCTTTGCCCTGAAATACATGAGTATTTCATTTTCAATGCAGCGGGCGGCGCAAAAAAATATACATAGCCGAGCAAATTAAGAAGTGAGCGACACTTCGTCTCTCGTATAAAACGATATCTCTTCACGCATTCAATTAATATAAAAATTCTCAGTATGGTTTGAATGAATAACAGTTGCGGGCACCTGTCAGGTTTCCGAACATATATTTTTTGCATGCGGACTCACACATAACATATACCTTGCCGTCCTTGCAGAGAAGTTCCTCTGACATCGGTGCCAAAACCCAATCCTTTTCAAGGTGAGCGCTGTCAACGTAAAAGAGCGGTATCTCGTCGCCGTCATCTGTCGTAAATGTTCCGTCCTTCGCGTCTTCATTGCCCGCAAGTAAAGAGAGGTATGAGTCCATTGGATTGTCATACACCTTTATATGTGACGATGAGAGCCCATAGGAAGTCGAGATGAGCATCTTTGTTTCGCCTTTGTCGTCCTGTACAAAGCACATACCCTGCGCGTTGTCGGTAATGGAAAATGCGGCAATCGGCTTATCCTCAAGAAGTCCGAGTTTTCCGTCCTTTGAGAGAACATAAACCGTCATTATCGCCTGCTGATAGTCGCCGCTGTCAGTCGTCATATGGTGACTTTCGGGAGTTTCATAGTCCTCGGCAATGTAAAATTCTCCGACATAGAGATACCCGTCCTCAACATGTACAAATGCCGGACCGGTCTGCGGATTGAATGTTCCTACGGGTTCTATCACACCGGTAAATTCGGAATCCCCGGAATTTTCAACATAACTATCAACAAGATTGATATTTTTCTCTTTTGTTCCGAGAAGCTCAGAAAGAGAATAAACATTTATCTCATGTCCCGTTGCCATATACACAAAGTCACCGAACACGGCAATTCCGCCTGCATGGGCATGGTCTTCCTTCCCGTCGTTCGTATAAAGCGATACAAACTGCTGTTTAAGTTCTTTTCCACTCTTACCGTTCGTCATGTATATACGTGAAGCACTGCCGTCAGCCATGTATCCGCACACAAGATATGTACCGCCGTACTTTTCATCCTCGACCCAGGTTATTCCCTGCGGCACAAAGCCGTCTGACAGTCCCGGAATTTTGAATTCTTTTTTTGAAACCTTGTTGAATTCCCTGTATGAAATCTTTTGATAAACATTGAATCCTATGATAACAAGCAATACAACCGAGATAATGACCGCAAGTATTATAAGCAGCACTTTACCGATCTTCTTTACCTTCATATGTAAACATCCTTTCGACAAAAATAAAAGACTGCAGCCGCGTTCACGGCTACAGCCTAATTGTAACAATTCATCCCGGAATAAGCAACATTTTATCTGCGGACAAAATCTCCTCTGACAGTTCATTTTCCTCCATAACAAGGGAAACTGTCGTGTTATAGTGCCTTGCAATATCCCATACGCTTTCATCTTTTGAAGCAAAGTAAATCACAGCCGCACTTTCGCGCTCAACTGTAGTCTCCCCCCTTTGAAACGGAAATATTCGAAACAAATTCGACATTGGGCATGCAGCGGTAAATGTATCGCTCACCTTTTCATAAAACTCAAGCATGGGAACCGTTTTTCGCTCAAGAGTCACCGGCCTTTCGGTGCAATATGCATCGGCAACGCCGTTTACTTCAATCTCCTTGTAAGCGTGCATTTCAACCATACCGTAACAGATCCCTCAGCCCTTTCGGCTTATTTAAGCCATCCTATGCAAAAAGGTGTATTTGAGTTACTGAATATTCTTTCTCAACTGCCAGTCTTTTAAATCCTTTACCTCTTCATAGAGAGCTCTATAGCTCTCATAGCGGGTTTTCGGTATTTCTCCCGACTCTGCGGCCGCACGTACCGCGCAATCTTTGTCGTCCATATGTGCGCAGTCGGGGTAAAACCTGCAATCTTCAATATACTCGTAAAATTCGGGAAAACAGTCCGGAAGTTCATCTTTCATAATGATCTCATTTTTAAGAACTTCAAGGCTTGCAAATCCCGGCGTGTCTGCTACATATCCCCCGTCAAGTTTGTGAAGTGTGCACTCCCTGGTAGTATGTTTGCCTCTTCCGAGCTTTTGGCTTATCTTAGCGGTCTTTATTGATAGACTCGGATCAATCCGGTTAAGGAGCGTCGATTTACCTACACCGGAGTTTCCGGTGAAGGCACAGGTTTTGCCTTTAAGCAGAGCTTTTATCTCATCCACGCCCTCGCCCGTTTTGCCGGAGGCAATAACGGTTTCAAAGCCGACTTTTTTATATGTAGAATAAAGCTCCTCAACATCCGCAAGGTCGGCTTTGTTTAGAACAATGACAGGCTCTATGCCGCGACTTACGGCAATAGCCGTAAGTCGGTCAATAAGCAGCGTATTCGGTCTTGGCTCTGCTCCCGCGACCACTATGATAAGCCTGTCAATGTTCGCGACGGGCGGCCTTTGCAAAAAGCTCTTTCTCGGCAAAATCACGTCTACGGTGTTTTCCGCCTTTTCCTCCTCGTTTATGCTTATGACAACTTTGTCACCGCACATCGGAGTAATTTTTTCCTTGCGGAAAACACCGCGGGCTTTGCACTCATATATAAGCCCATCGGCTTCAACATAGTAAAATCCGCCTATGCCTTTTATGATTATGCCCTGTTTTTGGTTTTCCTTTAAGTTTAATTCTTTTTCGGTCATAAACACTCTTTCAAATCATCTTAAAATAATTAAAATATCCCGTTTACAAATCCGGCGAATTGGAGTAACCAATTCGCCGAATAAATACTTGTTTACTTAGGAAATTGTAATTTTGGTGTCCGTAGTTACAGAACTTCCAACCATCGGATTTGTGCGAAGTGCGGTGTCGGAATCGCTCTTTCCGTCAGCATATACAACGTTTGTGAATCCTTCAGACTCAAGTTTCGCTTTAGCTTCAGCCATAGTCATACCGAATACGGAAGGTATGGATTGCTTTGTTGCGTTTTTATATGTCTTCTCGTTTGAGAGAACACCCGGAGTCTTGGTAAAGTCAGCAGTTGCAGAGTAAACCATGTTACCGCCGATCTTTATCACGATCTGTTTTCCGGAGCCGGTACCAACAACAGTTTCGGTATGTGTGCCGCCCGCACAGTTTACATTCTTTGAATCAAACTGTACATTGTCAACAAAGATTTCAAGCTTTTCGGTATTTCCGGTATTCGGAAGTGTGATTGTAATATCGACTGATGAGTTTGCAGCCTTACCGGTACTGATGACAATGTCAATCTTAGTACCCTTTGATACAGACGTTCCTTCATCGATGCTCTGCTCGATTATCTGTCCTTCCGGTTTATCGGAATCTTCTTCTCTTACTCTGCCGAGCTTAAGTCCGATTTCTTCAAGATAATCCTCTTCAATCTCTGTTTTGTTAGTATTGTAGTTAAGACCGAGAAGGCCCGGAACCTTTACATCATTTTCGTTTACGTCGGTTGAAACATATACAGTGATCGTAGTTGTAGTGTCAGCCTTTGTTCCCTCCTTAGGATCTGAGGAAATAACAAGGCCGGGATCCATGCTGTCATCGTACTGCGTTATAACCTTAACACTTGTGAATCCGGCAGCAGACAGTTCAGACTTTGCAGCTGCTATTTCATGACCGTTTATCTTCGGAACTTCAACAAGCGATCCACCTGAAACAACCTCAAGCTTTATAGTGCTGCCCTTCTTGGCCTTTGCACCGCCGTAAGGACTTTGGTTACAAACCTGACCTGCCTGATATGTTGTAGATGTAACGTATTTTACTTCAAACTCCCAGTTATCAGTGTACTCTTTGTTATTCTCAACTTCCTCGGTGTAATCCTTTCCGAGAAGGTCAGGCACTTCAATCTTATCGTTTTTGAAGATATCCGTGAAAAGTGCAAGGAAAATAACAACAAGAATAACAACGGCAAGAAGTGCCGACATAACACCTATGAGTATAGGAAGAACCTTGTTGCGTTCTTCTTCCTCGTCGTCCTCAATATCCTCATCCATATCCTCGGTTAAAGGCGGAACAGCTGCTCCGGCGGTCGGTATGACTGTTGATGCCTGCTGTCCGATGAATTTTGTCGGCTCCTTGTCTACAAAATAACTGTAGTCAAACTTTATAGCCGGATTTCTTCTGAATTCATCAAGGTCAAGAAGCATCTCAGCAGCGGACTGATATCTGTCCTTGATATTCTTCTGCATTGCCCTTAGAGTTATCTGCTCAAGTCCCACAGGAATCTGCGGGTTGATCTCTCTCGGGTGAACAGCCTCATTCTGAAGCTGCATAATAGCAACGGAAACGGCACTGTCAGACTCAAACGGAAGTTTACCTGTTATCATTTCATAGAGAACAACACCCACAGAATAAATATCTGCTTTGTCGTCTGTTATCTCTCCGCGAGCCTGTTCAGGGCTGATATAGTGTACAGAGCCTATTGCGCTCTCTGTCATTGTTCTTGTCTCGCCTCTTGAGAAACGAGCAATGCCAAAGTCTGTAACTTTGATGTTTCCGTTTTGAAGAAGCATGATATTTTGCGGCTTTACATCTCTGTGAACAATACCTTTATCATGGGCATGCTGTAAAGCTCTCAAAATCTGTGTTGTAAAGTGAACAGCTTCTTTCCAGTTTATAACCTTCTGCTGCTCAATATACTCCTTAAGGGTAATTCCCTCAATGTATTCCATAACAATGTACTGAAGTCTGTCACCGAAAGAAACGTCGTAAACCTTTACGATATTCGGATGACTGAGTACTGCAATTGCCTTTGATTCGTTCTTGAATCTTCTGCGGAATTCCTCATTTGCAAGGAACTCCTCCTTAAGTATTTTAATTGCAACTATGCGGTCATCAATGTTGTCGTATGCTTTGTACACGACTGCCATACCGCCTACTCCGATTATTTCTCTGATTTCGTAACGACCATCAAGTCTTTTTCCTACATAACTATCCATTTTCGCACACTCCCGTGAAGATTACACTCAAAACTTAAACACCACTTACAATTAATACGCTACAGCAACCACTGTTATGTTATCTGCACCGCCGTTTTCGTTAGCCATGTCCACAAGTGTATCTGCAAAATCTGTGTAAGGCTTGTCACAAACAACGCGATAAATATCCGACTGATCCACGAAGTTTGTAAGTCCGTCTGTACAAATGAGAAGAACATCATCTGACGTTGTGTCTTCGGCAAGGAAGTCGGCTTTTACTTCCTCATCAACGCCAAGGGCACGCGTTATAAGATTTTTGCGTGGGTGGCTTTTGGCTTCGTCAGGTGTAATTTCACCTTTTTCAACCATATCCTGTACCACCGAATGGTCTTTCGTTATTTGTCTTATTTCATTTTTTGAAACAAGATACGCCCTGCTGTCGCCTACGTGTGAAACGTAAACCGCACCGGGTGTTATTATCGCAGCAACAACGGTTGTACCCATCCCTTTGAGTTCTGCATTGGCATTTGCCATGTCAAACACTTCGTAATTTGCATTTGTTATTGCTGTAATAAGCAAATTCTTTATTGAAGAAGAAGTCATTCCGTCACGATAACCCATAGTTATCTTTTCGGAAATGCTTTTAACGGCTGTCGAGCTTGCAATATTTCCCCCGGCATTTCCGCCCATGCCGTCACAGACAACAGCCCATGCAACTCCGTTTTGGAATTCACCTGCTGCGTATGAGTCCTGATTTGACGAACGTACTTTACCGATATCTGTCTTAGCAATTATTCTCACAACTTCTCCTCCTTTCAATTATTTGTATGTTTTCTGCGAAGCTGACCGCAAGAGGCATCAATATCTCCTCCGAGGCTCCGCCTTATTGTAGTATTTATACCGTTTTTCATAAGTATATCTGAAAAAGCAACAATTCTGTCACTGCCGCTTCTTTTGTAGTCGTTCTCCCTAACTTCATTTGCCGGAATAAGATTGACATGACACAGCATACCCTTAAGCTTCCCGACGAGCTCATACGCGCATTCGTCCGTATCATTTATTCCGCTCATCATGGCGTATTCAAATGAAACCCTGCGGCCCGTGGCCTCCGTGTATTTTCTGCACGCTTCAAGTAATTCATCAACATGCCATTTTTTGTTGACCGGCATAATACGCGAGCGCAATTCATCAGAAGGCGCATGGAGCGATACTGAGAGAGTAAACTGAGGGTGCAATTTTATAAGGTCGTATATCTTCGGGACGATTCCGCATGTCGATACGGAAATGTGTCTTGCACTGATGTTTTTTCCGTTTTCATCCGTTATGAGTTCAAGAAACTTCAAAACATTTTCATAGTTGTCAAGCGGTTCTCCCATACCCATCATCACTATGTGGGAAACACGCAGCTCCTGTTCCTCGTTGTCGCGTTCTATCTCATAAACCTGTGAAAGTATCTCCGAGGGTAAAAGTGACCTCACACAACCGTCTATAGTCGAAGCACAGAATGAGCACTTCATGTTACACCCTACCTGACTGGATACACAAACGGTGTAACCGTACTTGTACTTCATAAGAACACTCTCTACGAACTCACCGTCATTCAGACGAAATAAGTACTTAACTGTTCCGTCAAGCTTCGAGACAAGTTTTCGTTCTATTTCGCAATTTCTTATCTCATAAGATTCCGAAAGTTCTCTGCGTAGTTCTTTTGAAAGATTTGTCATTTCTTCAAAGCTCTTCGCATTCTTTTTGTGAAGCCAGGAATAAACCTGTCCGGAGCGGAATTTTTGCAACCCGTGTTCTTCAAAGTCCGCTGATAATTCAGAAAGACTTAAAGATTTGATATCTGCGTTCAGTTACAATCACCCTTTTTAATAACGGCATAGAAGAAACCGTCACAATCGTACACATGCGGCATGACTGTCGTCATGGTACATAACTTAAAGTCCTTATGCTCATCAAGGAACTTTGTAACAACTTCTTCATTCTCCTTAGGATTCAGGGCACAAGTTGAATAAACAATGGTGCCTCCATCCTTTAAATATTTTGAAGAATTAACCAAGATATTGTACTGCAAAGGAGGCAAATAGTCAATGATTGTAGCCGTTTTGTAACGTATTTCGGGTTTTCTTCCGATGATTCCGAGACCCGAACACGGGACATCGCACAGAATTCTGTCGGCAAGTCCGAAGCTTGCATCATATTTCTGCGCATCAGCCACCTGTGCGTCTATAATGTTTATTCCGAGTCTCTTAGCACCGGATCTTATAAGCTCAACTCTGTGTTCATGCAGATCAAACGACTTCACAAGGCCTTTGTTTTCCATCATTTCAGCAATGGTAAAGCTTTTTCCGCCCGGAGCCGCACACATATCAAAAACTGTTTCTCCCGGCTTTGCATCCAGTGCCTCACAGCACATCTGTGAAGATTTATCCTGTACATGGAACATTCCTGCCTTGTAGTCCTCACTTTTGTCCACGGAATCACTGAAGCTGTACTCTATGCACGGTGATATGGATACCCCGTATTCGTGCGGATTTATTTCCAATGTATTCATCCGTATATAGGTTTTCTGCGGTCCGAGCGAGTGTTCCATTATACCTATGGCATTTTCTTTTCCGTAGCTTTCCGTCCACATCTCAATGAGCCATTTCGGGCATGAATATTTCACCGAAAGATAGTCTTTGTCGTTTTCATCCGGAAGACACAGACCATTTAAAGATATCTTTCTCAAAACGGCATTCGTAACACCGGTCGCATACGGTGCCCTGCGTTTTACAAGCATTACCGTTTCGTTTATTGCAGCCATATCAGGTATTTTTTCCATAAACAACACCTGATACGCTCCGAGTCTCATTGCACAGAGAACAATCGGATTAAGCTTCTTTAGCGGTTGTTTCAGATAAATATCGAGATTGTAGTCAAGTGTGATTTTTCGCTCAATTGTTCCGTAGACAAGTGCCGTAAAAAAAGATTTATCAACATTATTCAAGGTTGATTCTTTGAGTGCACCGGCAATTGCAAGGTTTGAATAAGAATCGTCTTTTTCAATTTTTATAAGCGTATCCAGGGCAAGATTTCTTGCATTTGGAGCAACCGGCATAAAATAACCTCCGAATAAGATGAAATAGTTTATTTATCAAATGTTGTACCGGGATTGTGTCCGCGTAAATAATCAGCCGCTGACATTTTTTTTGATCCCTTCGGCTGAACTGTAACGAGTTTTAAAAGACATTCGTCACCACAAGATACATACATGTTGTTCTTGTCTGTAAATATTGAGCCGGACTTTGTGCCGGGTTTGGCTCTTAAGTCTGTAAGATTCGAAAGATGAATTTTGAAAACTTCTCCGGAAAGCATTGTCTGAGCAACAGGCCACGGCGAAAGTCCTCGGATTTTATTGTGAACCTCAAATGATGATTTTGAAAAATCCAATGGGCTATCGTCTTTTGAAAGCATTCTCGCGTATGACGCTTTGCTCTCATCCTGCGGCACAGGGTGAAGTTCACCGTTTTCGGCGAGACGGAGCACCTCCAAAATAACATCGGCTGCAAGCAAACTCAGTCTGTCAAAGAGTTCGCCCGACGTCTCGTTTTCTCCTATGACAAGTTTTTTCGTAAGAAGCATATCTCCGGTATCCAGGCCCCTGTTCATTTGCATGGCTGTAACACCGGCTTCCTTCTCACCATCGAGCACAGCCCATTGTATGGGTGCAGCCCCTCTGTATTTCGGAAGAATTGAACCGTGAGCGTTAATACAACCATATTTCGGAAAACTCAAGACATCCTCACGCAGAATCATTCCATAGGCGGCAACAACAATAACATCAGGCTTAAGTTCTCTTAAAATCGGCATTGCCTCTCCGTTTTTCAGACTTTTCGGCTGAAAAACCGGAATTTTGTGTTCAAGTGCGCAAACCTTCACATCTGACGGCGTAAGCTCGAGTTTACGGCCCTTAGGTTTATCCGGCTGCGTAAAAACTCCGACTACTTCATGGCCATCCGAAATAAGACGAAGCAAAGTCGGGACAGCAAAGTCCGGTGTACCCATAAATACTATTCTCATCAAAAATCTCCTGTATCCGGTTTAGTTATGTTTGTATACGTCTTCCTGTAAGTCAAGTTCTGCATTCGGGTTACGTCTGTCTGTAAAGAGTATTCCGTCAAGGTGGTCAATCTCATGACAAAAGCATCGTGCTTTGAGTTCTTCACCTTTGTATACACACCATTGACCTTTTCTATTTTGTGCCTTTACTTTTACAACCGCAGGTCTTATGGTCTCACACCATTCTCCGGGAAGTGAGAGGCATCCCTCTCTTTCGGTCTGCTCACCGTCTTCAAATATTATTTCGGGATTAACGAGTTCCATAAGCCCGTCTCCGACATCTATAACGACTGCCCTTTTAAGCATCCCCACTTGTACAGCGGCAAGGCCTACCCCTTCCGCATGGTACATTGTCTCAGCCATATCATCAAGTAAAGTTGCAAGTTTTTCATCAAACTTTTCAATAGTCCGACTCTTTTTTCTGAGTATCGGATCTTCTTTTGTTACTATTTTTCTGAGTGCCATGTTATTCATCCTCTGTTCTGTTTATATGATATCCGGAATCGCGGATACACCGGAATTTGAAGAATCCTTTGAGAATTCCATAAAAACACCGGAAAGCATCTCACGAAATCTTTTGTTATTATGACATTTTATTATAATTCTGCAGCGGTATTTATTATTTACCTTGTAAACTCTTTCGGGCATAGGTCCGAGAACTATGACCTTTACATCGGCATAATTTCCGCTTACGGCATTTTTTAGTACATTGCTGAAATTCATTGCCGAATTTGCCGTTTTGCCCTCGTTCACGCCCTGAATACTAACAGTACATATATTGCAAAATGGCGGATAGGTCATTATTTTTCTCATTTTTATTTCAGTATCATAGAAATCTTCGAAGCTTTGACCGGCGGCGTAACGTATAACATCATTTCCGGGATTTATAGTCTGTATGATTGCCTTTCCCGGATAACGCCCGCGTCCGGCACGCCCAACTACCTGCGTAAGAAGATCAAATGTGGTTTCCGCGCTCATGTAGTCGTCCCCATAGAGCTGTCTGTCAGCGGAAAGCACACCGACTAAGGTAACATTTTCAAAATCAAGCCCCTTTGCCACCATCTGCGTACCGATCATTATGTCGTAATCGCCATTTCTGAAGTCACTGAGCTTTTCCTCATATGCATTTTTCCGCATGGTAGTGTCCGCATCCATTCTGAGTATACGGGCATCCTTCATAAGCTCTGAAATTTCCTCTTCAAAACGCTGTGTGCCTACGCCGGAATAACGAACCGTATCCTCACCGCAAGACATACACCTTGTGGTAAACGGAACCGAGTAACCGCAGTAGTGACACATAAGCTTATTATTTGCCCTGTGGTATGTAAGGCTTATGCTGCAATTCGGGCACATTGCCACCTCTCCGCAGGAATCACATGATGCGAATGTGTTGTAGCCGCGCCTGTTGAGAAGAAGTATGGACTGATGACCCTCATCCTTGTTTTTCATAAGTTCCGCGAGCAATGTACGGCTTATTTCTCCTGTGTTGCCATCTGCGCGTTCTTTAAGCATATCAACAACTTCAACCTTCGGAAGTTCTGCGATGCCGAATCGGTCCTTTAAGACACACAGAGAATACTTCCCTGCCTTTGCAGCCGCAAAGCTTTCAAACGACGGAGTGGCTGAAGCCAAAAGAAGCAACGCTTTATTTTCAGCGCATTTATACTTCGCAATATCTCTCGCATGATAGCGCGGACTCTGTTCTGATTTATAGGTATGCTCCTGCTCCTCATCCATTATAATGAGTCCGAGGTTGTCAAACGGAGCGAAAACCGCCGATCTTGTTCCTACGGCAATTTTGGCAATTCCTTTCTTCACTCGCTTCCACTCATCAAGTCTTTCACCGTCTGAAAGTGCGCTGTGAAAAACAGCAACCTTTTCACCGTATCTTTTGTGAAAAAGCATAAGTGTTTGAGGCGTAAGCGAAATCTCCGGTACCATGACAATAACGCCCTTACCGCTCTTTAGAACCTCATCTATAAGCCTTAAGTAAACCTGTGTCTTGCCGCTTCCGGTTACACCATAGAGAAGACTGACGCCTCCGCCGTTTTGAAATTCGCTGAGCAAATTGTGAAATGCGTTATTCTGACTTTCGGTCAGAGTTATAACTTCGTCATTTAGGATTTTTTCATCATATGTTTTTCTGAAGGTTTCTTTTTCATAAAAGGAAACAAGGGCTTTTCTCTCAAGATTGTTTATGACTGAGACGGTTACACCGGAATAATAGCAAAGCTCTTTCACCGAACACGTTTCAAGCTGAACAATTACCGAAAGCGCTTCGTACTGTTTTTTTGAAATGCATTTTCCGAAGAGATAAAATGTTTTTCTTCCCTTCGACACAGCTTCTTTGTATGCCTTATCAAGTTCATACTCACTTATTTCGGTGCGGACCATTTTCACAGTCTGATCCTTAGTGCTCTTTGTAAGTCCGGGATAAATGGTTTTAAGAGCATCAAATAGTGTACAAAAAGTCCGTTCTTTCATAAACTGTGCAAGCTTTATCATTTTTTCATCAAACAGCGGAGCATTGTCTGTGAATGAAAGAATCTGCTTCATTCCCTCGATAGAATCAGTCTTATCGGTCTTTATTATGACACCTTGTCTTACCCGGATTCCCCTGCCGAAAGGAACCGTTACACGGAATCCCGCCAAAGAACGATCAGCATGTGAAGCCGGGACAATATATGAGTACAATTTATCAAAATGATAAGCCACATTTTGCACAGCTACAAGTGCGATCGTAACTTCTGTCATGTTCCCTCCAAAAAAGATTATAAAATAGTTTTTGGCAGCAACGCACGAAAACGCTACTGCCGAAATCACTGTTAAATATCTTTAATCTCGTCCGGTTCTTCGATTGTATATTCACCGTCGAGCAATTTTTCAAGAGCAGCTGATACCGGCTTTTCAGTTACCAGTTCGTCTTTTGCTTCATTTTCCTCGGAAATTTCTCTCGCAAGTTTTGCCGTGGCAGTAACAAGGGAATAGCGGCTTATATGTTTTTCGCCGTGTTCACCATTTAAGAGATTTCTGAGATCCGGATTGAATTTTTTGTTTTCTGGCATTGGTGTTACCTCACTTTATTTTATGATTTTAATCAAACTTTACTTTGACAAGTCCGACATCCGAAAAATCTTCTTTCGGCGCGGGGACACGGACATCTTCATTAAGATACTCACTTAACTTTTTATCCTTGAACTGGTGTCCGTAATAAAACTCTTCAAATCTGTCAGATTTCAACTCACTGAGCATTCTAAGATGACGTCTGTGACGAAGAATTACTTCGATTGCGTCCTCCACGGCATCTTCAATGCGATTGTTCACGATGATGTAATCGTAATCATTAGCCCTGCTGATTTCCGTCTTGGCAATTTCGATACGCCGTCTTATGTCTTCTTCCGTGTCTGTGTTCCTGGCTCTGAGTCTGCTTTCAAGTACACTCATTGACGGCGGCATAAGAAACATTGTACGGACATCCGGAAACTGTGCGCGGATTTTATCAGCCCCCTGAACTTCAATTTTCAGAATGACTGTTTTTCCCTCTGCAATCCACTTACGGATGGGAGCTTTAGGAGTTCCGTAATAATTTTTTCCGTATTTTGCCCACTCAAGCATTTCACCGTTTTCAATGTTCTTCTTAAACTCTTCTTCTGAAACAAAATAATAGTTTACACCGTCTACCTCATTTTCACGCATACCTCTGGTAGTCATTGAGATAGAGACGATTGTTTTCTCATCCCTTTTGATGATTTCATCAATAATAGTGTCCTTGCCGGAGCCCGACGGTCCGGAAATGATAAGAAGAAAACCGCTTTGAACAGACCCCGTCATACAGCCGATTCCTCCTCTTCGTCCCCGTTAATACGGTGTGTAAGTGTTTCAACTCCGAGGTAAGAAAGAATCACCTGATCGTTGTCGGTGATAATAACCGCGCGAGTACGTCTTCCCTGCGAAGCATCTATAAGTGTACCCTTTTCTTTGCAGTCACCGATAATTCTCTTTACCGGCGCGGAGTCGGGGCTCACTAAAGCAATTATTCGGTCTGTGTTTACACAGTTACCGAACCCGATATTTACAAGTTTCATAACATCTGCTCCTTAAAGGCGAAAAGTGATTATTCAATATTTTGAACCTGTTCTCTTATCTTCTCTATTTCGGCTTTAATGTCAACAACTGTCTTGTTTATCTCAAAATCAGATGCTTTTGAACCAATTGTATTGGCCTCTCTGTTTATTTCCTGAACAAGGAAATCCATCTTTCTGCCTATTGCTTCTTTTTCATCAAACATAGACTTAAGCTGGTCAATGTGACTTCTGAGTCTTACAGTTTCCTCGTCAACGGCAATCTTGTCCGCATAAATGGCAGCTTCCTGTAAAATTCTCTGTTCATCAACAGCGGCACCGTCCAGCAATTCCGCGATACGCTGCCTGAGCTTTTCATTATACTCTTTTACGGTTTCAGGTGAACGTTCCTCAACAAATGCAACCTTTGAAAGAATCGTATCTGCTCTGCCGCAAATATCATCTCTGAGCTTTTCACCCTCACGCTCTCTCATGGCAACAAACTTATCTGTTGCCTGTTCAAGCGTGTCTTTTACCATTTTCCAAATCTCATCCTCGTCTGCTTCACCTTTGTGTACGGCCAGAACATCTCCGAATCTTGACAATGTACCTGCAGAGATATCATCACGAAGCTCATATGTGTCACGAAGCTCTTTCAGGGCATCAACATATGCCTTTGCCAAGGTGTGATTTACTTTAACAACAACGTCCTCCGAGTCAAGTGATTCAATACTTACAGTACACTCAATCTTTCCTCTGGAAACACGGCTCTGTATATACGACTTTATCTTTTCCTCAAGAAAGCTGTAAGTTCTCGGAACTCTTGTGTAGAGCTCAAAATACCTGTGATTTACGCTCTTCATTTCAACGGAAACAAACATGTTTTCCGTTTCAAGCTGAGCGCGACCGAATCCGGTCATGCTTTTTACCATATATAAGTCTCCTTATTGCAAGGCCATAAACAACCGATCGCGGAGTTTCTCTGCCTTGAAATTACAAAGTATTATACCACATAACATGTCCTGTTTACAACTTTTTTGCGGACTTTGATGCCATGCGGAGACTGTTGACTTCTTGCGGAGTCAATTCTCTCCATTTTCCCTGCGGAAGCATACCGAGACGAAGCGGTCCCACTGCCGTTCTCTTCAGTCTTGCAACCTCAAGTCCGAGTTCCTCACACATCTTTCTTATCTGTCTGTTACGACCTTCACAGATAACAATTTCCATGACAACACGTCCGGGTTCTTCTGTGAGTACTCTTACATCGGCAGGCAGGGTCATTTTCCCTTCAATCATTATTCCCGTTGTGAGCCTGCTTAGTATGTCTTCATTTATACCGGGTCTCACCGTTACTCTGTATGTTTTCGGCACATGCTTTGACGGATGGGTAAGATTGTTTGCAAATTCTCCGTCATTCGTCAGGAGCAAAAGGCCTTCCGAGTCCTTGTCAAGTCTTCCCACCGGAAATACCCTTACACCGACATCTGAAACAAGCTCTGCAACACATTTTCTGTTCATCTCGTCGCTCATTGTAGTGATAAAGCCGCGTGGCTTATGGAGCATTATATAGCGGTGCTCCGTCTCTTCATGTATCTTTCTGCCCTCAACGGCAACTTTATCATGCTTTGGGTCAACCTTATCACCGATATGTGCAAGCTTTCCGTTTACCGTTACTTTTCCGTTTTCAATCAGTTCTTCACTTTTTCTTCTGGATGCAATGCCGCATTCAGCCATGTACTTCTGTAATCTTATTTTTTCATCTGCCACTGTCAAAACTCCCATCTGTCATCAGGCAATTCATATCTTTATTCAACAAAGCAACCACCTGCCATATTAAACATATGCAGGCGGTTGCGCTTTATTGCAATTTTTATTGAATAAATTGTAATCAGTTTTTCTTGATAAGACCTGTTACCTTGTCAAACATTTCCGGAACAAGATTAACCATTCTTTCAGCAGCATTATCATAAGCTGTGATGTGCTTAAGAGTAACCTGACCGTTCTGGATAAGAAGGAAGGCTACAGGAGTAATCGTAACGCCTGCTCCGCCTGCTCCGCCGAATAACTCTTTTGCACCCTTGGTCGGGAAGTCAGTACCACCACTTGCAAATCCGTATGTAACCTTTGAAACAGGAATAATTGTAAGACCTGACTCAGTATATACAGGATCACCTATAATTGTGCTGACATCGATCATGTCTTTTACTTTTTCAATTGTTGTTCCGAGCATTCCTGCTGCAGCTGTTTCTTTCATTTAAAAGCACCACCTAAAATTTATCTTTTTTTCATTATCTGATAGTTTAAAAAGTAAGCAAATTATGCTTCAACTTTACTTCCGTTGCCTGCGTTTTTCTTTTCTTTCTTTGTTTTCTTGTAATCACTTCTGAAAGAAAGTACACCTTTGAGCATGGCAGGAACCATACCTACAAACGGTGTCATAAGTCTCAGTGGTCTGAATGCCACAAGAACATTCATTTCTCCGCTGTCCTTATTAGCAAGGTAATCCGGTGTCATGTCAAGAGCAATGTCCTTTACTGTCATGCTGCTTGCCATTTTACCGAGAGCCGGATAAGCGACTGCGGCAATAGTGCCGTACTTTATCGCTGTCTTTGCAGCGTCATCACCGCTTATTACAAGCCCGATTCTGAACCTTTTGATTATTATACGTCTCTGAACTTTTCCGAAGGTTTTTCCCATCTTGCTGCCCATAAATGAAAGCAAGGCGATTATGGAATCAAATGAGAATCCTGAAATAAAGTCCTGAGCACTTTCGATTGCGCCCGGAATATCGTAAGACTTAAATGTTGTCACAATATTTTGAAGCTTTGAAACTTCACCGTCATCAACAACATCCGGGTATGGATTTCCTTCCTTTTGGGCCTGTTCTGCCGCTTCATACCGGGCCTCTGCCTTTGGAATTTCCTCTGACAGTCTGGCTTCTTCGGAAGCAATGCGTTTTTCTTCCTGTTCAATGAAAACGGCGTCGTTCAGATCTTTTTCAGCGTTCTTTTTCTCCTTAGCCTCATAAGCTTTTTGTTCAGCTTTGTCCCGAGCTTTATCCATGAAGCCTGAAACCTTAGGGCCGAATTTTGTCTTCAGCTTTTCAAGTTTCTTTGCACGTTTGGCTTTCTTCTCTTCCGAGAACATCTCCGGATATACCTTTATCGGAATAATACCGTACTTGAGCCAAAATCTCTTATTTTCTCTCTCATAATCAAATCCAATCTGCACTTTCAGAGAAAGAGTAATAAGAACAAGAAGTGTTACAAGAATAATGAGTGCAAGAACAATTGCAATAACCCAAAATAGTATCTTAAGAAATGCCAATAATCAACACCTCCCCTTTGTATTCAGTTTTGAATAATTATCAGTTCGTTTGACTTTCTTCCTGAAGTTCCGGTTCATCCGAATCTTCCGTTTTTTCCGGTTCGTTTTCGACACCCGGAAGCGCAGGAAGCTCATCAAGCGATTCTATACAAAAGCAACGTAAAAACGTTGGCGTTGTACCGTAAACAAGTGGTCTGCCCGGCAAATCAAGTCTGCCGCGTTCTTCAATGAGACCCTTTTGTGAAAGAGAAGTAATGACGCCTGAGCAATCAACTCCTCTGACCTGTTCAACAAATGACTTTGTGACAGGCTGATTGTAAGCAATAACCGCAAGCACTTCAAATGCGGCCTGTGACAACGGGACATTTCTTCTCATTTCCAAAACCTTGCGCACACTGTCGGAAAATTCCGAACGCGTACACATCTGATAACGGTCACCGAGCGTTACAATACAAAGTCCGCCGTCTGCCTCTTCGTATTTTGCTTTGAGGTTTTCAAGAACCTGAACACAGAGTTCCGGTTCAATTTCAAGAGCCTGTGAGAGTCTGTTTACAGGGACAGGATCACCTGACGCAAAAAGAATTGCTTCTATAGACGCCTGAATATTGTTGGCATTCAAGCTGTAAACCTCCCCTTAAGCCTTGTTTCTTGTAAGTTCAAAGCACATGTCATTATCGTTGCCGATTGCCTTTATTCGTTTTGCTTTTACAAGTTCAAGAACGGCAAGAAAAGTCGCAACCATATCCGAACGTGATTCCGAGGCTTCAATAAGAGAACTGAATTTCAGTTCGTCACCTTTCAATGCGCGTCTTAAAATAAAGACAATCTTCGATGATACAGAAACTATCTTTTTGGTAACAATCGCAGTGAATGACTCTATGGGCGGCGGAAGCTTTCTTCTTCCTTTGCCGAGAGCACTGATATATGCTGAGAACAACTCATCCGGTTCATGTAGGAGTCTGTACGTCTCATCCTTATCAATAACCTGCGGTTTTTTCGTTATAAGGTCAAATCCGCGGGCCTCTGCTTTAAGCTTTTCAGCCATCAACTGACAGTCTCTGTACTCGAGGAGTTCACCCTGTAACTCCATTTTCAACTGATCTGCCTCCTCGTGCTTCGGAAGAAGGGATACAGTTTTTATGTAAACCAGGCGAGCTGCCATTTCAAGAAATTCGCTGGCAACCTCCATGTCTGATTCCTGCATTTGTCTGACATAAGATGTGTACTGATCAACCAGTTCAATAATCGGTATGTCCATAATATCCAGTTTATGTTTTGTTATGAGGGACAAAAGCAAATCCATCGGGCCCTCAAATACCGGAAGTGTGTAAGATATCTTCTCCATAAAGTTATACCTCAATGGAGTGCGCTAAACGGAAGAGCTGAGATGAAATATAAAAATTTCAAAACAAATCCGGAAAGCCATGATACAGGTGTTGTAAGTATTCTCGTGAAGAGAAGAACCATAATTATTATGGAAACAATTTGCTGATTTGCGTATAACTTATACTCAATCTCCGGCGGTAAAAATGCCATGAGAATAGTAAAACCGTCAAACATAGGTATGGGCAATAAATTAAGTACTGCAAGATAAACACTTATTTGCGAAGTAACACTGAAAAATATATCTATTGCCTGACCGATAACCATACCGTACAGGTTTGGGAAGATAACAAATATAACAGTCCTTATAAAAATGAGAAGCCACGCGAGTAAGATACTCGACAGAGGTCCGGCAGCCGCAACAAGTGCAAGGTCTCCCTTAGGATTCTTGAAATTGCGCGAGTCAATCGGACACGGTTTACCCCATCCAAAACCAATGAGTACAAGTAAAACCGTACCGAGAGGATCAATATGTGCGAGTGGGTCAAGTGTTAAGCGACCTCTGAGTTTTACGGTATTGTCACCGAGTTTATAAGCGACAAACGCATGTGAAAATTCATGAAGTGGAATCAGCGCAAATACCAGAAAAACAGCGGCTACGATTGTAACTGCAATTTGTAAAATACTGCCACTGAAAAGAGCAGACAAAAGCATGAATTTCACCCCGGATAAGCATAATAACACATATAATCAAAAATATACAATAAAAAGAATACTAAAAAAATTACAAACCGTCAATGGTAAAATGAAAAATCAAAGCATTTTTAGTCCAACTATCCTATATATTCCGGAAAAATCCTGTTTTTTGAATACATTTCCACAAGATGTTGGAACTTTTTCGGAAAAAATCGACATAATATCGTCTGCCTCATCTTCCCCGCATTCGACTAAAAGCAAACCGCCGGATTTAAGTTTCGGTATCCATCGCTTTGCAATTGCTCTGTAAAAAAGCAGTCCGTCCGCACCGCCGTCAAGAGCCATATAGGGTTCGTGTAAAACCTCACTTTGAAGGCCCGCTATTTCATCACTTTTTATGTATGGCGGATTAGATACTATCAAATCGAACGAGATTTTTGAAGAATTGACAATGTGATTGCAGCCGGTGAGTACATCGTCAAGAAAAGGTGTGACATTTTTAAGTCCGTAAATTGCAATATTCTGTTTTAAATACTCGATTGCTTTTCTCGACTTTTCAATTTCAAAAACCTTGCAATTTTCGAAATTGTAGGCAATAGTTGTACCAATGCATCCCGAGCCGGAGCAAAGATCAAGGACAGCCGGCGTATAGCGGTCACTTCGCGCCGCGTCTTTTCCGTATATTACCTTGTACATCTCATACATCTTTTCAGGCATGATGTCGTCGAAGTTGTCGCGTAAAAATTCAAGTGAATAGTCAACAAGAAGTTCGGTTTCGGGCCTCGGTATAAGGACGCCTTCGCCTACTTTAAAAGTGAGATTGTAAAAGTCCCATTCGCCCAAGATATATTGAAGCGGCTCACCGGAAAGTCTTTTCTTCAATGCGACTTTGAGCTTTTCAAACTGTTCATCTCCGACATACTGTGAAAGACAGAGCTCGAGATTTTTTCTTTTTATCTCAGTCGCATAAGCCACGAGTTCGGCAACATCGGTATCTGTGTCTTCGGGAATTGTTTCAAGTTTCTCTTTAGCATAGTCCACAAGTTGTGAAATCGTATATCTGTTTTCAATCATTTGATATCCAGATCCTCATCATGTTCAAGAACATATTTAAATGCCGCAATTCCGCATTCGATCATATCATCCGACGGCTCACAGGTGCTTATTCTCTGCATCCAAAGACCCGGTGCCGAACATATCCTTGTAAAAGTATTGTCATGCTTTCCCGCATATCTTATAAACTCGTATCCTATACCCATTACAAGCGGAAGAACCAAAAGCTTTGCAAAAACCCAAAGAGGTCTGCTTGCCGAAAGTCCCGGAAAAACAACTATAAGCGCCGTGGAAATAAAAATGCTGAGTATCATCATTACAAACATAAAGCTTGTGCCGCAGCGTGGATGGAATCTTATCTGTTTCCTTACATTTTCAACAGTGAGCGGCAATCCGTGTTCATAGCAGAAAATTGTCTTGTGCTCCGCCCCGTGGTACATAAATACGCGATGTATATCATTCATTTTTGAAACCGCATACATGTATATGACAAAAACAATAATTTTTATAATTCCTTCAAAAAGAGGATGAAGTTTATGGGCGTCAAGTACACCGCTTGTAATATATTTATCAAACATATCTACAAGAAAAGCCGGCAGATACATGAAAAGGACGAGAGAAATTGCGACACCTAAAATTGCGGAAACAACACCGATTATTTGCATCATATGCTCGCCGAAATGCTCATCAATCCATTTATCAATCTTTCCCTCAGGCTCCATATCCTCAAGGCCGGATTTTTCAGCTGATTCCATAAGACATTTGTAACCGAACACGATGGATTCAATGAAATTTACCACTCCGCGAATGATAGGCAATCCGAAAATCTTATACCTTTCACGCAGCGGACTTAATTTTTTTTCAGTTAATTCGATTTCCCCGCTTGGCAGCCGCAGAGCCATTGCAGCAACATTCTTGCCACGCATAACAATACCCTCGATAAGGGCCTGTCCGCCAATCATCGTTTTACGATCCACGCTCATATTTCTACCTCTTGTTCTAATAAGTCATTGCTGTTTTCTTTGGACTCCTCAACAATTTCAGGAGGAATCGGAAGGTCATTCGTAAGTTCGACATACTCTATCGGGAATGTGGTGGTTACACGTGTTCCGACATTGAGTTCACTGGTTATGTCAAGTTCTCCCCCGTGCATATTTACTATTTCATCACACACGGCAAGGCCAATACCGGATCCGCGTACGGAAATGTTTGATTTGTAAAACTTTTGTTTTACTCTCGGAAGGTCGTCCTCGGAAATTCCGCAGCCGGTATCCTCAACAAGTATCCTGAGTGTTGCCATTTGCATTTGTGCGTCTTCTAAGTCTTCACCCTTTTCAGGAGGATCAATTTGAACAGTTACCGTAACCCTACCGCCTTGGGAAGTATACTTAAAGGCATTGTCAAGAACATTTACAAACACCTGTTTTATTCTGTCAGGATCCCCTATCATTGGTGCCGGATTATGAGGTGCATTGTAAAGAAGATCTATTCCCTCTCTCATCGACCTGTCTTTAAAAACAAATATGGTCTCATCAAGTTCGGCAAGAACATCCATTTTTTCTTTACGAAGAGTCAATCTTCCGTTGATAATCTTTGAAAGGTCAAGAAGATCATTTACGACATTGGTTAATCGTCCCGACTCGTTTATGATAACCTCGATACCTTTTTTCGTAAGCTCGGGATCGGAATCTCCCATTTCAAGAAGCGTTTCACCCCACCCTTTTATCGCTGTGAGCGGCGTCTTCATCTCATGTGAGACCGTTGAAATAAAGTCATTTTTCATCTTATCCGACGAACTGATTTCCTCTGCCATATAATTGATATTTTCACACAGTTCGGAAATCTCATCATCGTACTTTTGCGGCGATGCACGAGCGGATAAATCCCCTCCCGCAATTCTCTTTGCAATCTCATTAATTTCATTTACTGGTCTTACAATGGACTGGACAAAATAAAATCCCGAAAGAGAAATAAGCAAAATAATGAGAGCGAAAACCACGAGGATGATTATAAAGAACTGTGCAAGTTGCATAAATATTTGATCCATGGAAATGATGTAACGTATTGCCCCCGTCTCATTTCCGTCAACCGTAGGTAACAAAAACGTCTGTGAACGAATCGGCTCACCGTTTTCATTTTGACCGCTGTAAATTGCGCTTCTTGACTTTGATTTCATCGCGTCATCAAAATCCGGAATATCCTGTTTTTCAACCTTGAAACCCGAAGATGAAATGACAACATTGCCATCCGCATCTATCACCCAAACTTCCATGACGTCTTTTTGAGAAAAGTTTTCAATATATATGCGCGCCCCGGTCTCGAAGTTATCCCTCGATGAACCAATATAGTATGAGAAAAAAGAGGCAACAGAGTTTGAATATTGCGAATTCAGTTTTACATCAACGGTAGAAATGTAATAATTCTGCGTTATCATAAGAAACATAACACTGAATAGAAAAAGAGTAACAACAACTCCGAGCAATGTATCTGTAATCCAACGTTTTGTAATTCCCGATGATGCTCCCATTTGCCGTCACTCCCTTCTTATAATAAAAAATTCCTTTTATCAAACAACCCACTTATAGCCGAGTCCCCACACGGTTGTAAGGTGCTTCGGATTTGAAGGTGTATCTTCAATTTTCATTCTGAGTCTTCGTATGTTTACATCGACTATTTTTTCTTCGCCGTAGTATGAAGCACCCCATACTTCTTTGAGAATATCGTTTCGTGAAAGGGCGGCTCCGGGATTTGTGAAAAGATATTCCATTATTTGAAACTCAACTTGAGTAAGATCAATAAGTTGTCCGTTTTTCGTAAGTGTCCTGCTTCGAATATCCAAGACAAATTCTCCTAGTTCAATAACGCTCTTTTGAGCAGATTCATTGCCGGAATTCATAACAACCCGTCTGTGCACGGCATCTACACGAGCCATAAGTTCGGCCGGCGAAAAAGGCTTTGTGACGTAATCATCAGCCCCGACAAGCAGACCTGTTACCTTGTCCATCTCCTCTGTCTTTGCCGTAAGCATTATTATTCCGAGGCTCGTGCTCTGCTCGCGAAGTCTTTTACAAACCTCAATTCCGTCCATCTCAGGCATCATTATGTCAAGGAGAACAACATCAAAATCTCCGTTTGCCGCATTATAGAGTTGAAGTGCTTCCAGCCCGTTTTCAGCTTCCGTTACCGTATACCCGGCGTGCTTCAAATTTACAACTACGAACGCACGTATGGAGGCCTCGTCTTCAGCAACAAGAATTTTTTTCATTTTTCCACCTCATCTATTTGAAGAAAATTATACTGTTTTCAATTTTTTCGTTCGTAAATCCGGCCGCCTGACCTGCACTTGTAATACTTCCGAAAATAATATACTCTCCGTTTGCGGCCTTAAATGTATATGTCTCATCATCGGTAAATTCAGATTCATTCATAACTGAAAGAGTGAACAAAGGCTCAAGTTTTTTTGTTCCGTCCGAGGTGTTATAAAAGGTAACAACTCCCTTATCGGTTTGTTTGTAAACAACAATATGATCCTTCGCCTTCTCATCAATCAAAAAGACATAGCCTATGGTGTTATTTATGAACGAATACAGTTTTGGATGAAGTCCTTGAGGCTTCATTTCATACCATGTCGTAAGACTCAATTTAGTTTCATTACTGTTTGTTTGACCGGATGCTGTCGTATTGTTGCCGGTCTGCTCAGCACCAATATTATTTACCGGTATTTCTATGATTCCGTCATTATCAATATCCATTGATGCAATGGCAGGTGTTCGCAAAGTACTGAGGTTTGAAAGTGTTGCGGAATCAAGAAGCGGAGCCACGAGTGCATGGGCATTTCCGTCCCACCATATAACCTCGGTTATCATACTGTCGTCGCCTTTATAAGCATCCAGATATGCAATTGCACGATCTTCACTTATTTTCTGAATTTTAAGTGAAGAATAGGCTGAAACTGAACCGTCAAGCGACACCGTATTTCCAACAGCCGTAAAAGTCTTTTCATCGGACATTTTGAGCAGCGATGCATATGATTTTTGTATCTTTGTGTCACTGTTGTCAAGCCAAGTTACCAGTATTTCATCCTTGCCATCGCTATCCATATCCGCAATTCCCATATACGAATACTTTTGATTTACGGCAGTATCCAGTCCCGAAACCTTTCCATTTGACATATTTACCGAATGTACGGTCATTATCTTCGAAGAATTTGCATCGTAAAGGCTCCATCCGATAACAATTTCCTGAACATTATCGTTGTCAAAATCATCAAAAGCAACGGATACGACTTCACTTCCATAACCGGCATCATCATAGACGCTAACCCATTTACCATCAATAAAATCCAAAATGTTTATTCGGACAGTCGCCTCATCTGATTTTAGCGTATAAAAAACCAAAGTCTCGTCATGATTGTCATCATCGATATCTTTTGTTACAAACGCAGATCTGTAATCACCCGAAGTCGGATACTTCAATGAAACGTCATTATTGTTTTTTACAGACGATTCAAACGCCTGTTGAATAAGTGCATTTTGTCCGGTCAAACTCGGCGGAGTCATGATTTCAGCAGGTGATTTCAGCCTTATCACAAACAGAAGAAGTATCGGAAGCAGTATAAGTGCCGAAATAAAAATAATTATCCACTTTTTCCCCATCTTATCCTGCTCCTTTCATATAAACTTTAAGTCGTTTTTTCTTCATCCACAGTAATATACACTTTGAATGTTGCACTCTCATCAGAAGGTTTTCCGTCTTTTATCTGTGATGTGTCCATCTCAATGGTGTTTATACCGGTCGTAAGTGTACCGAAGTCAACAGTGCCAAGCGAAATTTCCTGCAATGTACCGAGTTTATTTGTGTCAACCGCAATTTTTATTTTGTCGGGAGAACAAAGAACATGCGGAGGATTGTTAATGTAATATGTCGGCACATTGGACAAGTCTACAGTTACCGGCAATTCAACCGTCTTATAAACGGGAATTGTTATTGTGACATCCTTTTCCCCTGTGTCGGCAGTTATATATTTGACCTCGGCACCGTATGAATCCGCTACCGTAAGATCAGCCGTAAGTGTTTCGGTTTCCTTAAGCTTTCCCTTGGTTTCAACTGTCGCTATTGCATGTCTTATCTTTTCGATTTCAGTTGTCGGGCCCGTCACCTTTATCTTCTCAACCGAGAGTATCGGATCATCCGTGGTATAATCATCGGAATAAAGAAGATTGTCACTTTGACAATTTATTTTGGGTTCAACATTGAGTTCAACGGTTTTTTTCGTATCAAAATAGACCTCAATATTGTCGAGTGATTTTGATACTATTTGATAATCGGCATTTGAGTCGTTTGCGGTTGCTTTCAATTGAAGTGAATAGTTACCGGGAGCGTCAACATGTGTCGTAATTGCCGTAACGGTAAAGTCGTCAGCGGTAAGTACATTGTCACCGACAAGGTAGCGTTTGCCTTTTACGGTTATGTCAACGTAAACATCATCCACACCGAAGGTTTCATATCCAAGCTGGCTCGGGACACTGTCATCAATGGTCACCTTGACGTTTTCCACTACACGCTCAACCTCAGGTGCTTCGTTGAGCGAAATTGCAAGCCATACGGCGAACGCCAGTATAAAAGATATAACAAGAAGAATTTTGTTGTTGCCGAGCAAAGACTGTAAAGATAATTTTTTTATCTGTTTATTGCTTTCCATTGTTATCCTCCTCAGTCTTTTTGTTTTCCTTTTTAAGAGGATTTTTTACTTCCTTTTTTGTGTCTACGGGTATACATAAAAAGTCAAGCAGCATTTCACGTGCTTCACCGTCGGAAATATTTCTTCTGAGTGTTCCCTTGTTGGCAATTGAAATACCGCCGGTCTCTTCCGAAACGACAAGAATCATCGCGTCGCTCTGCTCAGACATACCGATTGCAGCTCTGTGTCGTGTTCCGAGGTCCGAACTTATGTCATTTTTGGATGTAAGAGGCAATATGCAGCCGGCAGCATAAAGCTTGCAGTCTCTTATAACCGCAGCACCGTCATGCAGCGGGGAACCCGGATAAAAAACGGTCCCGACAAGTTCAGACGTAATGTCAGCGTCAACCATAGTTCCGGTTCCGATTATCTCTCCGAGAGGAGTGTTTTTTTCAAAAATCATAAGAGCGCCGATATTCTTGTCGCTCATGTCAGAAGCAGCACGGCAGACTTCATTTACCATATGAGCAACTTCGTCGTTGTATGCGGTTATACGTTGATAAGAGCCTCTGCCGAATATATTTCTTATGCTTGAAAAGTTTTTACTCGTGCCGAGCTTTTCAAGCATTTTTCTTATCTCAGGCGAAAAGATTACTATAAGTACGATGATAATGTTGTTGAACACGGTACGGAAAAGGTACGCGCTCGCCTGCATATCAAGTATAACAACAATGAGATACGTAACAGCAAAGATTACAATGCCTTTGGCAAAAGTCAGCGCTCTTGAGTCCCTTATCATTTTTATAACGTAGTAGATAATGAACGTGATGAACAATAAATCAAGAGTATCGCTCAACCAACTGTACGTTGAAAATATGCTGAGCATTTTTTCAAAGAATGTATAAATATCACTCATCAGTTGTTTACCTCCGTAATTATCGCTACGGCATGAGCCGAAATGCCGTCACCGTTTCCGGTAAAGCCAAGACCTTCCTCCGTTGTTGCTTTTACATTTATCTGACTTAAGTCCACACCGCATGCTTTTGCAATATTTTCTCTCATCCGTGAGATAAAGGCTGCCATTTTCGGCTTCTGCGCAATAATTGTAGCATCAATATTTCCGACGGTATAACCTTTTTCAGAAAGCAACTCAACAACTTTTGCGAGTAAAACCATGCTGTCTGCTCCGAGAAAAGAATCATCGGTATCCGGAAAATGTTGTCCGATATCACCGAGCGCTGCCGCTCCGAGAAGCGCGTCAGAGACAGCGTGAAGCAACACGTCGGCATCCGAATGTCCGAGAAGTCCCTTTTCATACGGAATCGTAACACCACCGATTATGAGAGGTCTGTCCTCTACAAGACGGTGAACATCGTATCCATGCCCTATCCTCATAAATAAGCTTTACTCCTTAGTTTTCATTGTAATCCGTAAAGTTGATTACTCAATTTGATTATTCATTGATATCAATTGACAGAATCTTTATGTCTTCATTCGGTTTGTCATTCGGGCCGACGGGAACGCCCGCAATTTTGTCCACAACATCCATTCCTTCGTATACATGTCCAAACACCGTATGTCTGTAATCAAGCCACGGTGTCCCGCCGAGCTTTTCATAGCTCTCAACGCATTCAACAGGAAATTCTTCCGGCATTTCCTTCATCTGCATAAGAAGTGACGGATCAACAGTGTTTGCCTGTACAATAAAGAACTGGCTTCCGTTTGTTCCCGGGCCGGCATTTGCCATTGAAAGTGCGCCGCGAAGGTTGTGGAGCTTTGGTGTAAACTCATCCTGAAACGGTCTGCCCCAGATGGATTCTCCGCCCATTCCCGTGCCGTTTGGGTCGCCGCCCTGAATCATGAAATCCTTTATTACTCTATGGAAGATGATTCCGTCATAGTATCCGTTCTTTGCGTGTGTAACAAAATTTTCAACTGCTTTCGGTGCCTCATCCGGGAAAAGTTTTACTTTTACAGTTCCGAGAGTAGTGTTGATTGTTGCAGTTATCTCACCGTCTGTCGGTAATTTTGTCTGATAGTTCATTGTCTGTGACTCCTTTATTTTAAAGATTTATTCTACGATATCTGTTTCAAGGCTTTTGTACTCACCGTTGTGTTCAGCGGCAATCCTAAGAAGATAGCTGTCTACGGCAGAGAGAAGCTCCACATTAAACGGAAGTGTACGTTCAAGAACAAGTCTGAATCTCGGAAGTACCATTCCCTCCGGCGGAGGTTCTGAAATCATGTCTCTGTAAATAAATGATTTTTCGGTACTCTGCGCATAACATGACATGGCATCCTTTTTGCTGGCAAAAACAAGATTGAACTTTATGGGACGCGGAATACTTCCGTCATCACCGTAACTTTTCAGAGACTTGAGTATTTTCATGTTTTCGCTTTTTTTCATCTGAATCTCGTTCGGATAAAGATACTTTTTATACTGGAGACCCTCAGGATCAGCGACCACGGTCGTCTCCACGTTTCTGAAAGAGCCCATGAAAACTTCGCCAAGCATTTTCTTTGAAGAAGCCGCCGAACGCTCCGGTATATAAAACATAAGAAAAACCGTTCCGGAGGATGCAATTACACCCTGTCCGACAAAACGTCCGTTTATATGTTCGGATATGGATGAGCGTACAGTGGCGATGTATGAGGCTTCGGACTCTGAAATAAGAGTCGGAAGTTCCGGCCTTGTGTAGACGTCCATTTGAATTTTAAGACAGCAGCTCAGCATATTGTTTGGAAGTGTGTCCATAAAATTCAGGTCACATCTTATAAAAACCGGCTGTTTTCCGAAGACTTCCGTATACTCACAGAAGTTCTGCTGACTATCCCCGGATGCAGCATAACCGTTCTTAAAAATCGAACCTAGTAAACTCATTATTTTCTCTCCTAAACATAACTATCCATGTTACACATACTATTCAGTTATGATAGCATAAATACGCCTGCAATACAAGGTTAATGCCCAAAAGTTATATATTTTCATATACTGAAATGCGGTGCTGAAACCTCAATGGCCGATTCTTATTACAAATCATTTTTCCGGAGGAAAAATGATGGCCACTTTCACAAACCAAGCAACGCTGTCATACAATGATACAATAATTAATTCAAATACGGTAACCGGTGAAATAGTCGACCCGGTCACTGTCTCAAAGGCTGCCGGTACAGCCTCCGTAAAATAAAAGTCAGGTCTGCTTAATTGCAGACCTGACTCTCTTATTCACTATCATTTGAAGCATTATTTTTTTCTTTACGTTTTTTCTTAAGAATAATTGCATACGCAATAACCGAACCCGCCATAACAGTGAGATTTACTGCAAGAGCGATAAGAAATTGCGGTGATTTTACGTTCAGCACATTTGTACCTATAATGGGGAAAGTTACGGCAAGAACCAACATTCCGAGAACCGATGCTCCGATGTAAGTCGGGTACGGAACGCCAATCGCACCGAGGTATATGCTCATTATGTCACATGGGAGAATTCCGTTTGAGCGCAGTATAAGCGTAAAAAGGAAACCGTTTATTTCAGACAGTTCCTGTACTTTTTTTACTTTCGGAGACTTTCTCTCTACGTACTCGATTGCAGTTTTTCCCGCATAACGTCCCCATACATACGGAATGGTAAGCATAACAACCGTACCGAGTATATTTATGACTACAGCCTCGTACATTGGAAACATAATTCCCGTAAGTGCGTATAGGAAACCTACATAAACCACGACACAGATACTTTTAAGACCGAAAATAACAATCATGAACAGTGCCGCAAGTACAGGGCTTGCAGGTGTAAGTTTCAACATACCGTCCACTGTTATCTTGTCCTTGTTAATTATACAGAGAATCATAATGGCAATCCACATCACGGTTATGATTATCTTCGCGATCCGTTGAATCTTCTCTGCCGGAGTGCGCTGCATAAGGTCAATATTTTTTTCAATATTCTTTTCCTTATCGTCTTCTGAAACCAGCTGATTTTTCAAACAACGCACCTCCCATATAAATGTAATGAAAAGCAAAACGCGGGAAGTCCATAACACATATTTTGCGCACAGACTCCCCGTATTGTGGTGCTGGTGACCGGACTTGAACCGGTACGGTGTTGCCACCGAGGGATTTTAAGTCCCTTGCGTCTGCCGATTTCGCCACACCAGCGTGAAGATATGCTTTACACAAGCAATCGACCTGCATATTTTAGCATATGCAGGCCGGTTTTTCAACGAGTTTTTTGTTTTTTTAATCAATCAAGAAAAGTCACAAGGTTTAAGTTGTACTTTTCAACAAGCGCAACAGCCTCATCAAAGCCGAAGTTCACAGTATCCCTGCTGTGAGTGTCGGATGAAAGGATAACAGGTGTGCCCTTTTCCGCGAGATACTTTAAAACACGCTCTGACGGATACGGCTTATCACAGTAACCGCGTGACATCCCACCCGTGTTTATTTCAAAGATAACAGGTGTTTTTGTAAGCTTATCAAGAGCCTTCATCTGCGCGGCGATATATCTCTCATCCTCAGTGTCAATATACGGTTTTCCTGTTTTAAGCTCGAATTGATGATTGAATTTCGTTATGAGATCAAAGTGCGCGACTATGTCGCAATGAGTCTTTTCATAAAGGCCCCCGACAAGTTCAAAATACTTCTCAGCGGCAGTCATTCTGTCACCGTCACAATAAAGTTCAACACATTTTTCAAGATTTTCCGGTTTGTAGTCAACGGACGACCATGTGGTATCGTCGCCGTTTATACTGTGAACCGCGCCTATTACATACTCATAGTCGGAGAGGTCATCCGTGTCAGACCAGTAGTCCTGCTCTATCCCAAGACGTATATTTATCTTGTCCTTGTACTTTGCCTTAAGAGCGCGCACGGTTTTCTTGTACTCCTCTGTACCCTCAACACTCATAGTCCACTCCGGTTCGCTGTCAAGGTGCGAGTGTCCCGAAAAGCCGAATTCACGAAGTCCTGCGTCTATTGCGGCGAGTACCATTTCCTCCGGAGTATTCTCTCCGTCACAAAAGGTTGTATGGGTATGATAGTTACTGAGCTTTTTTACGTCCTTGCTGAAAATTTTCTTTGTTTTGAAATATGCATTGAGTAAAAGTGCAATAGCATAGATAACGATAACCGCTACAACGAGATATTTCAGTATTGTAAGATAATCCATTAAACCATTTTCTCCTGTTTTACTTTGTGGTCAATGACGTGACGGGATGCGAGTTCTTCACGCACTTCATCCGGTGTTATTCCCATCTCAACCATGAGCACCATTACATGATACATTAAATCTGCAATTTCGTAAACAGTTTCTCTCTTATCATCCGCCTTTGCGGCAATGATAACCTCAGTGGACTCCTCTCCCACCTTCTTCAGTATCTTGTCAATTCCCTTTTCAAAAAGGTATGATGTGTACGAATTTTCCGGCAATGTATCCTTTCTTTCGCAAAGTAATTTATAAAGTTCTTCAATTTTGAAATCTGACATGGTTATTCTCCTCTTTCATATATTTTGTTGAAAAAGCATGACTCCTCGCCTGTATGACAGGCGGGGCCGTCTTTTTCAACCGTAACGACGAGCGCGTCGCGGTCGCAGTCGGCGGTAATGCTGACTATATGCTGGTAATTGCCGCTGGTCTCACCCTTGAGCCACAGCTCCTGCCGACTGCGGCTGAAGAAGCAGGTGAGCCCTTTTTCAAGTGATATACTAAGGCTCTCTTTGTTCATGTATGCAAGCGTCAGCACCTGCTTCGTCTTATTATCCACGACAATGGCGGGGATAAGCCCGCGCTCGTCAAATTTCAGCAAATCAATATCTTTAATTTCCGCCACACAAAACACTCCTACAATCAAAATCAATTAACTCTGACATTTATGCCGGCGGCGCAAAGAGTTGACTTCAAATCCTTGATGTCAACCTCGCCGAAGTGGAAAATGGAGGCCGCAAGGCCTGCATCCACTTTGGGGAGCTCACTGAAAAGTTCAACAAAATCCTGAACTTTTCCCGCTCCGCCGGACGCTATAACCGGCACCGACACTGCATCGCAGACAGCGCTAAGCATTTCAATATCGAAACCTTTTTTCACACCGTCGGTGTCAATTGAATTTACAACGACCTCACCCGCTCCGTTTTCAACACAGCGCTTTATCCAGGATATACCCTCCATACCGGTATCAATTCTTCCGCCGTTTTTGAAAACGTGGAACTGTCCGTCAACACGTTTTATGTCAGCCGAGATAACCACGCACTGATCACCGTATTTTTTTGCGGCTTCTCTTATAAGCTCGGGATTGTTTATGGCACCGCTGTTGACGGACACCTTGTCGGCGCCGGCCTTCAAGACACGGTCAAAATCATCCAGTGTATTTATTCCTCCGCCCACAGTAAGCGGTATGAAAACATTTTTCGCAACCGAGAGAAGTATATCCGTAAACAATTTGCGTCCTTCAAATGACGCGGTTATATCATAGAATACAAGTTCATCCGCACCGCAGTCTGAATAGTATTTTGCAAGCTCTATGGGAGAACTTACATCTGAAAGGCCCTCAAAATTCACACCTTTTACAACACGTCCGTCTTTTACGTCGAGACATGGAATTATCCTTTTAGTAATCATTTTAAGTACTCCGTAATTTTTATTGCCTCTTTGAGATCAATAGCTCCGGTATAATACGCTTTTCCTATTATTGCGCCGTAGAGATTCATCTCTTTGAGTGCGAATACATCGTCAAGTGATGAAACGCCGCCGGAGGCTGTGATATTCATACCGGTCGTCTCACTCAATGTCTTGTACATCTGCCTGTTGGTTCCGCACATTGCCCCATCCTTTGAGATGTCGGTACAAATCATATACGAAACTCCGATATCCTGCATTTTTTTGCAAAAGTCGGAAAGCGTATAAGCGGATTTTTCAGTCCATCCCTTTATGGCGATGTACCCGTCTTTAACGTCCGCTCCTACTGCGATTTTATCTCCGTAAACGGAAACCGCATTTTTCAGAAACTCTTCATTTTCTACGGCAGCCGTGCCGAGTATAACCCTGCCTACACCTGCGTCAATGTACTTTTCCACCGTTTCGGTGCTGCGTATTCCGCCGCCTATCTCCACAAAAAGACCTGTTTCGTTTACAACATCTTTTACAACCGACAGGTTAGGCGAACTGCCGAATCTCGCACCTTCAAGATCTACCATATGTATATGTGTTGCACCGCTGTTCCTAAAGTCAACCGCTACTTCTACGGGATTGTCGGAATATACGGTCATTTTTTTGTAGTCACCTTTTAAGAGACGTACTGCTTTTTTTTCATATAAATCTATTGCGGGAAAAATAATCATTGTTTAAACCTCACAAAAGCCTTTGAGAATTTTAAGTCCGACATCTCCGCTCTTTTCCGGGTGGAACTGACATCCGAATATATTGTCCTTTGCAACCGCTGCAGTAACATCTACCCCGTATTCAGCGGTAGCAATAGTGTTATTCAAACAATCCGCTGCAAAGTATGAGTGGACAAAATAAACAAAATCTCCGTCGTTTATGTACCTGAATAACGGACTGTTACATTTAAACCGCAAGGAATTCCATCCTATGTGCGGTATTTTGAGTTCCGGCGGGATTTTACCCTCAAAAGCAATTACATTGCCCGGGATAAGACCAAGCCCTTCATGCTCACCGTATTCATAGCTCTTGTCAAAAAGCAGTTGCATACCGAGGCATATCCCCATGAGCGGTTTTCCGTTTTCCGCTTCTCTTATTATCACCTTATCAAGCCCTGAGGCTCTGAGCTTGCTTGCTGCATCACCGAACGCACCGACACCCGGAAGTATTATTCTGTCAGATGCCTCAATCTCTTTTTCGGTTTTTACAACACGCGCGCTTTCACCTATTTTGTCAAGTGATGAGCATACGGAAAAAAGATTTCCTACACCGTAGTCAATTATACCAACCATTAAAGAACACCCTTTGTACTCGGAATTTCGTCTTTGAAGTCCTCATCAATCCTTACGGCCTCTTTAAGCGTACGTGCAACGGATTTAAAGGTTCCCTCTATTATGTGATGTGAGTTTTTTCCTTCAAGCTGTTTTATGTGAAGAGTAATATCCGAGTTTCTCACAAATCCGAGCCAAAATTCTTCAACAAGTTCGGTATCAAAATCTCCGACTTTTTCTGTAGGTATGTGTAAGTCGTAATTGAGATATGAGCGTCCGGAGATATCCGCAGCCGAGAGAATGAGCGATTCATCCATCGGGAGAATAGTACTTCCGTATCTTTTTATGCCGCGTTTGTCAGACAATGCATCAAAAAAAGCTTTTCCGAGCGCTATTCCGATATCCTCCGTTGTGTGGTGAGCATCAACATAAAGGTCACCTTTACAGGAAACTTCAAGGTCAAACCTTCCGTGACGTGCAAAAAGCGTAAGCATGTGATCAAGGAATCCGACACCTGTATCTATCTTGCTCTCACCTTTTCCGTCAAGATTAAGCCTTAGTGAAATATTTGTCTCTGCAGTTAATCTGTTTATTTCGGCAGTTCTCATTTTAAACCTCTTTTCTTTGGCTCTTTACTTTTACTCTTTAGCTTTTATCTTTTTAACAGCGTAAATGAGTGCTTCCATCTGCTCACGTGAACCTACTGTTATGCGTAGATATGATTTTAAGCGCTCGGTGTCAAAGTGACGCACAAGGATTCCCTCTTTGCGAAGCTCCGTATAAAGCTCTTTGCCGCTTATCCAAGCAGCCTTTGCAAAAACAAAATTTGAAGATGACGGAAGAACGGTGAATCCCTCATCGCTAAGTGCCTTTGCGGTAAACTTACGATTTTCGATTATAACTTTACAGTTGTCGTTATAATAATCGTCACTTTGCAGTACGGCAAGCCCCGCCGCCTGAGTCATAGCATTTATGTTATACGGATTTGTTGAATATTTTATAGTATTGAGATCAGAAATCAAGTCTTTTGACGAAAGTCCGAATCCAAGTCTTGCACCTGCCAATGAGCGTGACTTTGAAAACGTCATTGTTACAAGTAAATTGTCATACTTTGAAAGCAGGTTTACGGCGCTGTTTTTCGGAATACCGTTTGAATTCTTATCCGAAAAGTCGATATATGCCTCGTCAATAACAACGACGTTTTCGGGATTCGACCTTACTATCGCCTCTATCTCCCAAAGCGGCATCATTATACCTGTCGGAGCATTCGGATTTGCTATTACAATATTTTTATTTATACCGCAATACGCCTTGTAATCAATCGTGAAGTCGGAAAGAAGCGGTACAGTCTCATACGGTATGTGATTTATCTCTGCAAACACCGGATAAAATCCATACGTGATATCCGGAAAAACAAAAGAATGTTTTTCATCGCCGAATGCCATAAATGCAAAATTGAGTATTTCATCCGAGCCGTTTGTCATAAGGACATTTTCAAAATTCAGTCCGTATTTCTTTGCAACAGCCTCTGTCAGCTTTCTGCACTCGGGATCACTGTAAAGATTGAGTGACTCCGCCGATTTTCTTGCCGCTTCAAAGACCTCCTTTGATGGAGGAAACGGGCTTTCGTTGGTATTGAGTTTTATAAACTTACGCTCTTTCGGCTGCTCGCCCGGCGTATATGGAACAAGTCCATTGTGACGTTCACTGAAAAATCTTGACATTTCTTAAACCTCAGTCTTTTTTCTCAAATCTTACCGTAACCGACTTTGCATGAGCATGAAGCCCCTCTGACTCTGCAAAGCACGCAATGTCATCTGCAACAGCAGAGAGTGCATCTGCGCTGAAATATGTATACTGTGTTTTCTTCTGAAAATCATCCACTGAAAGAGGACTTGAAAAGCGTGCTGTTCCGAGTGTCGGCAATGTATGGTTCGGTCCGGCAAAATAGTCTCCCAGTGCCTCAGGACAATTCTTACCCATAAACACCGAGCCTGCATGTTTTATACCGTCAAGATAATCAAATGGATTGTCAACACAGAGTTCAAGATGTTCGGGTGCAATCTCATTTGCAATATCTATGGCAACCCTCAAGTCATTTGCCACAATTATTTTTCCGTTATTATCAATTGATGTACGTGCTATTTCGGCGCGCGGAAGAAGCGGAATCTGCATTTCCAATTCGGTCGAAACTTTTTTCGCAAACTCATATGAGTCGGTAACCAAAACCGCGGAAGCGAGCTTATCGTGTTCAGCTTGTGACAGCATATCAGCCGCCACAAATTCGGGATTGCATGTTGAGTCGGCAACACAGAGTATTTCCGACGGTCCGGCTATCATGTCTATGGCAACAATTCCAAACACCTGTTTTTTTGCCTCTGCGACAAATGCATTGCCCGGTCCTACTATCTTGTCAACCTTGTTTACTGTTTTTGTGCCGTATGCAAGCGCTGCTATCGCCTGCGCCCCACCGACTTTGTATATCCTGTCAACACCGGCGATTTTCGCGGCAGCAAGAATTACGGGATTGATTTTTCCCTCATTGTTTGGTGGTGTTACCATGGCAATTTCGCTGCATCCCGCAATTTTTGCGGGAATTGAATCCATGAGTACCGTTGATGGGTATGCGGCTGTGCCGCCCGGTACATAAAGACCGACTTTTTCAATAGGTAAAACCTTCTGTCCCATAACAACGCCCGGTCTGTCGTTTATCATGAAATTTGTTCTCACTTGTTTTTCATGAAAATTGCGTATATTGGCTGCCGCTTTTTTGATAACTTCAATAAGCTTTTTATCAACTAGTAAAAATGCCTCTTCAATTTCAGCTTCACTTACAAGCAATGACGACATTTTTGCTTTATCAAACTTTTCCTCATACTCAAAAAGTGCCTTATCTCCGTTTTTGCGTACATTGTAAATGATATCCGCTACAACATCCTCTACGCCTGTCTTAACATCTACTCTCTTAAATATATCCTCATTACTTACGCCTGCGTACTCGTATATCTTAATCATTATTTTCGACCTGCCTTTCAAGTCTTTTTACGAGTGTTTCAATCTGTTCTGTCTTAAATTTGAAATTCGCCTTATTTGCAATAAGTCTTGCGCTTATCGGCAAAAATCTCGTGACAACCGAAAGATTGTTTTCCTTGAGTGTTGTTCCCGTTTCGACAATATCAACTATAACGTCCGAAAGTCCTAAAATAGGTGCGATTTCAATTGAGCCGTTAAGCTTTATTATATCTATGTCCCGTCCCTGCTCTTCAAAATAATTACGGGCAATACTTACAAACTTTGTCGCGACCCTCAGAGTTTTATCATTATTATCCGCAAAACCGGCGGGAGCGGCTACACACATATTGCATATACCCTTTTTAAGATCCAGCAGTTCATAGACATCGGGCCTATACTCAAGAAGAATATCCCTGCCCGCAATACCGATATCTGCGGCGCCGCGCTCAACATAAATGGCGACGTCGGACGGCTTCACCCAGAAAAACCGTATACCGACTTCACTGTTTTCAAAAATGAGTTTTCTCGAGCCGTCCTCTATTTCGGGGCACTCGTATCCCGCCTTTTTGAACATACCGTAAATACTTTCGCCGAGTCGCCCCTTAGGAAGTGCGACATTTATGATTTTGTCTGCATTTTTCACGACGTCAACTTCACAGACAAGATTGAGATACACGGCAAATCCTATCGCGCCGCCGCTTTTACCAACTTTGTTAAGAAGCTTATCATACTGTCCGCCTGACAAAACCGCATCGGCTATTCCCGGTAAAAAGCCCTTAAAAATAAGTCCGTTATAATACTTAACACTGCTCAATGACGAAAAATCAATTATGATTTTTCCCGGGAAATCACATCTGTCAAGATTTTCTCCGATAACCCGAAGCTGTGAAAGTGCTTCAAGCATCTCGGTGCCTTCGCAAATTTCTTCGAGTTTTGGGACAATCTCACTTGCTGTACCGTGGATACCGACAAGTTTGATGAGTTTCTTTGCACTTGCACGTGAAACGCCGTATTTTTCACATATTCCGGGGATTTCATGCGCGGCTTTTCTCTCTATACAGCTGTATATCGCCTCGTTAAACTCATCACTGCCACCGGCAATTTCAAGAAGACCTCCGAGTATACCCATATGTGAAAGTTCAAGAACAAAATCGTCTGAAATTGACTTAAGACTCATTGCCGCAAGCTTTAAAACTTCAATCTTTTCCAAAACACTTATTTCACCGAAGCATTCAAGTCCGGTCTGCATAATTTCTCTGTAAGCATGAGTGGTTTCCGATACCCTGTAAACATTTTCGTTATAATAAACTTTCCGTATCCTGTCAGTTGGATCATTCATACAGTTCTTTATTATAGAAAGGGTAACGTCCGGCTTGAGTGCCAAAAGCTTTCCGTTCGTGTCGTTAAATGTAATTACATTTTCAGACATCAGAAAATCTTTATTTTTCACATAGAAATCATACTCTTCAAATTTGCTCATTTTATACGGTGTATAGCCGTTTTTTGAGTAAATTGAGCGTAGCATGAATATTATTTTTTCTGCTTTTGTCAGTACATTTTCGTCAATCATTACGGGTCTCCTCATCGCTTCGACTTTATCGCGGTAGTGTAGTAGCGTGTTAATACGCTAAAGTATACATTGTCAATGCCTATTTGTCAATAAAATTGTCTGATGTTTTTTCACCTTTTCTTCTGCTAAGACGCACCTTGTTGATATGTCTTTCAAAGTCACCGCTGTCTATAAGCTCGGCAACGATGTACTGTGCCAAAACCGATACCGTACACGAATAAAAGCCAACCCGCTGTTCAAAGTCGGAAATCATACGTTCGGGCAGTATCATATACCCTATTCTTATTGAAGGCGCTATTGTTCTTGTAAATGTATTGAGATAGATTACATTGTCGTTTTTATCAAGTGAATATAGAGTGTCGGCAATACGTTTCGACATGGTGTACTCGGAATCATAATCATCCTCAATTATAAGTCCGCCACGCTTCAACGCCCACTCAATGTACTCACGTCGTTTTGAGGCAGTTGCAGTTATACCGCTCGGGAAGCTGTTAAACGGTGTCACATGCAGAATATTTGCTTTTGTACGCTTAAGCTCCTCGGAATAGATACCGTCACCGCCCATTTTAAGTCTGTCAACAAATGCACCGTTTGCCTTATACACCTTGTATATCTTCTCATACGACGGGTCTTCGATTCCGTATACATTTTCCATGCCGAGAAACTGAATAATAAGACTGTACAGATATTCCGAACCCGCGCCCACTATAATCTGCGACGGCAATGCATCAATTCCCCTGCTGCGCTTGAGATAAAGAGCTATAGATTTTCTGAGTTTTTCAGTTCCGAAATTCGGTGATTTTTTCATTATGTCCGTATCATTGTTGCTCAAAACTCTTCTTGTGGCCCTTGAGAGTTTTGCATAGGATATATTTTCATCATCCCTGTTTTCATATGAAATCACGAACGGAGTTTCCTGTTTCATATTCTGCTTTTCACGCATAATTCGATCATCATTTTTCGGATACGAAAAAACCGTTCTCGGCGAATAAATCACGTAGTATCCGCTTCTCTCACGTGACTCGATGTATCCCTCGTCACACAATATCCCGTATGCATGTTCAATGGTAATAACACTTGTGCCGGTCATACCGGCGAGTACACGTTTTGACGGAAGCTTTGAGTTATACGGATAAACGCCCTCGGAAATATCCTTACGTATTCCCTCGTAAATCTGTAAATATGCACTTTTTCCGCTCTGCTTATCAATCAAATATTTCATTTTGAGTTGCTCCTGCAAATTTCATTCAAACCGGATTGGTGACGTGTCACAGTCTGGTTATATATTTTCACTCGATTTAGGTGATTTAAATAATATCAGAACGTTATTATACTATCTTTCAAGTTAACAGTAAAGGCGTTTTTATTCAACTCATATTATCAAAAATTTTCCACAACAACAATTGACAAAGAACCAAAAAAAGACGCACACTGTGCGTCTTTTTTTATTTATTCAAATCAGTTAACTACAAGCTTTTTCAATGACTCTATTTCATCCTTGTCTGTGATATCAAACATATCCAAGGCGCTTTCAAGGGTGTTGCCTTTTTGTATAAACTTTTTTATAAGCTCAACCCGTCCTTGCGTTTTGCCTTGCATGATGCCTTCAGCCTTGCCTTGCATGATACCTTTTTGTACACCGTCCAAGTATACACCGTCACTTAAGTTACACATGTCACCAAACACCTCCATAAGGTCATCATTTGTCGTTATGTCAAATTTGTCTTTAAGTATCTGTTTTCTTTTAAGCGGTTCAAGGTCACGGTCAAGTATGTTGTCGAGGAATCCCGAGTCCTATGAAGATGATGTTCCTTCACGCATTTGATTGAAAAAAATCCCGTAAGCTTCGGAAAATATGATGCTTTCTAAGTTTAATCCATTTAAAAATATTCTTTTAAGATTAATTTTTACTCATTGAAAACAGCTTCACAAAAAGCTTGTCAAAAAAAGAATAAAAAACGGATGGCATTTTACTTGCCATCCGCAAAAGTTAAATTCATTTTGTCGGTGATTTCTGCATCCCGACAATTGACAAAAAACATTGGTTTGTTATAGGGTCATCAGTTTTTCCAAAATTTTTCTAATTCCTCAAAAAATCTATCCCACCAAGAACTTTCACCGGAGCCCTGCTGATCCTTCTTTGTAGTAGTTTCAGTCGTCTGTTCTTTGGTCGGTTTCTTTGTACTTTCAGGGGGTTTTTGGTCTGACTTGCTTGTGCTTTCCGGTTGTTTTTCGGTCGGCTTCTTTGTACTTTCGGGGCGTTTTGAGTCTGACTTGTTTGTGCTTTCGGGTTGCTTTGAGTCTGACTTATTTGTAGTCGCCGTTGATTCCTTATCTTTTACGGGATTGGCATTTGTTGTGATGTCAAATGATC
Organism: Acutalibacteraceae bacterium; assembly: GCA_963629305.1. Classification (GTDB taxonomy): domain Bacteria; phylum Bacillota; class Clostridia; order Oscillospirales; family Acutalibacteraceae; genus UBA1227. The sequence goes on from CAVGIJ010000007.1 coordinate 59,001, forward strand.
CGTTTTCGTTTAAAGTTGCTATTCTGTCATCTTTTGTATAGCTGAAAGTCTTAAGAGTGTCATTTTCAACAGTAAACTGAACATATCCGTTTTTTTTCGAATCATTTGTTACAGTTGTACCTGCGGCATCTGAAACAGCAGACCAAAAATCTTCATCATATGCCGTTTCATCCGCGCCGAGTTCCTCACCGTTTTTGTGCATGTCGGCAAATTCAGCTACAACACAATCTTTGACCGTTTTCGCCGCAGACAGCATCTTGGTATCCTTTGACTTATCAACCCATTTTAAAAGATTCGGAACCAAAATTGCCGCAAGAATTGCGATAATAACAAGAACAATGGCTATTTCAATAAGCGTAAAACCTTTTTTTTCGTTTATTTTGTCTTTTGTTATTTTAAAAAACATATACATTGCCCCCTAAGACCAAAGCATTTTCTGTCTTTAGAGTACCAAAAAATTGTCAATGTGTCAAATACGGAGGCTCTTATCCTCGCCTATTCCGGGCATGCCGTCAAGTATGTACTTATTGCCGTCTTCATCACATATAAAGCCGCGAAGTTCACCGAAGGTTATGTGGTAATCCTCGTCAATAACGCCAAGGTGCATTTCCATATGATGTCTGTCTCCGATGTCAAAGTAAATGTCAACCATGCCATGCTCGTCGGTGATATGCCAAAGATTGTACTCATCATGCGTAAACTTAACCGGGGTAAGACGCGATCTTCCATGCTCAAACCAGATGAGATTTTCGTTGTAATCATCCTGATTTATCGACTGGTTTCTTGTGAGGTTAAAACCGAAGAACTGTGTCTTGCCGTTTACGGTGTTTGTACCCATTGTTGTAACCCAATCATAGTGTGAGTTATACGGATAGTAGCCTCTGTGGTCATCAATTATTGCGGTTGAATGTTCATTTGTCTTGTATTTTCTTCCGTTTACAGTGATGTACCCCTCAGCCTTGAAAAGATCTTTTTGGCTGTAGAGAGGTTTGTTTTTACCAAACGGAATCATAACAACCGACGGCTTTGAAACACGTGTGAGTTTTACATTGTACTTTATTTTGCAGCCCGGTTTTACGGTGCGGCCCTTTACGAGTGCGGTATCATTGCCGAAGTCGTTGCAAAAATTCACACGATTGATAACACTCTTTGACTTTGTTATGTCTCCGCCGAGAAGTGTACCTGAAATGACAGCCTGGAAGGGAAGCATCATCTCCTGGCAGGCGATACACTTTTTCTCTTTTCTGTCATATACAACAGAAAGGCTGGTTCCGAAAAGGCCCATGTTGCATACAGCCGTAAGAAGTATAACATCATCAAGCGTAATTTCCGTTGCTTCCCAGCTTGTATAACGAAAACGATTTGTGAAGTCCGGAAGAAAGGTCTGGTGATGAATGTCAAGGAAGTTCATCTGCGGAAACTCGGTATCAAAGGTTCCGAAAATAGCTTTACCTTTTTCATCAATAACATCTGCCGGAGTTTCTACCGGTATACGTTTGTCTGACAATACACTCTTAAAATTCATAACTTTCAATCTCCTCCAAAAACTTGTGTGATCCGTTTCGGTCGTTTGACCGACTAATTAACCATCTACAATTTTACTAGTATAAAGGAGAATTGTCAATAAAATCACAGAATTATGCAAATAAGGCCTGAACATCCTTACAAAAGAATATGCAAAACAAAATAACTTTATTACATAATCAAAGAGATAAAGAAAACCCCCTTATGCCTCATTTTTTAGGCATAAGGGGTGATTGCTGTTTTAATCAGTTATTTTTTCTTTGATTTGATTCTCAGTGTAGCAAGAACTGCTGCGCTGCCGAAAGATAACAGAGATACAAACGGAGCAATATTGTTATCACCTGTCTGTGCAATGCTCTCGGTTCCCGCAGCTGCAAAATCAACAGAAGAAAGCGGAGTGAGATCTGAAGAGTTAACCACAGATGCGCCTGCAACGTCTGTCGCATCGTTGATTATATCTACCATCTCAAGCGTTTCCTTTGTCTCAGAAGATACAGTTGAAGAGTCATCTGCAGGTGCATTGCCTGTGCTCGAAGAATTATCCTTATCAGAATCTTCCTTTCCGAGAAGATCGTCTATCCAACCCATAGCACTGTCAATATCAAGATCCAAAATAAGATCCTTGTTCTTGTCTGTAGTATCATCAGGTGTTGTAACTTCGGCTGATACATTGCCAACGGTAAATGCGCTTGAATATGCTGTAAATGCCTTGTATGAGTCTGTTCCGGTCTTGGCAATTCCATTATATGCAAACCTGTATGTTCCGTCATCAACGTCACGGAGAAGCCATGTGAGGGTTGCCGTATTTTTAAGGTACGGGCTGTAACGGAATGTTGTATACGGGTCGCCGTCATTGCGAACTGTAATCCACTTACCGTCTGCAAGCTTTTGTACTTCCATATATGTGTAATCATCCGGAACAAGTTCGGTATTTCCGTCAAGTTTCAAGGTTGTAACGTGTCTTGGGTTTGCACCTTTGAATACAGCTGTTACAGTGTCACCGTTTGCATATGCCTTTGTTGTGTCAACATCAGTTACAAGTGTTCCGTATCCGCTCTTGTCAACGCCCGGCTTTAAGAATGAAGCAGGTGTCTGCAGGAGAACAAGCGGCTGTGAATTGCGAAGTCCCGGGCCCTTATCAGATGTCTTGCCGTTTACCATATCCTGTGCAAGACGATCAAGTTCCTGTGTCAAAGCTGAACCTGACCACGGTCCGAAGAGGTTTGTAGCACCTTCATAGTGCTGAGCTGCATATTCTTCACGTGTTGTGATGTACTGGCTGTATGCATTGGCATGTGTTGCGAGAATAACCTTCTTTACACCAAGCTGTGAGAGAGTATCCTCAAGGACTGCCTTTGTGCGTGCGCCCTGTTCTGTTGAAACTTCGAATGAAACACCTGCAATTGCAAGCTCACCGATTCTGAGAATCTGTACAGGCTGCTCTTTTTGCATGAGTTTACCTACTGCAAGACATACAACCTTTTCCATCTGCTCATCATCGTATCCATCCGACTGTAGTATCTTCATGGCTGTCGGCCAAAGGGGCTTGAAGAGTTTCTCAAGGCCGCTCAAGTCAATAGTTGAGAAGTCATATTCTGTTCTTGTTACCGTTCCGTCATCGTTTAGCTTAAAGTCATGACGAACCGAGCCCTCTTCCGCATTGTCAACAGGAGCGCCCTCTTCGTCACCTGCTATAATTCCGGCACCGATGCAAGGCTCACTTGTCTTGGCGTTTGTGACATCATCGTAAGGCATCTTATACTCGCCGATGTATTTTTCATCAACAGAGATATCGCTGAAATCAACTGTTGAGTAGTTGTACTGCACGCTGTCTGAAAGGTCAATACTTGTTACGCCTGCACCGCCCTTCAAGATGCGGAGCATTGCGTTTGCCTCCTGCTGTCCGGCAACAATCTGATTCTCTATTTCGTCAAGGCTGTCATCAATGTCAGCCGGTCTTTGGAATGCAAGTTTTACGTCAGACTCTTGAGGCTTGTTTGGGGATACATCGCCGGATTCAGTCTGGCAGTTTGCGGCAACATATCCGTCTCCCATTGCCTGCTCAACATAGTAGCATGCATAGCCCTTGTGGTCTGCTGCGATAAGTGTATTGTCTATGCCGTTCGATGTACCGTGCGATGCAAAGAATGAAAGCATACCGACATCTTTTCCGTCTTGAATGAAGCGAATTACTTCCATTTCCTTATTTACTGTCTTGCATGCGGCATCAAAGTCATTGAGATACTTGCTGTCATCGTAATTTACGTTCCATTTTGCGGCGTAAAGCGAACGGTTGTAGCTCTCAATGTCTGTGTTTGCATATGAGAGAACAATGCTGCCCGGTGCAAGATCCTTATCTGCGGCTTCAATAGCGTCTGCTATTCCCTGTACAATAAGTTTGTAACTGTCTTCATCATAACCAGGTACACCGTTTATAAGGTCATAAAGAGCATACCATGAAACATTTGATGAAGAAGAATGGCAATGTGTAGCAGTGAGCATAACATTTTCTTCTGTGTAACGTGTAAGTCCTCTGCTCTGAAGTTCCTTAAGGACTGCCGGCTTAATGCTCTCAGTCATGTGTACGAGTTCTGCGGAAACATAAACGACCGGATTTCCGTTTGACTCGATTATGAACGCTCTGGCATTCAGTCTTGTCAGAAGTCCGTCCATAAGGTCACCGAGAGAGTTATAACCGGTGCTGATTCTGGTTATGGGTCCCGTGATATCCGCCTTACCTACTCCGACTCTCATTGTACCTTCGGAAGTTGCAAAAATGGAGAAGCATGTGCTTGCAATTCCGACAAGGATTGAGATGGAGAGCAGGATGCTGATAATAGTCTTTTTCATCTTCCCTACTCCTTTTCGTTTGCCTTCGTAAGTTTAACATTTACAAAGTTCAAAATTTCATAACAATTATTCCTCTACAATTTTACTTTTAGTAGGAACAATCGTCAACGCCAAAAGAAGCATTTTTTAACATTCTATGAACAAAACAAAAAAAGAAGGCAAAGTCAACAACTTTTGTTGACTTTGCCCAAAATGAAAATTTTATGCTATGAAAAATTACAAAACAATTAAAGTACAAATAGAATCTGATTATTTAACCATCTTTGCAATCTCATCTGCAAGATTTTCTTCTTTCTTTTCAATGCCTTCGCCCTTTGCATAACGAGTGAAGCCTGTAACCTTTATGTCACCGCCGAGTTTCTTTGCAATGTCAGCAACATAGCCTGAAACTGAGCCTTTGAAGAGATCTGAACGAACGAATTCCTGATCCATAAGGCAGATTTCCTTGTAGAACTTGCCCATCTTACCCTCAACAATTTTCTTAAGGACCTCATCAGGTTTGTTTGCCATCTTCGGATCATTCTTCATCTGAGCAACCTGAATTTCCTTCTCATGGTCGATTGTTTCAGCCGGTACAGATGCCTCATCAAGGAACTGCGGAGACATTGCTGCAATCTGCATGGCAATGTTCTTGCCCATCTCTTTGAATTCATCCTTTGCGGCAACATCAGCAGCCGTGTCAAATGATACCATAACACCTACAGAACCGCCTGCATGGATGTATGTGCATGTTGTGCCCTCAACTCTTTCAAAGCGGCGAATTTTCATGTTTTCACCGATAGAAAGGATGAGATCCTGAAGGTTTTCCTGTACTGTTCTGTCAGTTCCGACAAGATTCACTCCGAGAAGATCTTCAACATCTTCCGGATTCTTCTCAACTATTGTCTTTGCAATGTCGAGAACGAATGCCTGGAACTTTTCATTTTTACCTACGAAGTCAGTCTCTGAGTTAACCTCAACAAGAACACCTACGTTCTTTGCTTCGTCTGTATATGCGAGAACAACGCCGTCAGCTGCTGTTCTTCCTGCTTTTTTAGTAGCTGCTGCAAGACCCTTTTCACGAAGGTAATCAATTGCCTTATCCATATCTCCGTCAGCTTCCGCAAGTGCCTTTTTGCACTCCATCATGCCAACGCCTGTCTTCTCACGAAGAGCCTTTACATCCTGAGCTGTAAATGCCATATTTAATTCCTCCAAATATATAAGTTAACCGTAAAACGAAAATCAAAAATCGATTATTCCTCTGTTGCTTCTTCTGCCTTTTCAGCCTCTGCTGTATCTGCTGCAGTGTCCTCGCCCTGACGACCCTCGATAACTGCGTCTGCCATAGCACCTGCGATAAGTCTTACTGCACGGATAGCGTCGTCGTTACCCGGAATTACGTAGTCAACTTCGTCAGGATCACAGTTTGTGTCAACGATAGCAATGATAGGAATACCGAGCTTGTGAGCCTCTGCAACTGCGATTCTCTCTTTACGCGGGTCAACAATGAACATAGCAGCCGGCTGCTTCTTCATCTCTGTGATACCGCCCATGAACTTCTCAAGCTTCTCAATCTCAAGTTCAAGCTTTACAACTTCCTTCTTCGGAAGAAGATCAAATGTGCCGTCTTCCTGCATGGCCTTGAGCTGTTCAAGTCTCTTGATTCTCTTCTGGATTGTCTTAAAGTTTGTAAGCATACCGCCGAGCCAACGAGCATTTACGTACGGCATACCGCAACGGATTGCTTCTTCCTTAACAGACTCCTGAGCCTGCTTTTTTGTACCTACGAAGAGAATGTCACCACCCTCTGCTGAAATCTCACGTACAAAGTTATAAGCTTCCTCAAGCTTCTTAACTGTCTTCTGGAGATCGATGATGTAGATACCGTTTCTTTCTGTGAAGATGTACTCAGCCATTTTCGGGTTCCATCTTCTTGTCTGGTGTCCGAAATGAACACCTGCTTCGAGCAATTGTTTCATTGAAATTACTGACATGTTTATGTCCTCCTTAAAGTTTTATCCTCCGCAAGACTATAAAGCACGTAACAACGTCGTTTGCTCTACGTCGCTGCACCGTCGTACCGAACACCTTGCGTGCGAATTGCCTAGCAATTATATCAGAAAACTCACCTGAGTGCAATAGTTTTTTTACCATCCGTTCCTATAACAACATCTCCAAGGAGGTCTGTGCGATATATCTCCGTTTTTAAAGATTCAAACGTATTGAGTGTTACCGTATGCGGATGGCCGTATTCGTTGTCGGCACCGCAGGAGATGATTGCATATGAGGGCTTTACACTGCTTACAAAATCATATGTGCTTGATGTCTCGCTGCCATGATGGCCGACAACGAGGACATCCGCTGATAATGTGGCGGGCGTGCATGTGCAAAGCAGGTCGTATTCTTCCTCCGACTGCGCATCACCCATGAGGAGAAACGCCGTTTCTCCGTAGGTGATGCGGACGACAAGTGACATATTGTTGAGATTTTCGCTTTGAGAAGTCGGAGCAAGAACAGTAAATGCAATGTCCCCTTTTGAGAAGCTGTCACCTGCCTTTGCCTCTTTCACGCCCGCACCTGCGGTTTCAAAAAAGTCAATCAATGTACCAAAGCCGGATTCGGAAGAGGACACGGAATCGGCAAGAGATTCCGAATCAATTTCAGGGATGATTACATTGCGAATCTTTATTTGATTTGACAGGAGCAGTGCACGTGCTGAGCCGATATGGTCTGAATGTGGGTGCGAAAGAATAAGATAGTCAAGCTCATTTACGTCAAAGCATTTGAGGTACGAAAGTATCTTTTCGTCATTTCCCGCCTCTCCCGTATCATAGAGTATGGAAGTTCCTTTTTCGTCATAGACAAAAACACACTCACCCTGACCGACATCCAGCACGGTTAAGGTGAGCGGCATAGGTTCAAAATCAAGCGACCCATATGAGTTCGGGGCAATACCGAATGCCTTATAAACCGCATTCCATGTCGGGATGAAAGAGAATGCTTTGCTTCCGTATGAAAAAATAAGTGTTAAAAGAACAAGAATAAACACAATCGCTTTCTCGGGTGCTTTCTTGCACTTTTCCGCAAGCATTTTCAGATGTTTTTTTACTTTAGCGAGTTTTCTTATTTCTCTTTTCGGGAATCCATTGGTGACTTTCGGTTTTTTGATTTCTTCTGTTTTTCTCTTTGTTTGATTTAGCCGTATGGCCATTTTTTTGACGAGATTGCCTGTCTTTTTCGTTTTCATGACTAGCCGCCCTTTCTCTTTTGTTTGGGCGGATATCATTTTTTACAAGGCACTTTTGACCGGTGCCTATAAGGTCATAACGACCCGCTTTTTTCAGCGCCTCAAGAACAAGTGCCGAATTTTTAGGATTGTAATATTGAAGAAGTGCACGCTGAAGCGCTTTTTCATGCGGATCCTTTGCAACATATACGGGCTTCATCGTATAAGGATCAAGTTCCGTATAAAACATACATGTGGAGACCGTACCCGGTGTCGGATAAAAATCCTGTACCTGTTCGGGCCTTATTTTTCTTGACTTTAAAAACTCCGCAAGGCCTATTGCGGATTCAAGAGTCGAGCCCGGGTGCGACGACATGAGATACGGAACAAGATACTGCTCTTTACCCGCATTGTGAGTGAGTTCAAAATAGCGTTTTGAAAACTCAAGATACGTCTCAATATGCGGTTTTCCCATTTTATCAAGGACATCCGGCATACAGTGCTCCGGCGCAACCTTGAGTTGTCCGCTCACATGATAGCGCACGAGTTCCTTAAAGAATGTATCATCCTTGTCACAAAGCATATAGTCATAACGGATACCGGATCTTATAAATACCTTTTTAATACCGGGGAGCGCTCTCATCTCACGAAGAATATCCACATACTCGCTGTGATCCGCGACAAGTGCCTTACAAGGACTCGGTGCAAGACATTTTTTTCCTTTGCAAAGTCCGAGCTCTTTCTGCTTTTCACAGGACGGGTTTCTGAAATTTGCCGACGGTCCTCCGACGTCGTGGATATATCCTTTGAAATCCGGCTGTGATGAAATTATTTTAGCTTCGTTTATAAGGGATTCCTTGCTTCGATTTGACATATAACGTCCCTGGTGAAGCTGTATGGAACAAAAATTACATGCACCGAAGCATCCGCGGTTATGCGTGATGGAAAATTTTACTTCCTCTATACCCGGAACTCCGCCGAGTGACTCATATGACGGATGGTAGGTTCTCATATACGGCAATGCATACACCCTGTCCATCTCATCTGTTGTAAGGGGCGGCATTGGCGGATTTTGCACAAGCATTTTATTACCATGTCTCTGTTTTATGAGTTTTCCGCGTATATGATCCTGCTCGTCTTGCTCTATTCGGCATGAAACGGCATATTCCTTTTTCGATTTACAGACATTTTCAAAACTCGGGCATTCCGCACCGCAAAGCGGGGTGTTTTCAACATCCGTAAGATAACAGGTTCCGAGAACATCGGTTATACCCTTTACATCTTCTCCGTCACGAAGTCGGTTCGCAATTTCAAGAACGGACTTCTCTCCCATTCCGTATGAAAGAAGATCCGCCCCGCTTTCAAGAAGTATTGACGGATGAATCTTGTCATCCCAATAATCGTAGTGCGCAAACCTTCGAAGAGATGCTTCAAGACCGCCTATGATGATATTAGTGTTCGGATATGCCTCACGAATTTTCTTACAATAAACAGTGACCGCTCTGTCGGGACGTTTTCCGTGCTTTCCGCCTGCCGTATAGGCATCATCATTTCTGAGTTTTTTCGAAACGGTATAATGAGCCACCATTGAGTCAATATTTCCGGCAGAGACGAGAAACCCGTATTTAGGTTCACCGAACTGCATAAAGTCATGTGTTGAATGCCAATTCGGCTGTGCCAAAAAAGCAACTTTAAAACCCGCATCTTCAAGGACACGGGTAATAATGGCGGCACCGAAACTCGGATGGTCAACATACGAATCGCCGTTTACGTAAACGAAGTCTACGCTGTCCCATCCGCGTTCAAGCATTTCAGTTTTGTTTATCGGTAAAAACATATTTTCTCCGGTAGATAATACTTAAAATTTTTACTGTCAGTTGTTATCAATTAGTTTTCGTCAACGCTCTGTGCTTCATCAAAAGTCATTTGATTTGCATTACCGCTGTCAGACGGAGCCATAGCATTCATCTCAAGCCACTGGTTCTTTGTTATAAGCACGCGGCGTGGCTTCGACCCCTCAAACGGGCCGACTATTCCGCGCTCCTCGAGTTCATCAACAATACGTGCGGCCCTTGCGTAACCGACCTTTAGTTTTCTCTGTATAAGAGTGGTCGAAGCCTGTCCGGCGTTCACCACAACTTCAATTGCGTCAGGCAACAGAGCATCTCCGTCATCCGCTCCTCCCGGAGCATCAACTCCGCCGGACTTCTTCCCGGAATTTTCGGAAGCCGCCGCGTGCTTTTCAATCTCTTCAAGCACACCTTCGTTGTAGGACGACTGCTCCTGCTGCTTTATAAAATCAATTACGCTTCGTATTTCATTGTCGGGTACATAGCAGCCTTGGATACGTGTGGGCTTTGAAACACCGACGGGATTAAAGAGCATATCTCCGTTTCCGAGAAGCTTCTCCGCACCTATCATGTCGAGAATGATACGTGAATCCGTACCGTTTGATACCTTGAGCGAAAGGCGGCTCGGAATATTTGCCTTTATAAGACCCGTGATGACGTCAACACGCGGTGACTGAGTTGCGATAACAAGGTGCATACCTGCGGCACGTGCCATCTGTGCAAGTCGGCACACAGAGTCCTCAACCTCGGCAGATGCAGCCATCATAAGATCCGCGAACTCATCTATAAATATAACAATCTGCGGCATAGGATTTTTTTCGGGATCCATTTTCGCAAGTTCATTGTAGCCTTTGATATCTCTTACATTGTTCTCCGAAAAGGACTTATAACGGTTAAGCATTTCCTTAACTGCCCATGCGAGCGCGCCCGCCGCCTTTTTAGGGTCTGTAACAACAGGAATAAGCAAATGCGGAAGTCCGTTATAGTTTGTAAACTCAACCTGTTTCGGGTCAATCATTACAAGCTTTACCTCTTCCGGTGTTGCATTGTAAAGAATTGAAAGAATCATCGCATTAAGACACACGGATTTACCTGAGCCTGTGGTTCCGGCAACAAGAAGATGAGGCATCTTTGAGATGTCCATTGTGCATATGTTTCCGGTTATGTCTTTTCCGAGCGCAACGGTAAGCTTGCTCCTTGAAACCTGAGATTTATAATCCTTTGACTCAAGAATTTCCCTGAGTGTAACCGACTCGCGCGTTTTGTTCGGAACCTCTATTCCGACAGCAGCCTTACCCGGTATCGGAGCTTCGATTCTGACTCCGGTCGCAGCAAGACTTAAGGCAATGTCATCCGCAAGTCCGGTTATTTTGCTTATACGAACACCGGCAGCCGGGCTGAGCTCGTAACGTGTTACGGAAGGTCCCCTGCAAATGTCGACTATTGTAGTTTCAACGCCGAAGCTTTTCAGCACGGAAACAAGCTTTTCGGCATTATCCTTAAGCTCGCCCTCGGAGGATCCGCCGACTGAAATTTTCGGAGGATTGAGACATGTAATAGGCGGGAATTTATACTGCTTTTTGCCCGACTCTTTGTCGGATGAAACCGCTTTATTTTCAATCTCTTTTGAGATTTCGGATTCGTGATCGTGGACTTCTTCACGTGATACCTGCTCTGATTTCGCGTCTGCAACCTTTTTGTCGGCAGCCTTCTTTATTATGTCATCAAGCAGTACCGACGGAGGTGCAGGCTCGGATGTTTCAAGTGACACCGGAGTATCCGAAGCATTAAGTGCTTCTGCGTGTTCGTCTGCCTGTGCGTCATATTCGGGCCCGAGATCAACATCCGGATTAAAGCGATGCTGCTGCATGGCCCTTTTCTCTTCAATCTTTTTTCTTGCGACTTCGTAATGCTCACCGGCAGCCTTTGTGCCCTTTTCAACCGGGGTCCAAAGAGACTTGAAAAAGTCTACAAGAGTAGCTCCCGTCAAGAGCATGATTGTTACAAAGATCAGAAGGCATATTGTGATGCCGGCAGGCACCTTACTTGCGAACATCCAAAGAAGAAGTCCGCCGATAATTGCGCCGACCGCTCCTCCGTTTTTGCTGTTAAGCCCAAGCGCATACGCAGATGTTATACCGTCTTTGTAATCCACCCATGCGGTGATTTCATCAACGGACGAAAAAATGTTTACCGCCGCGGCAATAAATATGACAAGTACGGATGCAACGGTAACTGTATATCTGAGATTTCCCATAGGTTTATCAAGGGAAATCATTATTGCAACATACATGAGAACAAACGGCCAGACAAATGCACATACTCCGAAAAGACCGAAGAATACACCGCGAAGCGCTCCCCAGATATTTCCACCGGGAATGAGCGTTACACAGAGCATAAAAACGGAAACAGCAAACAAAACGACAGCAGCTATCTGCCTGTTTGAGTCCTGTACCTTTTGCTTTTCAATATACATCTTTCCGTTCGCAGAGTTTTTCTTCGGAGCGGATTTTGAAGTTGTATTTTTTGAATTGCTTTTTTGAGACGGACGTTTTTGTCCTGAATTCTTTTTTTGCGTATTTCCGGAACGACCGTTATTTTTGGCATTCGCCATCAATTTTCACCTTCTAATTTCAGAACTTTTCAACAATTCCCGCAGTTATTACCGCGACTCCGAGTACAAGACAATAGTAACCGAAGAATTTGAATCTATCTGTTTTAACAAGCTTCTCAAGAAGCTTTATGGAAGCAACACCCGTAAGTGCCGCAACGATTATTCCTATTATGACCGGGAAAACATCTATGCTTACCGATCCGCCGTCAAGGACATCCTTCATCTCCACAAGACTCGCGGCAAGAACGGCAGGTGTCCCGAGAACAAATGAATAACGTACCATATAGTCTTTGTCAACACCGCAAAGCATACCGGTTGAAATAGTTGAGCCGGAGCGTGAAACTCCGGGAAGACATGCCGCAAACAACTGAGCAACGCCTACAGCTACCGCATCCTTTGTCTCAACGCGCGGTCTGATGTCCTTTTTATGTTTTGCAACATATGTTCCGCCGAGAAGAAGAAGTGCCGTAAGCAGGAAGCATACACCCTCAAGGATTATGTCGTTATCCTCCGAAAAACGAGATACAATATCCATAACACGCATATCATTTCCGACCGGAATCATTATTACAAGCAACGGAACACATGAGAGAACCATCATATAAAGCATATGACGATCGTTGTCAACATTTTTAAACGAAAGCTTACCTGTGAACAGTTCTTTTATGAAACCCCACATCTGTTTTAACAGCTCAAGGAAAGTCTTATAATAAACTGCTACAACTGCTACAAGTGTTCCGATATGGAGAAAAACAGTGAGAGAAAGCGATCCCTCTCCGCTCATATTCATAAAATGTTGAAAAACGGATAAATGTCCGCTTGAGGAAATAGGAAGAAATTCCGTAACACCCTGCACTATTCCCAAAATAATCGCCTTTAGAATATCCATAGAATACAAACTCCTTTTTTGCAGCACAAAACTACATATACGTGTTTTATTATAACAAATCAAAATATAAATCGCAATATATTGTGTCTTTTCGGTATTCATTAATTTACGCTCAGCATATTGCCGTGTAAAATCATTGTACTGCTG
>CAVGIJ010000007.1:72092-88754 GCA_963629305.1 Acutalibacteraceae bacterium
GTACTGCTGTCGTGCAAAAAAATATAAAATGTATATGAATATTACACATATAATATATCGAAAAAATTTTCATCCTCTTTTTATTGACAGCAACTTCATACTGTTATAGAATTATACAAAGTTTGTTAAAAAAATACACAAGTATGTTAAAGGGGTACACAGTTTTGGGTTATACACTTTCAGAAAAAATTATCAAAAATCATCTTGTGTCGGGAGAAATGGTAAAAGGCACGGAAATCGGCATACGCATTGATCAGACACTTACTCAGGATGCCACCGGCACAATGGCTTATCTTGAGCTTGAAGCAATGGGGATCGACAGAGTAAAAACCGAACTTTCGGTTGCATATATTGACCACAACACTCTTCAGACGGGATTTGAAAATGCCGATGATCACAGATTCATCCAGAGCGTATGCAAAAAGCGCGGAATACGTTTTTCAAGACCGGGAAACGGAATCTGCCATCAGGTCCATCTCGAGCGCTTCGGAGTTCCCGGGAAAACACTCATAGGTTCTGACAGCCACACCCCTACAGGCGGCGGAATAGGAATGCTTGCAATGGGTGCGGGCGGACTTGACGTTGCAGTTGCAATGGGCGGCGGTGAATACTTTATCACCATGCCTAAGATCCTCAAAGTAAATCTCACAGGCAAACTCCGTCCGTACGTTGCAGCAAAAGACGTAATTCTCGAGGTTCTCAGAGTCCTCTCCGTAAAGGGCGGTGTCGGAAAGATAGTCGAGTATGCCGGAGAAGGCGTAAAAACTCTTTCGGTTCCGGAACGTGCTACCATCACCAACATGGGCGCAGAGCTCGGTGCTACAACCTCTATCTTCCCGTCAGATGAAATAACAAGAGACTTTCTTAAAGCTCAGGGACGTGAGCAGGACTTCACTCCCCTTTCCCCGGATGCTGACGCAGTTTACGATGAAGAGATAGAAATAAATCTTTCAGAGCTTGAACCGCTCGCCGCTATGCCGCATATGCCTGATAATGTACGTAAGGTTTCGGAAATCGGCCCTATAAAAGTTGATCAAGTCTGCATTGGTTCATGCACAAACTCATCTCTTTCGGATATGCTCAAGGTTGCAGCCATACTCAAGGGAAAAAAAGTTGCTCAAGGCGTAAGCCTTTCTATCGCACCCGGCTCAAAGCAAGTTCTTTCAATGCTTGCGACATGCGGAGCACTGACAGATATCATCGATGCCGGCGCGCGTATACTTGAATCCGCATGCGGTCCTTGTATCGGAATGGGACAGTCACCAAACAGTGCCGGTATTTCACTCCGTACATTCAACAGAAACTTCGAAGGACGCTCAGGCACGGCAGATGCGGGCATTTATCTTGTAAGCCCGGAGGTTGCCGCAGCGTCGGCAATTGCAGGTGTTCTTACAGATCCACGCACACTCAAAGAGCCGCTCAACATACTTATGCCTGAAAAATTCTACATAAATGACAATATGGTTGAGCTTCCGGCTTCACCGAAGGAGGCAAAGAATGTTGAGGTGATTTACGGTCCCAACATCAAACCTTTCCCGAAATCAAATGTTCTTGAGGACAGCATAGACGCTCCCGCAATTTTAAAAGTCGGTGACAATATCACAACAGACCATATCATGCCGGCAGGTGCAAAAATTCTTCCTTACAGATCAAATATTCCGTTCCTCTCACAGTTCTGTTTCAGACAGTGTGATGAACACTTTGCCGAAAACTGTAAGACAGCGGGAAAAGGATTCATAATAGGCGGTACAAACTACGGTCAGGGTTCATCACGTGAACACGCAGCGCTCGTTCCCCTCTACCTCGGAATAAAAGCTGTTATCACAAAAAGCTTTGCACGTATCCATGCCGCAAACCTTATCAATGCCGGAATCATGCCCCTTAATTTTACAAACCCCGAAGACTATGATAAAATTGACCGGAGCGATGAACTCATTCTCACAGACATTTTCAACGGACTTGATACAGGAAAGTTTATACTTCACAACAAAACGAAAAATATTGACATTCCACTTACCGGAGTGTTCACCGACCGTCAGAAAGACATCCTAAAGGCCGGAGATCTTCTTCAGTACACGAAGTCAAAAAAATAAGATTGAAGGTTTTTAATTGATGGACAATTACATTGACACTGCTGTGGAGCAGTTCCGAACTCTTCTCACTCAGCAGATTTCAAGGGCTGAAAAAATGGCAAATGACACCGAAAAGGTTGACTTTGCCTCTCTTTCGCAGATAAAGATAGGAATTATCGGCGGAGACGGAATCGGCCCTATCATTACGTCTGAGGCCGAAGAGCTTCTCAGATATCTCTTAAAGGATGAAATCGAATCGGGAAAAATCCTTATAGATAACATTGAGGGGCTAACCATTGAGAACAGACTTGAGAAAAATCAAGCTGTTCCGTCAGATGTTCTTGAAGAAATAAAAACATGCCATGTACTCCTCAAGGGACCTACTACCACCCCTAACGGCGGTACTATGGAGAGTGCGAATGTTACACTCCGTCGCGAGCTTGATCTTTATGCAAACGTAAGACCCGTTCTCGTTCCGGAGGAAAACATAGACTGGACTTTCTACCGTGAAAACACAGAGGGAGAGTATATGTTGGGTTCCCGCGGCGTTGAAATTCCGGACACACTTGCTTTTGACTTCAAAGTTACCACTGACTGCGGAACAAGAAGAATAGCAAAAGCAGCTTTTGACTATGCAAGGCAAAACGGCAAAAACAAAGTTGCCATAGTAACAAAAGCCAATATCATGAAAAAGACAGACGGCAAATTTTCAAAGATATGCCACGAGGTCGCAAAGGAATATCCCGGAATTGAAGTTGATGAGTGGTACATTGACATCATGACGGCAAATCTTGTAAACAAAGATATTCGCAGTGACTTCCAAGTATTCGTCATGCCGAATCTTTATGGGGACATTATTACCGATGAAGCCGCACAGATTCAAGGTGGTGTAGGTACGGCGGGCTCGGCTAATATTGGGGATAAATATGCTATGTTCGAAGCGATTCACGGCAGCGCACCAAGACTTATTGAAGAAGGAAAGGGTGCCTATGCCAACCCGTCAAGCATATTTAAGGCAACCGAAATGCTGCTTCGTCATATCGGTTACACAAAAAAAGCAGAAATCCTAAAAAATGCACTGAATGATAACAAATTCGACGAGACAGAGACATGTCACGAATTTGGAGAAAAAATAAGGAGATATTGTTATGGGTTCTAAATATATTTCAATTTCAGTAATTAAAAGGCTTCCTCGTTATTACCGTTTTCTCGGAATACTCAAAAATACCGGCATGGTTCGTATTTCAAGTAAAGAACTTGCGGACAGAATGGGACTTTCCGCCTCACAGATAAGACAAGACCTCAACTGCTTCGGCGGCTTCGGTCAACAAGGATACGGCTATAACATTGAAAGCCTTCAAAAAGAAATAGGAAAAATTTTAGGCGTTGACAGAGGTCTTAAAACAATTCTTATAGGCGCCGGAAATCTCGGAAGAACCATTGTAGGTGAGATGGATTTCAAGGCACGCGGCTTTGACCTCATAGGAATTTTCGACAAAAAGGAATCACTCGCAGGTCAGATACTAAACGGCTTGCCGATTCGACCTGCGTCAGATATTGAAGATTTTTGCAAAGAACACGGTGTTGAAGTTGCCATACTTTGCATACCCTATACAGAAGCTGCCTCAATTTCAGGACTCCTTGTTGAAACTTGCGGAATAAAAGGTTTCTGGAACTTCTCCCACTACAACATTAATGAAAAATACCCGCGTGTTGCCGTTGAGAACATGCACTTCAACGACAGCCTTATGACTTTGTGCTATCAGGTCATAAACGCAGACAATTAAAAATATCAAGGTGTTAAAATAATGAAGCAGTTGCTTAACTACATGCCGCTTGACATTGTTCCGCACCCCGAGGGATTCATAATAGTTATCCCGGACGGAAAGGACGAGAACGGCAGGCTTAGGATTTCTTTCAGATTTTACAATTTCACCACAAAAAAAGCACAGAGAGTAAAACGCAATTTTTATACACAGCATAAATTCGGAAGAGCATACATTGAAATTGCGTCACAAATAAAAGATTACATAACCTGCTCCGTTTGTGAAGGTCCGACAGATTTTATAAATGTTGTCTTCCCTACCGGTGAGATGGGTGTGTTTGACTGTGTGGGAAATCTTGCGTGGACGGGAGATCTCTCCTACCATGAATGTCCTGTCAGAAGCTGCGCGCCGGAGGAAAATTATATCTGGTGCTGTGTTCCGGATCAGAATGCCATTGTGCGGTACTCAAAGAAATTACAACGTATTGACTTCCGTATCGGCGGTGCGGATCAAGCAGCTATAGGCAGACCGATGTCAGTGAGCAGAATCGGGAATGACCTTTATGTATGCTGCAAAAACTCAATGAATATTAAAAAAATAAGTCTCGGCAACTATGTTGCAACAGACTATAAAAAATTTGAAGAACCCGTTCTCCGCTATCTTCGTGTTGCCGGTGAAGAAATTGTGGTTCTGTCATCAGGCGTGTATTTGCTTGATAAAGAATAATTATGCATAATAACCCTCTTATTTTCATATCTTTAAGTAGTTATGAAAATAGGAGGGCTGTTTTTTGAAAGGTATAGTTGAAGAACGAGCAGTTTTGCTCGGTGAGTATATTGCTGAAACAGGCTCTACGGTACGTCAGGCGGGCTTGCCACAAAAGAAAAATACATGCAAAAAAGAAAGTCCCGGGGTCAGTAACGACCCCGGAATTGTTTTTTATGCATTTTAGTCAACATTGTAGTCCTTGTATATCTTTGTTATGCCAATACCCTTTTCTTTTGCAAGTTTTTCTACACTGTCATATTCAAGGGATATCTTCGAAAAATCACCGAATGAAAATTTGTTTGCATCGACAGAGCCGTATTTTGTCATAGCAACGGTCTTTCTTCTATCCATTATAATCCTGTCTGAAACCCTGTATCTGAGTCCCACTGACGATGTATTTTCAAAGATAATTTTCACTGCATCATCAAAAACGTCTTCTTTGCACATAACGGTGAGAGAATATGCGGGTCTGGACTTTTTCATCACTATCGGTGTGTAAAAGGCATCTTTTACACCTGCCTCAAAGAGCTTTTTCATGGCGTAGCCCATCTCTTCTGCCGATGAATCGTCAATATTTGTCTCAATTACAATTATACTGTCTTTATTTTTCTCTGTAGCGTTGTCTAAAGTCTCGGAGTAAAGAACGCCCCGAAGTATATTGGCATGCGGAAAATCTCTTTTTCCGGCTCCGTAACCGATTTTTTCAACAACCATCATTTCGGGCTTTTCAAAACCTTCGCTGTAAGCTGCAACAATGGCAGCGCCTGTAGGCGTAACCATCTCGCCTTTTACATCTGTTATTTTGAGAGGTATATTCGCGTTACTGCATATCTGTAGTGTGGCGGGACACGGTATCGGAAGTATACCGTGCTGACATTTTATATGACCTGTCCCCTCAAAGAGTGGCGATGTAATAACTTTTTCAATTTTAAGATCATACATACAAAATGCCACCGCACAGATATCAACTATAGAATCAACTGCGCCGACTTCGTGAAAATGAACGCTGTCTATGGGCAATCCGTGTACTTTCGCCTCTGCCTTTGCAACAATTTCAAACATTTCCCTTGCTTTGAATTTTGCAGGGAGAGGAAGTTTTGACGCATCGATTATTTCATTTATCTCATTTATTCCCCGCTCATGTTCGCATGACTCATCACGAAGTTCAACATCAAAGTCATATGCATAAACCCCGTTTTTCTCCGCATGTCCGAAGTGAAGTTTACAGCCGAGATTCATACCGTTTATGATTTCCTCAAGTCTTTCTTTATCGGCACCGAGACTCAAGAGAGTGGCAACCGTCATATCTCCGCTTATTCCGGAGTTACACTCCAGATAAAGATTTTTCATTTTAATTTTTTCCTCCGTTTATAATAAGCGAATTTATCTGTGCGGCAGAATAACCTGCCCCAAATCCGTTATCAATATTTACAACACCGGTTCCTGCA
Organism: Acutalibacteraceae bacterium; assembly: GCA_963629305.1. GTDB lineage: Bacteria > Bacillota > Clostridia > Oscillospirales > Acutalibacteraceae > UBA1227. Next base: position 78,147 of record CAVGIJ010000007.1, read on the forward strand.
GCACATGAGTTTATCATTGCAAGCAATGCCGAAACTCCGCCGAAGTTTGCACCGTATCCTATACTGGTCGGAACAGCAATAACCGGGACATCCACAAGCCCACCGATAACAGATGCAAGTGCCCCTTCCATTCCTGCCACGGCAATCACAACATTTGCCTCTCGTATCCTTTCAACCTTATCAAGAAGCCTATGAATGCCGGCCACACCGACATCATAAAATCTTTCAACAACTGCTCCGCACATATGAGCTGTAACCGCTGCCTCCTCAGCGACAGGAATATCCGTTGTTCCGGCAGTACATATAGCAATCTTTCCGACAAGTTTTTCAGGTTCACCGACAGTTATACAGCGCGCGTCCTCATGGTACTTTGCAGACGGTATAATTGCTTTTACCGATTCGTACTGTTCCTTTGACGCACGTGTTCCGAGAACCATGCCGTTTGCGCTGTAAAGATGCTTAAATATTTCCGTGCATCTGTCAACAGGTTTACTCTGACAAAAAACGACTTCGGGAAAACCTGTTCTTATTTTGCGGTGGTTGTCAAGGCATGCAAACCCGCCGACATCTTCAAAGGGAAGTGTCTTTAACTGCTCATATGCATTTTCCGTGGACAATTCACCGGTCTGAACTTTTTCAAGTAGTTCTTTAATATCCATTTTTTCTCCTCAGATATCCATACTTCCGGACCTCAGTCCCAAAAGATCAAGTGTTATATATTTAACGCCTATAGGCTCCAATATTTTCTGTAAACGAGATACCGAAATGTTTTCACAATCTGTACCAAGCGGCAATTCAATACGTGCAATATCTCCGTGTATTCTGAGTCTTACATCTTTATAACCGAACTTTTTCAGTTCCGACTCACCGGTTTCAACTGCCTCAAGCATCTCCCCCGTTATGTGTGTGCCATACGGAAAACGTGTGAGCAAGCAAGGGGAAGACGGCGCATTGGCAATTTCAAGTGACAATTCATTTCCGATTTTTCTGATATCATTTTTTGTTAGTCCGCAGTCTGCAATAGGGCTTATTACGCCGCATTCCTTTTTCGCCTTAAGCCCCGGTCTATACTCAAGAAGGTCGTCGGCATTGGTTCCGTCACAGATGACGTCATAACCTCTTTCATTTGCGAGCATACGCAGCCTTGAGAACATCTCTTTTTTACAATAAAAGCAACGCTCTCCGTCGTTGTTTTTTATCTCGGGGATACTTAGTATATCAATGTAAAGACGCTCATACGGGACGGATAATGAGTCAGCGAACGATTTTGCACCCGAAATTGAAATCATTTTTTCCGTAAGCTTCGTATCAAAAGTCACAGCAAAAACATCCATGCCGATATTTTTGGCAACATACAGGAGTATAGAACTGTCAACCCCGCCCGAAAACGCAAGAGCGATTTTTTTGTTATCTGCAATCTTCAAAAGATAAGTCTCAAGTTTTATAAGATTTTCACTTTTCACACAAAAACCTCCCCGCATGCGCAATACGCAAACCATAACGTATTATAGCAATTGCGGGGAGATTTTTTAAGCCCCCGAGGGGGATAATTATTTCAGTGTCGACAAGTCAAGGTTATCATAGTCTTGAAGAAATTGGTTTACGATAGCAAGGATGGTTTTGACCCCACCGATTTTATTGCTTTCAATATTTAGCGGAAGTATTGGGTCATGTACCGAGAGTCTCAGCAAAAACCATCCGTCAGACGGTATATGTGTTGCACGTATTCCCTCAAAGTTATCAGGGGCAAGGACAAAGTCGTCACGCGTTTTTATAAACTCTTCAAGATCCGCAACAACCTTACCGCCGTACTCTTTGAAATTCTCATCGAGAATCTTAATACGGTATTCTTCCTCTTCAGCAGGCATAACAAGTTTGTCAATAAGACTGTCGAGTGTTTTACCCTCGCGTGCGAGAATGGCAGCCTTTATTATTATTTTTGTTATAAGGTATGCACCGTCGTCAAGGAAATAGTTTTCCCTCATTGCGGCATGCCCCGAGGTTTCTATTGCAAGCGGTGAATTTTGACACTCAACAAAGTTGAGCCTTTTTGATTCGTTTATAACGTTTTTATAACCTCTTTTGAAACGATGATGCTTTCCGCCAAGCTCATTTTCGATAAAATCATGAAGTCCCGAACTTGTAACGGAATCGGTTACTATGGTTCCGCCCTCATTGCCCTCAAGTGCTATAACAGACGCAAGCGCAATAAGTGCATTTCTGTTTATTTCTTTTCCGTCGGCGGCGACACACGCAGCACGGTCAACGTCCGTATCAAATATTATACCGAGGTCTGCGCCGTTTTTCAGCACCGCTTGTGAGACGGAATCCATTGCAACCTTATTTTCGGGATTCGGTATGTGGTTTGGGAACATGCCGTCAGGTTCAAGGAACTGACTTCCCGAAACATCAGCCCCAAGCGGTGCCAAGACCTTGTCTGCGTAAAAGCCGCCGACACCGTTTCCGGCGTCAACAACAATCTTGAATCCGCGAAGAGGTCTTGAATAATCATCGGCATTTACTCCCTTACAAATTTTTTCACGGAGCATTGCGGCATAGTTATTCATGTACTGTTCACTTGTAACTTCACCTTTTGGCATATCCTCGGGAAGATCCGGCTTTATGTCGTATTGGGCATTTGTGAGTATTGCCTCAATATCCGAGCCCTCAAGTCCTCCTTTTTTTATAAAAAACTTAAGACCGTTTTTGTTCCACGGGTGATGGCTGGCGGTTATTTCTATTGACGCGTCGCAATCAAAATCAACCGTTGTCATAAACATGGCGGGAGTTGATGAAAGTCCGCAATCTTTAATGTCTATTCCGCAATCAAGAAGCGGAGGTAAAATTGCGGCCTTTATCCGCTCTGCCGAAATTCGCGAATCATGACCAAGTGCCACTGTGAATCTCTCTCCGCTCTGCGGAGTAACATTTTCATAGAGCCATGCGGCAAAACCATAGGATATCTTGCATAGTGCTTCATCCGTAAGATTAACTACCTCTCCGACCACGCCTGATACGGCTGTTCCTCTTATGTCTGTTCCGCTCTTAAGCGGTCCGTAAATTTCATTAAGCATAAAACTCTCCTATAAATTGTAATCCGGCTTTTTCATAAAAAGCCCTTTTTGATTTTTCACACCTAAGATAAATTGCTTTGTCATTATATTTTTCACAGAGGTATTTTAAAAGCGTAAACGCATAATGCTTACCTCTGCAATTTTCATTTGTTGACACCGCGCCGAAGAATACGCTGCTTGGAGCAATACACATTGCCGCAGCAGTCGACACAATTTCCTCCGACACAGAAAGCTCAACCGGGCAGGAAATACCATGTCTTGTTCTGTGAGAGAAGTCGAGAATAAAGTCCTCCTCAGATGTGCCCACGTACCCGGGATTATTTTTCATAAGGACACGGTAGAAGTCGCGGTAATCATCGATTGTAAATGCCTCTCCGTCTATAACAGAAAACTCATCAGTTGTAACGTCTGCTTTGCACGATGAACCCATCTTAAGGCCCATGACACATCCCGTTTTTGCCACAGACTCAGGAAAAACCGTGCAGTCATTTGACAACAATGACGAGTAACCGATAACTTTGAGAAACTCGCGGATTTCAGCATTGTCGCAAGAGACATCGGTAAAGACCGTTACACTGCCGTAAAACTTTACAATAAACGCCGTTATCTCCCCGCCCGTGTCACGCTGCACCCACGCTTTGAGAAAGTCAAACACCGTGCCGTATGAGAGAAACGGGCCGAGTGCGCACACTCCAATCCCACCGCATTCACAAAAATTTACGATATCTTGACACTCTGACAAAACGTTTTTATCGGTTATCCCTTCAAGATACTTAATCATTCGGCAGCCCCGCCACAAGTTTTAGCAGAAGCTTCATTGTCTCATCAAGGTCGCTTTTTTCTATCACACATACAGGCGAATGTAAATAGCGGCATGGCACTGAAACAGCCATAACGCGTACACCGTCACCGACCCTCTGAACTGCCTGCGAGTCATTTCCACCTGCCACAAGAGTTTTGGTTTGTGCATTTATCCCGTTTTCAGCGGCAATATTCATTGCTCTTTTGTAAAGGTTATAGTCATATACGGTACCTCTGTCCATATATGATACCACAGGTCCGTTACCGAGAACACAGGCCCTCTTTTCTTTTTCAACACCGCAGATATCTCCCGCAGTGGTTGTTTCAAGAATAATTGCAATGTCAGGGTCAATTGCATACGTTGCAGTAAAAGCACCTCTTGCTCCTATTTCTTCCTGAACCGTAAATGCAAAATCCACGTCATACGGTAAATCCGAATTTATAAGCTTCAGCATAAGTGCGCAACCCACACGATCATCAAGTGCCTTCGCTTTCACACGGTTGCCGTTTGTACCGAATTCAACAAAATCCGAATTGAAATATGCAATATCTCCGAGAGATACATACTTTTGTGTTTCCTCTTTTGAGGAGTAACCGATATCTATGAAAAGTTCTGTTATTTTCGGAATTTTATTTTTCTCATCATTATCGCAAAGATGGATATGTTTGAGTGCGATAATACCGATTGTTCCGTTTGAAAGAACAACTGTTTTGCCTATAAGCACAGCCGGGTCAATGCCTCCGACCGCATCAAATTTCAAAAGTCCGTCATCACAGATATACGTTATAATGAGCGCTACTTCATCCATATGAGCGCAAATCATCATTTTCTTTTCTGAAGCCTTTGCGCCCTTCTTGTGAACGATCAGATTTCCCATGTTATCAGTCTCATAGGAAATACCATCCGGAAGTTTTGTGATGATAAACTCGCGTACATTTTCCTCACGTCCGGACGTCCCGCTTACTTTGCAGAGTTCTCTTATAAGAGGTATCATCATTCATTACCTCCCCTTTTTGCCTGTTCAAGGCAGAATTCTGCGATAAGTCGCGCCGAATTGTCAACATCCGTCACATCTATCATCTCTACCGGTGTGTGCATGAACTTTAGCGGAAATGAAATAAGTCCGGTTTTTATTCCCGTTTTTGTAATCGCTATCTCGTCCGCGTGCGTGCCGGTTCTTCCGTTCATAATTTCCATCTGATACGGTATACCGTTTTTCTCGGCGATGTATTTCAGTTCATCAGACACTTCATTTGAAATAGACGGTGAAATTCCTATCATAGGACCCTTGCCTATCTCTGCCGACTCTTCAGGCTTACAACCCGGAGTACGGGCAAAGCTTACATCGACAGCAATTGCAAGCTCAGCATCAGTTAAAAATGCATTGTTTGCCGCACTGCGCCCCGAAACCTCTTCTCCCACGGAAAAACTGAGTACGAGTTCGGGCTTTTTTTCTCCGACCAAAACAGCCTCATTTATAAGCGACAATGCCTTTATAATAACGGCGATTCCCGATCTGTCATCAAGAGCACCGCTCATAATCTTTGTTTTTGTCATCTCACAAAATTTGTATACGGGAACTATTCTGTCCCCGAGGTGTACTTTTTTTGCAAGTTCTTCCTGTGAGAGTCCGGTATCTATGGCCAGTTCCTTTGCCGGCTTTACCTTTCCCTCATCCTCGGGATTTGCAAGATGAGGAGGAATCGCGGACACAATGCCGTAAACCGGTTCGCTTCCGAGTATAAGTACCTCCAATCCCGAGAGGATACGCTCATCAGTTCCCCCGCATTTATCAAACTTTACAAAGCCGTTATCGTCTGTATAGGTTACAATAAAACCAACTTGATCAATATGCGCATCAAGCATTATTTTAGGTCCGTTACCATGTACTTCGCCTATGACGGAACCACGGTCTGTTATATATACGCTGTCGGTCATACTCTCAAGAATACCGCATACCGTTTCTGACGTCCTCTGTTCAGAGCCCGATACACCAAACGATGCGGTAAGTTCTTTAAGTAAATCCACCGTATTCAAAAAACTCACCTCTGTTATAAGTATTCTCTCAATTCCTTAAAAACAATTCATTTTATCATAAAAGGCTCATTTCCGCAAGGAAATGAGCCCTTATTATGCCTTTATATGGTTATATACCCTTCATAAACCGTTTAATTTACAATATTTTTGAGAGAATATCAAGACCGCGGTCAATTTCGTCGTACGAAATTATGAGCGGTGGCAGGAGCCGAAGTACGTTCGCTCCTGCTGTGAGGCAAAGGAGGCCGCTTGAAAGCGCTTCCTTTGCGACATAGGCATTGGAGACTCCGTCGAGCTCAATGCCTATCATCAGTCCGTCGCCGCGCACGTCTTTTACATGCACAGAGCCCGATGAACTGATTTTGTCACGTATGTATTGTCCTTTTTGCGATACCTGTTTCAAAAATTTATCATCGAGCGTCGAAAGTACGCAAAGTGCGGCGGCGGACGATACGGGATTGCCTCCGAAGGTTGACCCATGGTCGCCCGGTCCCAATACATTCTTACACTTATCATTCACTAAAAATCCGCCCATGGGTAGCCCGGCGGCAATACCTTTTGCAAACGAGCAGACATCCGGAACGATTCCGTAATTCTGATAAGCAAACAACGCACCGGTACGACCTATGCCCGTTTGCACCTCGTCAACAAGAAGCAGAACATCATTATCAGAGCAAAACTTTGAAAGTTCATATACATATGATTTCGGCAAAACAAATACTCCGCCCTCGCCCTGTATGAGTTCTATCATAACGGCACATACATCGCCACGCGAAATCAGTTCCTTTATCTCGTCAATATTGCCCGATTTTGCATATTCAAAGCCTTCCGTAAACGGATAGAAGAAATCATGGAAATGGTCCTGACCCGTAGCTTTAAGCGTGGTAATGGTTCTGCCGTGAAAAGACTGTTTAAGAGTTACTATCGTGCTTCTGCCTTTTCCGTACTTATCATAACTGTACTTCCTCGCAACCTTTATCATGCCCTCGTTTGCCTCGGCGCCTGAATTACCGAAAAACACGTGTGTCATGCCCGAACGCATGCAAAGCTCCTTTGCAAGTTTCACATAAGGCTCAGTATAGTAAAGGTTAGAGATATGAGTGAACTTCAAAGCCTGCTCATATACGGCTTTTGCAACATCCTCATTACCGTATCCAAGCGACATAACTCCTATCCCGCTCGTAAAGTCCACATATGACTTACCCTCTGTATCATACACGGTAGCACCATTGCCATGATCAATAGCAACGGGGTTTCTGCCGTATGTATGCATTACATACTCGTTGTCAAGTTTTTGTATTTCATTAAAATTCATTTTTATCACCAAATCATTGTTCCGATTCCCGCATGTGAGAGTACCTCAATAAGTATAGCGTGAGGTAAACGTCCGTCAAGAATATGCGTTCTGTGAACACCGTTTTGGACGGAATCAATGCAACAATCAATTTTCGGAATCATTCCGCCGGAAATAATACCTGATTTTTTTAGGTCATCTATCTCCGAAAGTTTTATAACAGGTATCAGTGTACTCTCGTCCTTCGGATCCATAAGTACACCGCGGATATCGGTCATAAGGATAAGTTTTTCCGCACCGAGACTTATTGCAATTTTCGCAGCGGCGGTATCCGCATTTACATTGTATGAGTTGTTATCATCCAAACCTGCGGCAACAGTTGAAATAACAGGTATTGTACCCTCTTTAAGCGCATTTTCAATAACGGCGGGATTGACTTCAACAATATCACCTACAAGTCCCAGATCCTCTCCGTTTTTGCCGCAGAGCTTTCTCGCACGCAAAAGGTTGTCGTCAATACCGCAGATTCCGACAGCTCTGCCGCCGGTCTTGTTTATCTTTGAAACAAGATTCTTGTTTACCTTTCCGCAGAGAACCATCTGAACAATGTCCATTGTCTCTTCGTCGGTATAACGCAAACCGTTTACAAATTTGCTCTCTTTCCCGGTTTTTTTCAGCATATCGTTTATGTCGGGACCTCCGCCGTGTACAACGACAACTCTTATTCCGACAAGAGAGAGAAGAACAATATCCGAAATAACGGCGCAGCAAAGTTCTTCTGACACCATTGCATTGCCGCCATATTTTATTACTATTGTTTTTCCGTAGTATTTCTGTATATACGGAAGTGCTTCTATAAGAGCTTGAGCCCTGTCTTCGTATGACATATTCATGTTCTGTAATCTCCGTTTATCTTTACATAATCATAAGTGAGGTCACACCCCCACGCTGTTGCGTCTTCACTGCCATCGTTTAAGTTTATTAGAATAAGAATCTCATCGGCAGAGAGAACCTTTGCTGCAAGTTCCTCTGAAAACTCGACGCCGGATCCGTCCTTACATACATTTACTTCACCGTGTTCACTCTTAAGCGAAACATCTACTCTTGAGATGTCAAATTCCGCAGGTGCGTATCCAATGGCACAAAGTATGCGACCCCAGTTTGCATCCTCACCGAACATTGCCGCTTTAGTAAGGTTTGAGCATATAACTGATTTTGCCACAATAATTGCCGTGTCCTTGTCCTTTGCTCCCGAAACGACACACTCAAGCAGCTTTGTTGCCCCTTCTCCATCCTTTGCAAGCATTCTTGTGAGATTTGCCATAACCTCATAAAGAGCTTCTTTAAAAGTATCAAATGCATCACCGTGAGCATTTATCTCCTCATTGGAACTTAACCCGTTTGCCATGAGGGAAACCATATCGTTTGTCGATGTATCCCCGTCAACAGACAAACAGTTGTAAGTAATCTTAACTATTTCCGATAAGGCTTCCTGCAAAAGCTTTGCGGAAATATTGCAATCAGTCGTGATAAAATTGAGGGTTGTAGCCATATTCGGGTGAATCATACCTGAGCCCTTTGCCATGCCACCCATATGACACACTGTGCCGTTTATCTCAAATTCAACGGCATATTCTTTTTCAAATGTATCTGTTGTCATGATAGCGGAGGCAGCTTCATGATTTTTATTGTAATCAAGATTTTTAACAAGTTTTGGCACTGCCTTCTTTATGGGTTCAAGAGGAAGCACCTGTCCTATAACACCTGTAGATGCAACAATAACCTGTTCTCTTGGAACGGAAAGAGCATCTGCCACAAGTGTGCACATGGCATCCGCTTTTTCAACCCCGTCGGCATTACACGTATTGGCATTTTTTGAATTTGCGATGACTGCTACTGCCTTGTTGCCCGACTTTGCAAGATGTTGTTTTGTAACAATAATCGGTGCACCTTTTACCTTATTCTGCGTGTAAACAGCGGCTGCGTTGCACGGTACATCGCTTACAAAAAGACATATGTCGTTTTTGTGCTGTATGTTTGGATCATAGCCCTCAACCGCAACAGCCTTTACTCCACAGTACATGCCACTCGCCTTAAAGCCTTTGGCAGCACATATTCCCCCGTTTATAACTTTCATTAGCTAACCCCTCTGTAATTGATTAAATATATAAATATTGTTTTTCCTACTAACTCATTTAAAAGAATTCCATCTACACTCCGTTACAGTGAAAGCCCCTCAGTCTCTTTAAAGCCGAGCATAAGATTCATATTCTGAACGGCGGCGCCCGATGCACCTTTTCCGAGGTTGTCAAACACGGATGTTATTGTAATTCTCTCATCATTTCCGCATACGGTTATTTTCAGCGTATCTTTTCCGCAAAATGTATTTGAAGACAACATACCGGTTGTCACAACCTGCGGATTTACATTTATGAGTGCTTTGTTTCTGTATTTTTCAAAAAGCATATCACAGATTTGCTGTGCAGTAAATCCATTAAGCATTTCTTTGTGGAGCATAACAGTGGTCTCCATTCCCTTGTAGTAGTCGTCAACTATAGGGAGAAATACCGGTGCGGTATTCAGTCCGCACACCTTAACAATTTCGGGAATATGTTTGTGCTCCTGTGACAATCCGTATGCTCTCGGAGCAAAATACTCTTCCGGTTTATTGTCGGCTTCATACTCAGCAATCATCTTTTTTCCGCCTCCGGAATAACCGGTAAGTGAAAATGCGGTAAGCAATGCAGATTTATCAATGATTCCGAGTTCCGCAAGCGGATATACAACAGATATAACGCCTGTCGCATGACAACCGGGATTTGCAACGAATTGCGAATTGATTATCTTTTCTCTGTACTCATAAGAAAGTTCCGAAAATCCGTAGGCCCAATCTGGACTTGTTCGGTGCGCGGTCGATGCGTCAATTATTTTAGTATGTTTGTTTTCTTTGTCAAGCAGTGCAACTGCTTCAATTGCAGCTTTATCCGGAAGACAGAGAAAAACCAGATCAGCCTCATTTATAAGTTTTTTTCTCTCATTTTCATCCTTGCGTTTATCATCATCAATAAGGAGAAGTTCAATATCCTCTCTGCCTTTCAGACGGTCGGATATTTGAAGCCCCGTTGTACCCTCTTTGCCGTCAATAAAAATTTTTGGTTTCATATCTGCCACCCCTTTCAAAAGACAATATATGTATAATAATACAAACTTTCTGTATATTCAAGAGCAAATTTGCATATTTATTAATTATATTCGAAAAAAAGATGTGAATATGCATTTTTATTGCATATTCACTCCAAAAATTCTTGTAATTCTGTATTTTCTATTCAATATAGATCAATTTTTTATAGATTTTCTCTCAAAAATTCAATTTCATTTTTATCGGTGATCCCTCTATATAT
>CAVGIJ010000008.1:0-87344 GCA_963629305.1 Acutalibacteraceae bacterium
AAGTATAACAGGTCTGATTTATAAAATAAATAACAATAATGTTAAAATAAATAACAATAAGGTTAAAAAGTCGATTACATTGTTGACTTATTATTTTTTTTAACTAATATAATTTTGGGAAGTGAAAAGATGGTATATGTAACCGGAGACATACACGGAGACATTGACCGCTTCAGGACACCTGCAGCAAAGAAACTTAAGAAGGGTGACACCCTTGTAATATGCGGCGATTTCGGCTTTATCTGGAACGGAACGAAAGAGGAATCGAAGCTCCTTACGAAACTCGGAAATAAGAAATACAACATTTGTTTTATAGACGGAACTCACGAAAACTTCAAGCTTCTTAACAAGTATGAGGTGAGTGAGTGGAACGGCGGAAAAGTTCATCACATATGCGGAAATCTCTATCACCTTATGAGAGGGCAGGTTTTTGAAATAGAGGGTCTTAAGATTTTCACAATGGGCGGAGGCGAAAGCCCGGATCTCGAGATTCGCTTTGCCAACAATACCTGGTCAAAAGAGGAAAATCCAAATCAGCAGGAGCTTATTGAAGGCGCTGAAAATATGGAGAAGAACGGCAACAAGGTTGATCTTGTTATTACACATGAGCCTTCTGCCAAAATAAAGGATTTTTTACAGCTTAAAAGAGTTGAAAAGACGCGGCTTACACTTCTGAATACATACCTTGAAGAACTCGGAAACTCCTGCGAGTATTCAAAATGGTACTTCGGAAGTCTTCACCTGGATAAACACATCTCAGGTTCACAGATAGCTGTCTTTTCAAACATACTTGAGGCACGGACAGGTAAATCGATTCTGCAAAAGCAGAGTTAAATATTTGAAAAGAGGAAATAAGAATGGCGCGCATAAAGGCTTTTGACAAAAAACAGGTTCCTGTTGCTATTGCATCTGTAGTAGTTGTAGTTGCTGTTATTGTTTGTATACTGGTTTTCGGAAAAGGCTCAGCTCCTAAAACGACGGAAAAAGATACAACCGAGAAAAAAAGCCCGGAAACCTCAGCCGTGACAAAAGAGGAAACTACCAAGGAGACTACTGTCGCTTCAACAGAGGCTACATTGCCGCCGACATCCTCAGCGGATTATGAAATAACGAGAAGTGTTGCCATACAGGGAAACAGATGTATGGAACTTTACGGTATAGCGCCGAAGAGTCTTCAGCACTACGGTGAGATTATTTCCGCATTCGGAACAAAGGTACCGAATGTGTCGGTATATGTAATGCTCGCACCTACTTCGATCGAACTTTACGGGCCGGATTCTTACAGAACGGGAAACAGATCGCAGAAAGAGGGCATAAAGATTGCCTATTCCGCACTTACCGGCTCAAATGTTAAATCCGTAGATGCGTATTCGGCAATTATTCCTCATGCGAGTGAGTACATATATTTCAGAACAGACCATCACTGGACTGCGAGAGGCGCGTATTATGCGTATACTGCACTCGGAAAAGTTGCGGGTTTTACTCCGACGAAACTTGAAGATCACAAGACGGGCAGAATTGACGGATTTGTCGGAAGCTTCAAGCAATTTTCCGAAAGCCTTGCAAATGATCCTGATTATGTTGAGTATTTTTATCCTCTCACCGAGGCTACCGGAACCATCTACCAGGATGCCACGCTTACAAACGGCAGATCTATGAAGATAATTTCCGAAAATATATCGGGAAGCAACAAATACCTTTGCTTCATTGAAGGTGACAACCCGGTTGAGAAGATAGTCACCGCGAATAAAAACGGAAGAAAGATTGCCGTTATAAAAGAATCATACGGCAATGCACTTGCTCCGTTCCTTGTGGACAACTTTGAAGAGGTTTACGTTCTTGATCCGCGTCGCGGCGATGTAAATCTCACTCAGTTTGTAAATAACAACGGTATAACAGATGTACTTTTTGTAAACTATACATTTGCGCCGTCAAATCCTACATACAAAGCTGCACTCGAGAAAATGCTCGGCTAGCCTGTATGCAGATAGAAAGGATGTTTATAAGTGGAAGAATACAGGTATGACACTCAGCTCCTTATCGAGGGAGAAGATCTTGATGAGGACGATATCCATGATTATTTTATGAAAAACTTCAAGGGTGACTGCTTGCTTGCAGTCGGAGACAGTGATCTCATAAAGATTCACTATCACACCAACGAGCCTTGGAAAGTTCTTGAGTACTGCCGTTCACTTGGAGAAATTTTCGACATTGTTGTTGAAGATATGGACAGACAGTCAAGAGGGCTCAAGGGCTAAACCGTATTTTATCGAAAAAGCAGATGGAGAGAAAAAATTCTTTTCATCTGCTTTTTGCTGTTTTATATCCTGTCGAGTGTGCGGTACTGCAGTGCTTCGGAAATATGCTTTACGTCTATTTTTTCAGATTTGTCGAGGTCGGCTATTGTTCTTGCAATTTTTAGTATTTTATCATTTGATCTGGCGGAAAATCTGAGCTTTTTAAACGCATTTATCATCACATTTTCGGCACTGTCCGTCATGGTACAATACCTGCGTACCTGAATCGGCGTCATATATGCATTGCAGCCCGTGTCCGTGCCGCGAAAACGGTTTTGCTGGATTTCACGTGCGCTGAGCACTCGCTGTTTTATTTGAAATGAATGCTCCCTCTTTATTTGCGGCGGGTGCTCATCTCTTTTCTCATCCGCCGTGAATCGGTCGACAGACCCGGTGTTGTCTTTTGACCTTATGAGGTCCTCGCAGTTTACCGGGTCTACGCGCACGTGAATATCTATCCGGTCAAGGAGCGGACCTGAAAGTTTTGAGGTGTATCTTTTTATTTCGGTTTCACTGCAGGTGCACTCCTTGTCCGGGTCATAAGCAAAACCGCACGGACACGGGTTCATGGCGCAGACGAGCATTATTCTGCCGGGATAAACGGCGGTGTAAAGATTTCTGGAAATCGTTATTACCCCATCCTCAAGCGGCTCTCGCAGCACTTCAAGAGCCGGACGGCTGAACAGGGGGAGTTCATCGAGGAATAAGACGCCGTTGTGTGCGAGTGAAATTTCTCCCGGCAAAGCTTTCGCGCCTCCGCCGGTGAGTGCGACGGGTGTGGCTGTATGATGAGGGGAGCGAAACGGTCTTTGGGTTATGAGCGGGTTTTCCGATGATAATTTTCCCGCAACTGAGTACACGGAGGTCGTGCTGAGCGCTTCCTGTTCGTTCATTCCAGGAAGTATTCCCGGAATTCGCCTTGCAAGCATGCTCTTGCCTGATCCCGGGCTTCCGATGAGCAACACGTTGTGACCTCCGGCTGCCGCAATTTCAAGAGCACGTTTAGCGGATTCCTGACCGTGTACATCGCAGAAATCCGGTAAAAGACCGTTACTGTAATGAATGCTGTCTGCAAAGCTCTGTATACAATTTTCGACATTTCCGATTATCGGTACAATGGGTTTTTCTCCTTTTAAGTGGCTTACAATTTCACATATATCCGATGACGGATATACTTCCATTCCGGTAACGAGAGCTGCCTCATGGGCGTTTTCCATCGGAACAAAAATCTTTTTGAAGCCGTGCTTTTTTGCTTCCGCCGTCATTGGCAGAACTCCCGCAATTTTTCGGAGCTCGCCGTCGAGGGATAATTCTCCGATGAAAACGCAGTCGCCCGTTTCGGCATTTTTTAATTGGTTTGACGCAAGTAGGACGGCTATCATAATCGGAAGATCATATATCGGCCCTTCTTTTCTGAATCCGGCAGGTGCAAGATTTACGGTTATTCTGCTTATCGGGAATGAAAATCCGTTGTTTTTTATCGCAGAACGTACACGTTCTTTGGATTCGGACACTGCGCTTCCCGGAAGTCCGACGAGATCGAACCGCGGGAGACCGTTTGACAGATCGCATTCGACCTCGACCGGGTGTGTATAAAGGCCGTGCATTCCTATACTGAAAACCTTTGAAAACATATTTGCTCCTTTTAACTGTGCAATGTAATTTTCTCACGGATGCATATATTGTTTCAAGCGAATTCGAAATTCGTCAGGTTTCGTACCTCGGTATTCATTGACAAATGTTACTCCGACGTATTAGAATTGAATAGTATTTTATTAGGTTTTGGAGGCAGTTTTAATGGAAAATTATAACGATGTTTACAGCCTGTGGAAAGAGAAATGTAAGGATGAAAAGTTATGCGCAGAGCTTGCCGAAATTGACGGGAAGGATGACGAAATCCTTGATCGTTTTTATAAAAAACTGGAATTCGGTACAGCCGGCCTTCGCGGCGTACTCGGAGCGGGCACAAACCGCATGAACATATACACGGTAAATCAGGCAACGCAGGGTATTGCGGATTATCTCAATTTTGAATTTGAAAATCCTTCAGTTGCCATTGCCTATGATTCACGTATAAATTCGGATGTTTTTGCAAAAGAAACCGCAGGAGTTTTTGCGGCAAACGGTATCAAGGTGTATATCTATCCCGAACTTGTTCCGACTCCTATGCTTTCATTTGCTGTGCGAAGACTCTCTTGTGCGTCGGGCGTTATCATAACAGCGAGCCATAACCCGGCTAAGTACAATGGCTATAAATGCTATGACCCCGAGGGCTATCAGATGACGGATGCCGCCGCCGCTGCCGCGTATAAATTCATTCAGAAAGTAGATATGTTTGAAGATGTAAAACATATGGACTTTGATGAGGGCCTTTCAAAAGGCATGATTGAATACATTTCAGAGGATATCTCCGAAGAGTTTTTTGCAAAGGTACAGAGCAAGGTTATAAATCCCGATGTTTGCAAAAATACGGACCTGAAAGTTATTTATACACCTCTCAACGGTACCGGAAATAAGCCGGTCAGAAAAATTCTCGACAGACTCGGAATAAAGGGCGTTAAAGTTGTAAAACAACAGGAGCTTCCCAACGGAAACTTCCCGACTTGTCCTTATCCGAATCCGGAAATAAGACAGGCTTTTGAGTGCGCACTTGAAATGGCAGAAAAGGATCCGGCAGATCTTCTCCTTGCAACAGACCCTGACTGCGATCGTATGGGCATTGCGGTATATGACGGAAAAGAATACAGACTTATGACCGGAAACGAAGTCGGCGCTCTCTTTACGGAGTATGTTCTTTCGCAGTATAGGAAAAAGGGTCTTATGCCGAAGAATCCGGTAGTTATAAAATCTTTTGTAACCACGGATCTTGTCCGTGTAATAGCAAATGATTACGGTGCAGAGGTTGCAAACTTACTTACAGGGTTCAAATATATCGGTGAATACATTACCAACCTTGAAAAGAAGGGAGAGGAATCGAACTTCATTATAGGAATGGAGGAAAGCTACGGCTATCTTCTCGGTATTCATGCAAGGGATAAGGACGCTGTAGTTGCCGGTCAGCTTGTATGTGAGATGGCAGCATACTACAAAGCCGAGGGGAAAACTCTTATAGATGTAATGAATTCCATTTATGAAAAGTACGGAGTTTATCTTAACCGTGTTGACAGTTTTGAGTTTGACGGAGCTGCCGGTATGCAGAAGATGTCAGACATCATGACATCACTCCGTGAGTCCGAAGCTACACAAATCGGAGGACTTGACGTTGAGGACAAAACGGATTATAAAGATACCGAAAAAACCGGACTTCCGTCATCAAATGTTATCAGTTATAAACTTGAGGGCGGAAACGGTGTTGTAGTAAGGCCGTCCGGCACGGAGCCAAAGATAAAGATATACATTACTTCGGTAGCTGCTACTTTTGATGATGCCGAAGCGCAGTATGAAAAAATTCTTGCTGATGCGAAAAAATGGTTGGAGGATTGACAGAGATGAACAGGAGTTTATTTACAAGAGTTATGGCAATTTTTCTTGCCGTACTTATGATTGGAAGCGTTGTTATAGTTGCTATTCAGGCACTTGCGGTAGGACCGACTGACATTTCCGCAATTGCTGCGACAGGAGATACGGCAAAGACAAAAATAATAATCATAGTTGCTGTTGTGGCCGTTGTTCTCGGTGCTGCGGGTATTGTATTGCCAAAAGTCATAAAAAAGAAATAGCAATTTGTCGAAAATGGCCAAAAGAGCGACAAAAAATTAACACATTTTTGATTTTGTTGACAAATCCTATTTTTTAGTATAATATTAACCTACGTCATTTTGACAAATTCATATTATTTTAAGGCAGGTTAATTATCATGTACGAAGACAAGACACTCATCTGCAAGGAATGCGGAGAAGAATTTATCTTTACAGCAGGCGAGCAGGAATTTTACGCAGAAAAAGGATTCGAGAACGAGCCACAGCGCTGTAAAGCTTGCAGAGATGCACGTAAGAACGCAGCAAGAGCTGACAGAGAGATGTTCGAAGCAGTTTGCGCATCTTGCGGACAGCCGGCAAAAGTTCCTTTCAGACCACGTGAGGACCGTCCTGTTTATTGCAGCGAGTGCTTTGCAAAAATGAAAGAGGAAGGCTGATTCTGATCAGTTGCTTACGGGTTGCCGTTTGCGGCAACCCGTTTTTTTTATATTTTTAGGTTGAAAAATTTACAATACATGTATATTATAAAACGTACTGACATAAAATCAGATGTATGTATTTTTAACGGAGATGATTGCGCTATGATAGGAATAGGTAAGTGGAAATTCTACATAAATACTTTCTTTTTTAAGGGAGATGTGTATCTTACCATAGAGGACAATGACGGAAAGTACAAATTTACTCCGGAGTTTCCCGGATATGACGGCAAGCTGGTATACACGCTGGAGGAAGTAACTGAGAACGGCAATTCCCTTTATGTGAGAGGAAGCACTGCAATGATTCCGGCTGTAAAATCCGTTGCTGCAACGTTCTTCTTTGAGGGAGACAAGTGCAGCTTTGTGTCTGATTTGCCTTTTGTTGGCCATGTTGAGGTTGAAAACGGGATAAAAGTTGCATAATTTTGAGCAACTTGTATGATTTTCACAATTTGTCAGCAAAAAATTTTATATGTTTTACTGAAAAAATGACCTTTTGTTCTATTGAACAAGGTCATTTTTTTGTTATAATGATAGTTACATATAAAATTAGCCTGCTATACGGGGTGAAATAGTGAAAGAATTAATTGCAGAATTTTCAGCACTTTTAAATAAAGGCATGTTTTTATTCGGTTTGAAGAAAAGTGCCGGCGAAAAAGAGCAAGTATGTATAGATTTCGTAGACATCAGAAGAAGAGAAACAAACCTTCGCCGATCCATGTTACTCTCCTTTTTCTTCATTTTGATGATTATAATTTCGTTTGCCGTTCCGATTATCAGAAGTCAACTTGTACGACATGATTTGATAGTTATGTGCAATTTTGTCTTATTGCTTGTGGCATATATTGCTGTGTCTCAGGGCTTATACGTCAAATGTAAAAAGACAGAACACTATACCGAAAAACACAAATTGCTTGTGTCCGCTTTTTATTGCGGTTTTTGGATTTTTTATTACATCGTCTCTCTCTTGTCGGCAGTTGCTTTTGAAAACCCGCTGGAAAGAACGATTATTTGGCTTATAATGATGTTCGTCGGACTTACAATCCCAATATTTACAAGATTTGAAGTGGTAGCTGTTTATGGTTTTTCCATAGTCAGTATAATAATTTTCGTATCTACGATAGAGCTTGAGCATATTGTAATTATTACGTGTGTGCCTATTGTCTTCTTCCTTTATCTTATTATTCAGATCAATCATTTGGAACGCTTGGAAGCCTTTTATGAGATTTCAAAAACCGTTGTGGAATCCTCTGAAAATAAGAGAAGACTCGGAAATATTTTTTCAAAGGTTTATGATATGGCACTTGAGATAAATCTCCGTACCGGTGAGATTGAGACTCTTAAGGGAAATGATTTTTACGGACTTTATCCGTCGTTGAAAGTGGATTTTGACGGTTTTAAGACCATGGTGAGCAAATATATTTTTGAAGATGACGTCCAATTATTCTCGGGTAACTTTGATTTGCCATATATAACGGAAAAAATCAAATCCGAAGGCAATCAGATATATTTTGAGGGAAGGATGCTCACGGACGAGGAAGACTATAGATGGTTTTCGATTCTCCTTACAAAGGAAACATCAAGCAGTGATGATGGATATGTTCTTTGTCTTATTCAAAGCATAAACGAAAGAAAACAAAATGAGGATAAGTTGAGACTTGAGGCTGAGAAGGATCCTCTTACAAAACTTTACAATAAGATAACTACAAGGAGCCTTATTGAGGAGTGTCTTGAGCAGAATCCCTCTTCGCAGCATGCCTTGATTATCATAGATATTGATAACTTCAAGACAATAAATGACACAAGAGGTCACGCAGTAGGGGACCAAATTCTTCTTGCTTTTGCGGCGGAACTCAATAAGAATTTCCGCGAAACCGATATCTTGGGAAGAGCCGGCGGAGATGAGTTCGTCGTTTTGATAAAAAATGTTCAATCTATCGCCATGATATGTGACAAGCTTCAACACCTTTCATCATCATTCAAAAAATATGGTATTGATCACGGCTTTCCGGGGCGGCTTTCAACAAGCATAGGAGTGGCTATGTTTAACAAGGACGGCAGAACATATGAAGAACTATTCAAGAAAGCTGATGCCGCTCTCTATGAGGCTAAGAGAAATGGTAAAGACCAGTATAAGTTCAGCATCTCAAGAACATAATGATGATAGTGGTAACTATTGTTAAATTTTGAATAATTTTTATTTGCCTTTATTGTATTTACATTTTTCAAATGATATTATAAAAGGGAAATCTATATTTTTATGTTTGGAGGCAATAAGCATATGAAACTTGGAACGCTATTAAAACTCGGGGCTTTGGGTGTTGCCGCTACTACAGCTGCTGCCGGTTCCGTACTGATTACAACAAAAGCACTTAACAAGGTTTCCGGCGGATCGACTGTACATCCGACACCGGCACCTGTAAATGATAAGCCGACAGAAACTCCTGCACCGGAAATTATTCCTGCCAAAACGCCGGCAGAGCCGGTAACTCTTCCGCTTGTTGAGGAGACACCGAATCCTGCGCCGGCCGCCGAACCGATTGTGGAGGAGACAGCACCGGTTACCGATTATTCGGACATGCCTATGGATCTTCCTTATCTTGCAGGAAAGCTTGATGAGGATGAAAAGGATGCAGCGGATGTTGTTATAACACCGGCAGAGCAGAAAGCAGAAGAAGAGGCAGTAATCTCGGCTGCACCTGTAGCAGAGCCTGTTGCAGATCCTGTAGTACCTGCTGCGCCTGAGATAATACTCTCATCTGCTGAACCGATTATGGAAGAAGTGCCTGCAGCAGAGCCTCTTCTTGACCATGAGCCTGAAAAAACGGCAGAGACATTTGCTGATCTCAATCCTCACGAGCAGGGTTATGCAGTCGGTATGTCAGATATCGGCGGAGATGAACTTCCTCCGGCAGAGTCAACAAGCAGCTTTGCGGATTTTGCAGAGCCGGAACCTGTTCCTGTAACTTTCGGAGACCTAACTCCTGAAGAAGCAGTAACTGTTGAAGAGCCAACACCTGCTATAGTTGAACCGGCCGTTGTCGAAGAGACTCCGGCTGAACCGATTGATGCAGCTCCTATACCTGCTGCAGAGCCGGAAGTTCACGGTTCGACTGTTAAAATCGGAGATGCAGTTGTTTCAGACAAGGCTGATGACGCCGCAATAAAGGCTGTTGTTGATGAGTTCCACGTTCCCGTTTCAAATCTTGTTTCCATAACAGCCGAAGGCAATATGCCAATGGTATTTGAGTTCCTTTATTCTGACATGAGAACAGATGCTACACTTATGAGCGTTTACTTTATCATGCCTGACGGAAAAGCAACTCTGCCGCCTGAAACTGACAGAGAGAACGTCCTTGCTTTCGGCAGAAACTTCATAACAGGAAATGAAGAGCTCAGAAAGTTTCTTGCATAAGCTTTAAGAATATTGACCGGTAAAACGGCATTAAACAAAGCCCCCACAGAAATCTGTGGGGGCTTTAGAATATTAACTCAGACTGTTGCATCTGAAAAACGTCTGCCCGAATTTTTAACCGGATTCAAGAGGTCGCTTGAGTATGCCGCATAGCAAAGAGGAGGTATTCCTCCGTCATGCCATACAATCTGATTACGGCCGTTTTCTTTTGCAATGTAAAGATTGTTATCGACTTCGTGAATAAGCTCTTCCGAGGACATGCCCGGCTTATACGTCGCTACGCCGCCGCTTATCGTGACTTTTTTATTAAGATCAGCGGACAATTGAGTATTTTCAACAGTGGCACGAATTTGTTCGGCTCTTCTGAATGCCGGTGTGTCTTCCGCAGTCGGAAGAACGCATATGAATTCTTCTCCGCCGTATCTGCATACAACGTCAATATTTCTCACTGAACGTTTGAGTATGAATGCGAGACTCTTTATACAGTCGTCACCGGTTAAGTGACCGTAGGTATCATTTACACTTTTGAAGTGGTCGATATCAAACATAAGAATTGAGAAGGTCTCCATTTCACCATTTTCCACCCTCTTGATACATTTGTCGAGGAATTCCATGAGATAACGCCGATTGTATGCACCGCATAGCGGATCCTTCGTGGAGGCTTCTTCTATTTTATTCAGAAGTTCGTTTGCTTTTTTTTGGTTCTTGTCAAAGAATTTTGTAAGGTGTCTTAGGAAAATACCGACTCCGATGCCGGCAATAACAGACGAGAGACCGATATCAATATACGTTTTGTCTCCAAGCTCAGTAAAGCTGTCTATAAGACCAGGAAATGATTGGTCAAGTGTAATTGCGAACATAGATGCCGAGATATTCAATATAAACATGATTATCATCAGCAGGTTGTCGAGCATCAATATGGTTGTTACTCCGGATACAATGAAGAAGAGCGGGATTCCGCTGTGTATTCCGCCTCCAAAAACATAGAGAGCGGGAATAAATATATTGCCCATGAAAAAGCAATAGGCAATATACATCCTTTTCAGCATAAAGACGGCATCATTGTGTTTTCCTACAAAGTAAAGGACCATAAGGAAAATGAAAGTTGCAATGTAAACCAATATACAATAGATATTTTTTTTCAAAAGCAGGGCGAGTATAAGATAAACTGAAACCGTGCAAAGGCCGAGATTTACCAGAAGAGAAAAGAATTTCTTCTTAAGATCCGCATTTTCAATACCCTGACCTTTTATAAAATCCATAATATTGAAAGCCATTTTATCCCCTCCCTTAGCGTGTTATGCGATTTCTGCCTGCTTCTTTGGCAATATAGAGATTTTCATCCGCAATTTGCACCATTGCTTCCTCAGTCAGCCCGGGCTCAAATGTTGCAATGCCTCCGCTTATGGTTACAGGCTTGTCTGCGGGCAGATCCGGAGAAAGGTGTGACTGTGCAATACAATTGCGTATATTGTCGGCACGTTCAAAGGCCTCTTCATTATTCAGTCCGGGAAGAATCAGCAAAAACTCTTCACCGCCATACCGGGCAACAATTTCATTTCCGTGGCAGGACATTTTAATCATGTTGGAAATTGCCTTTAAGACATCATCACCTAAAAGATGCCCGTATGTGTCGTTTAGATTTTTAAACTTGTCAATATCGAACATAGCGATTGACAGGGGCTTTTTTGTTCTTTTTGCTACCTGCACCTGTTCACTTAGATATGAGTACATGTATCTTCTGTTGTAAACCGCCGTAAGGGGATCAACCGTTGATTGTTCCGCTACCTTTTTAATGGATTCGTTTACTACATGATTTTCTTTTTGGTACATATTGAAAATGATTTTTGCAAGAATGCCGATGGCAATGCAAACCATCATGACGTTTGATGAGATTGCCTGAAATGCAAAATCCGTTACACCGTCTTCACCGATTGAAAAGGCCGGTACATCGACACAAACAAAGGGAAATCTCCATGATACATAAAATATGAACAGGTAGAAGAGACATTCGGCACCGGTAAGTATGATTCCCGGAATACCGTTTGCAAGGAAGAGCGTAAGAGCGATTCCAAGGCAAAAATAACTAGGTATGCCGCAATGTATTTCTCCGCCTGTGAGATACAGTGCGGGAAATATGAAGAAATTCACCACGGACAATGAGAACATTATTATCTTGTCTTGGTTGTGGCTCGAACGTATTCCCAAAAAGGCAAGCAACGGGAAAGCGAATGTCATTGTAGCCGAAACCATTATGGCCTCATATGATGAGTTGAGACTTATACATGCGATTACACCTGATATTCCGGCTAAAAAACCGCATGTGAAGATGATGTTGAAAAATCTTTGGCGTATAGGTAATTGTGAACCGTAGATTTTTGAAGCCGACGTTTTAAAAAAGCTCATTTTGCCAACACCTCCCAACAATAACAGAGATTATTTTTCTGCATTTTCTTTTAACATACAACACTTTTTGTACTTCTTTCCGCTTCCGCACGGGCACGGATCATTAGGACCGACCTTTGCGCCTTTACGTACAGGGCGTCTTGTTTCCGTTCCGTCGCCGCTGTTTGTTCCTGTCACTTTTGCGACCTGTTCGCGCTTTATTTCCTGTGATTTTGTTACTTTAACCGTGAAGAGCTGTTTTACAGTGTTTTCACGGATGGTAGCTGTCATTTCGTCGAACATATCAAAGCTTTCAAACTTGAACATTACAACAGGGTCTTTTTGAGCATAAGCGCGAAGACCTATACCCTTTTTGAGCTCTTCCATGGCGTCAATGTGATCCATCCAGTTTATGTCAACGTTGCGCAAGAGAATCATACGCTCAAGATCTCTTGTGATTTCAGATGTGTTTTCCTCTTCCCGTTTTTCGTAGACCTCATGACCTTTTTTTGTAATGAGATCTTTTATTTCATCTGCTGAGAGACCTTCAAGGCTGTCATCCTTTGAGAGAATCCAGCCGAGGAATTTTTCTTTAAGACCTGCAAGGTTCCAGTCGACTTTGTCCGCACTACTTGGACAGTACATGTCAACGCTGCCGTCTACGGTCTCATCAAACATGGTCATAATAGTGTCTTTAAGGTCTGCTTCATCAAGGACCTTGTCACGCTGGCTGTAGATGATTTCACGTTGTTTGTTCATGACGTCGTCGTATTGGAGAACGTGTTTACGTATTGCGTAGTTCTGTGACTCGAGTCTCTTTTGAGCGGATTCCACTGTATTTGAAAGAATCTTTACTTCTATAGGAAGGTTTTCATCGACATTGAGAGTATCCATGATTCTGGTCATTCTCTCACCGCCGAAGAGTCGAAGCAGGTCATCCTCCATTGAGAGGAAGAACTGGCTTTCACCCGGGTCACCCTGACGTCCCGAACGTCCGCGAAGCTGATTGTCTATACGGCGTGATTCGTGACGCTCCGTGCCGACAATGTAAAGTCCTCCGGCAGTACGGACAGCGTCGGCCTCATCTTTTATTTCATCTTTAAACTTTGCCTCAAGCTCTGCAAATTCAGAGCGGGCTTTGAGTATTTCCTCGTTGTCTGTGTCCGCAAATCCCATTGCTTCGGAAATGATTTCCTCTGAGTACCCCTTTTTGCGCAATTCTGATTTTGCAAGGAATTCGGGGTTTCCGCCGAGCATGATGTCGGTACCACGTCCTGCCATGTTAGTGGCAATGGTAACAGCACCGTATTTGCCGGCCTGCGCGATTATTTCAGCCTCACGCTCATGGTTCTTTGCATTGAGGACTTCATGTTTTATACCGCGCTTTTTTAGCATTTTTGAAAGAAGCTCTGATTTTTCAATTGAAATTGTGCCGACAAGAACTGGCTGTCCTTTTTCGTGGCACTCACAGATTCTGTCGATTACGGCATTGAATTTTGCGTTTTCTGTTTTATAGACAACATCCGGGTTATCAATTCTTATCATGGGTTTGTTTGTGGGAACTTCAACCGGATAGAGGTTGTAGATTTCGGAGAATTCGTCTGCCTCTGTCATAGCGGTACCGGTCATACCTGCAAGCTTGTCATAAAGACGGAAGTAATTCTGGAACGTAATTGTTGCAAGTGTCTTTGATTCTCTGCGAACGTTTACGTGCTCCTTTGCCTCTATTGCCTGATGAAGGCCTTCGTTGTAGCGGCGGCCGAGCATGATACGTCCCGTGAATTCGTCGACAATTAAAACCTCACCGTCTTTTACAACGTAATCAATATCTCTGTGCATAACACCGTGGGCCTTGATTGCCTGGTTGATATGGTGGAGAAGGGTTGAGTTTTCGGCATCCATGAGGTTTTCTATATTGAAATAGCTCTCTGCCTTTGCAACACCGGACTCTGAAAGAGTTGCGGTCTTTGCTTTTTCATCGACAATGAAGTCTCCGTCTCCGGTGCTCTCGTACTCGGCCTTTGAGTCAACCTCTTTTACCTTTGTCATGGTAAGAGTCTGTACGAATTTATCCGCAAGGTTATAGAGCTCTGTAGACTCGGTTCCCATTCCCGAAATAATAAGCGGAGTTCTCGCTTCATCTATGAGGATGGAGTCTACTTCATCGACTATTGCATAAAACGGTTTGCGCTGAACCTTGTCTTTTTTATACTGAACCATGTTGTCACGAAGATAATCGAATCCGAATTCGTTGTTGGTTCCGTATGTTATGTCTGCGGCATATGCTTTTCTGCGCTCTTCTGTGTCAAGACCGTTTACGATAAGTCCGACAGAAAGTCCGAGAAAGCGGTAAACCTTGCCCATCCACTCAGAGTCACGGCGTGCAAGGTAGTCGTTTACGGTTACAATATGTACACCGTTTCCCGCAAGTGCATTGAGGTATGCGGGGAGGGTGGCGACGAGTGTTTTACCTTCACCCGTTTTCATCTCGGAAATTCCGCCGTTGTGAAGAATAATACCGCCGACAACCTGTACCGGATAATGCTTCATTCCGAGAACACGGTCAGATGCCTCACGGCATGCGGCGAAAGCTTCCGGGAGAATATCATCAAGAGTTTCTCCGCTTGCAAGTCTTTCTTTGAGTTTTGGCGTGACCGCTTTGAGTTCGTCATCACTCATTGCTTTGTATTCATCTTCAAGCTTTAAAACCGCATTTTTGAGCGGCTCCATTTTTTTTACTTCCTTTGAAGAATAATCACCGAATATTTTTTTGAAAAGTCCCATTTTAAGACAAGTCTCCTTTGGTCATGAATATACATTTAATAGTATACCACGCATGCGGTGATTTTTGTAGAACTTTTTGTAATTATCGGGCGGATTGCAGAAAATGCGGAATCTGCAGCGCAATTATGAATAATTATTCACGAATATTCACAAAAACAAAGATTTTATGCAAAATATATGCAAAAAGGGGTTGACTTTCTGCATAACAATGAATATAATAGCCACATAATTCAAACACATCATTTATTTCGAAACAAAAAAGAGGTAGTTAAAATGGCAGTTAATAAGGAAAAAATAAAAAAGGTTGTTCTTGCATACTCAGGAGGGCTTGATACATCTATAATCATTCCGTGGCTTAAGGAGAATTACAACAACTGTGAAGTAATCGCCGTATCGGGAGATGTAGGACAGGGAACAGAGCTTGACGGACTTGAGGAGAAAGCTCTCAAAACAGGTGCGTCGAAACTTTACATTGAAGACCTTAAGGAAGACTTCGTAAACGAATTTATTATTCCGTCACTTAAAATGGGGGCAAAGTACGAGGATTATCTTCTCGGAACATCATTTGCACGTCCTATAATCGCAAAACGTCTTGTTGAAATTGCAAAGGCAGAGGGCGCTGACGCAATCTGTCACGGATGTACCGGTAAAGGAAACGACCAGGTTCGTTTTGAACTTGCAATAAAGGCTTTCGCGCCGGACATGGCTATCATTGCTCCGTGGCGTGAGTGGGACATAAAGTCACGTGACGAGGAAATTGATTATGCTGAGGCACATCAGATACCTCTTAAGATAAACAGGGAGACAAACTACTCAAAGGACAAAAACCTTTGGCACCTTTCACATGAAGGACTTGACCTTGAGGATCCTGCAAATGAGCCTCAGTACGAAAAGGAAGGCTTCCTTGAGATGGGAGTATCTCCGATAGATGCACCGGATGCTCCGACATATATCTCACTTGATTTTGAAGCAGGTGTTCCGGTTGCCCTTGACGGCAAAAAGATGAGCCCGACGGAGATTATACTTGCCTTAAACGAGATTGGCGGAAAGAACGGCATAGGACTTCTCGACATCGTTGAAAACCGTCTTGTAGGTATGAAGAGCCGTGGCGTTTATGAAACTCCGGGCGGAACTATTCTTTATAAAGCACTCAATGTTCTTGAGACAATCTGTCTTGACAAATATACAGCACATGAGAAGGCAAAGCTTGCTATAACCTTCGGTGAACTCGTATACAACGGACAGTGGTATACACCGCTTCGTGAGGCTCTTTCCGCATTTGCAGATAAGGCCGAGGAGCACTGTACAGGTACAGTAAAGCTTAAACTTTACAAGGGAAATATCATCAATGCAGGTGTTACATCGCCCTACTCACTTTACAACCCTGAAATTGCAACTTTTGACGAGGATGACGTTTACGATCAGACCGATTCCGCAGGATTTATCAATCTTTTCGGTCTTCCGATCAAGGTTAAGGCAATGATGGAACAGAATAAAGAGGACTGAGGAGATTACCGATGAAACTCTGGGCAGGACGTTTTTCAAAAGAAATTGATAAAAAAACAAATGATTTTAACTCAAGTATTTCCTTCGATAAGCGTATGTACAAAGAGGATATCACAGGCAGCATGGCTCATGCGACAATGCTCGGTGCACAGGGAATCAATTCAAAGGAGGATACCGATAAAATACTCAGTGGGCTTCAGGGAATCCTTGATGACATTGAAAACGGTATACTCAAAATAGACCCCGACGCCGAGGATATCCACACATTTATTGAGGGCGAACTTACAAGTCGTATAGGTGACGCCGGAAAGAGACTACATACATCGCGCTCGCGTAATGACCAAGTGGCGCTCGACATACGTCTCACCCTTGCAAATGAGTGTGACGAGGTACTGTCAAAGCTCTATGAACTTATAGATGTTCTCTGCAAAAAAGCCGAAATATACAGTGACACGGTTATGCCGGGGTATACACATCTTCAAAGGGCACAGCCTATTGTATTCGGACATCATCTTCTCGCATATGCCGAGATGCTTCTGCGCGATGTATCCCGTATAAAAGACGCAAAAGCTCGTATGATGAGCGCATGCCCTTTGGGCAGCGGTGCTCTTGCCGGAACTACTTATGATATTGATCGTTTTATGACGGCTGAGGCTTTGGGATTTGCAGGACCGTGCAGGAATTCGCTTGACGGTGTATCCGACAGGGATTTTTGTGTTGAGCTGTCGTCTGCACTTTCTCTTGTCATGGTTCATCTTTCACGCTTTGCGGAGGAGATTATTCTCTGGTGCTCGTGGGAATTCAAATTTGTTGAGCTTGATGATGCTTTTTCTACAGGTTCAAGTATTATGCCGCAAAAGAAAAACCCGGATATTGCCGAGCTTGTACGCGGTAAGTCGGGTCGTGTGTTCGGTGACCTTATGACTCTTCTTACAGTCATGAAAGGAATTCCGCTCGCATACAACAAGGACATGCAGGAGGACAAAGAGGCAATTTTCGATGCTTTTGACACGGTAAAGATGTGTCTTACGGCATTTACACCTATGATAGATACAATGACAGTTCTCAAAGATAACATGAGAAAGGCTGCTGCAGGCGGTTTTATAAATGCAACAGACTGTGCGGACTTTCTTGTAGGAAAAGGACTGCCGTTCCGTGACGCGTACAAGGCAACAGGCGAACTCGTTGCAATGTGTATTTCAAAGGGTCTTACACTTGAAACACTTCCGCTTGAGGATTACAAAGCTGTATGCGAATTGTTTGATGACGGGGTTTATGAGGCTATAAACCTTGAAAAATGTGTAAAGGATCGTACCGCATACGGTGCACCATCACCCGAAAATGTTGTCAAACAGGCAAAATTGATATCTTCTAACTATCTTCCGAAATAAATGAATTTGTCGAAATGACAAAGGGAAAAGAGCCGGAGCTTGTCACTCCGACTCTTTTTCTTTATTGCTCGTAAAATTACTTTTTAAGAAGTGGGTTGTTGTCGTTGAAGAACTTGAGGAGATCTGCGTAAACCTCAAGCTTTGTGCCGTTTTCGGTTTCGTTATGAATCTCGTGCTTTGCGTTCGGGTAAATCTTGAGTTGAACATTCCTTCCGGCACGCTTGAGTTCGTTATAAACCTTATTTGGTCCCATACAATGTACACCACAGATGTCATACTTGCCTGAGCAAACAAAATACGGTACTTTTTTGCTTGTTTTATAAGCCCAAAACGGTTTTCCCGTGTTAAGACAAGTCGCAATCATATTGAGAATCGACAAATCCGGAGCAATGTATGTGTAAGGACTCTGGTTGTATGTGATGATGTTCTGCTTGTCAAATGAAATCCAGCTTGTTGCAAGACGTTTTGAAAGCGGTGGCATTTTAGTTGACGGTGTGTCATCTGCGTTTCTCTTTTTCTTTGCTCTCTCACATGACTTTTCAAATGATGCCGGAGTAAGCTTGTAAAGAAGGTGAAGCGGTTTGCTTAAAAGGAACGCAAAGTTCGGCATGAGAACGGTTCCGCATATAACACAAGCCGCAAGACCCTTGCTGTACTTCATTATGTAATCACGTACCATCATTGACCCGAGGCTGTGTCCGTAGAGCATGTAAGGCAGTTTTTTGTACTCTGCCTGCATGATTTTACGAAGCTCATGCATGTCCTCGACCATTGCTTTTCCCGCATCCTCAGGATAAAGACCTACACAAGGTACACCTGCTGTGTGACCGTGTCCGAGATGATCCTGTCCGCATACAACATAGCCGTTCTTAACAAAGAGACGAGCCATTTCATCGTAACGCTCGATGTGTTCACCCCATCCGTGAGTGAGCTGGATAATGCCGATCGGCTTTTTGTCGCCTGTGTCTTTCCAAACAAGGTATCTGATATTTACTCCTGCCTTGGAAGTGGATGGGAAGAATCTTTCTGATACTTCAATAGACATTGAAATCTCCTCCAAATATATATTTCTTACGGACGTTGGCCCATTCCGCCTTCGAGCGTGAGAGTTTCGCCCGACATATACTTGAAATCAGGTGAAGCAAGCTGAACGCAAACGCGTCCGATTTCTTCCTCGGCGTCTCCGTAGTGGCCCATAGGAGGCATTTTTACGTTGGCAACAAATGCATCCGGATATGCTTCTTTAAACTGTTCAAGTTGTGCTGTCCATGCAAGAGGACATACGATATTTACATTTATGCCGTCCTTGCCCCATTCTGTAGCGGCAACTCTTGTAAGACCGCGGATACCTTCTTTAGCGGCAGCATATGCGCATTGACCGTAGTTTCCGAAAAGGCCCGCGCCGGAAGCGAAGTTAATTACACTTCCCTTTGACTCCGCAAGGTACGGATAGCAGGCTTTCATGTAGTAAAATGCAGCATAGAGACCCGAGTAAAGAGCGAGGTCAAATTGCTCTGTCGTATGGTCGGCAAGTGCGACACCGGATGCAGATGCCTGTGCATTGTTTATGAGCACCTGTATACTGCCGAAGGTGTCAATTGCTTGTTTTACAACATCTTTCGCAATAGCCTCGTTGTCTGCACCGGCACTGATGTCAGCTTGTACTGTGAGAACTTTTATTCCGTACTTCTCTTCAAGTTCTGCTTTGGCATCTTCAAGTTTCTTTACATTGCGTCCCGTGATTACGAGATTTGCGCCTTCTTTTGCGTAAGCGGTTGCGATTCCGTACCCGATTGATCCGCAACGTCCGTCACTTAAGACCGCACGACCGGCGCCCGTGATAATTGCTGTTTTTCCTGTTAAAAAGCCCATTGCTTATGCCTCCCTTAATTTGGATCGGATTTTATAATCCATTTTAATTCTAATATCTTATGGCTGAAAATTCAACTTTTTAATTTCTGATTTTGCTGACCGTGTTTACAAAGGAAATTACATCCTCGGGAGGATTTAAGCTATAGAGAAGTCCATATGGTATTTCATAGCTCCAATTGACGGGAATTGTTACAAGGCCGGGATGTACGTCTTGCCAGCACTCTATGGTAAGCAGTACATTGCCGGTTTCGGCACAGCGGTTGAAAACGGACATATCATAAAAGCGGGGGGTATCCTCAATTGTTATCTGCGGATGGTTTTTCTCAAGGTCGTTGCGCAGGAAATCATTTACGCCGGAGTCACCGCGGCAGACCATCATGAGAGTTTCACCGTATAGATCCTCAATGTTTACTCTGTCCTTTTTTGCGAGCGGGTGATCTCTTGAAACGGCAATCATTTTCTTGTATCTGCCGAGCGGGAGAAAATTACACACGGAGAGCCATGCTTTGGAGTCGCAAACGCCTATGAGGAAGTCGAATTTTTCGCCGAGCTTTTCAATTTCCGAAAGAATGCCCTCGTGATTGTCCTCAAAAGGCACAAGGTGGAGTTTGTAATCCGGAAACTTATTGTTTACTCTGTACCATATGTCCATAAAAGGCTTGGCGGGATTAAGCAGCGATGTACCCACACAAAATGTGGTCTCATAGTCCACTGTTGCTTCCTTTGCACTCATGATGGATTTTTTTGAATAGTCGATCATGAATTTTGCATCTTTATAAATGACTTTCCCTGCCGCTGTCAGCGAAACACCGGCGGAAGTACGGTCGAGGAGTTTTAAGTCAAGGTGATTCTCTAGTGTATTTATCTGTTTCATTACAGCCGTCGATGAAATAAATAACTGATCTGCGGCCTTTGTGAAGCTGCCGAGATCCGCGACTGCTATAAACGTTTCAAGAAGATGGTTATACATACTAAACCTCCCACGCGTGTGTAAACTTAAAGTTGACACAATGATAACATATCGGAGATTCTGTGTCAAAACGTAAAGTGGTATATTTCAGATAGTGACAACAATTTCGAAAAGGAGGACAAACAGAATGAGCGACAAACTGGTTGTTTATTATTCACGTGCCGATGAGAACTATGTGAACGGCATGCTTAAATTTTTGAATGTCGGCAACACCGAGATTGCGGCAAATATCATTCGGGAGTTTACGGGATCAGATATTTTTAAAATTGAACAAGAGATTCCGTATTCAAAGGGATACAACGAGTGTATTGCACAGGCACAGGAGGATCAGAGAAACAATGCACGCCCGACGGTGAAAAATCTTCCGGATGATATTGATAAATACAGCGAAATCTATCTTTGTTATCCGAACTATTGGAGTACAATGCCGATGGCTGTATTTACTTTTCTTGAACAGTACGACTTTAACGGTAAGATCATAAAGCCGCTCTGCACTCACGAGGGGAGCGGACTCGGCTGCAGCATGAAAGATATAAAAAAGATATGTCCGACTGCAACTGTTAAAGACGGCATTGCAATTCAGGGCGCAAAAGTAGAAAAAAGCAGAAAGGATATTGAAAAATGGATATTAAAGAATTGAGTGTTTTCCCGATAGGAATGCCAAATGATGCGTATGCAAAGTATTTTTTGGGACAGAGCTATCTCAACATGTTGTCAACGGAGCAGGTCCCGATCGGCAATGTTACATTTGAACCGGGATGCCGCAACAACTGGCATATTCACAATGCAAAATCGGGCGGCGGACAGATGCTCATTGTTACTGCAGGAGAAGGCTGGTATCAGGAATGGGATAAGCCGGCAAGGAAACTTAAACCGGGAGATGTTGTGAATATCCCTGCGGGAGTAAAGCACTGGCACGGTGCCGCAAATGACTCCTGGTTTCAACATCTTGCAATAGAAGTCCCGGGCGAAGGCACGAGTACGGAGTGGTGTGAACCGGTATCGGATGAGGAGTATAACAAGCTTTAATTTTGAGTGGAGGATCTATTATGGAATATGTTACATTGTCAAACGGCGTAAAGATGCCGATTCTCGGATACGGTGTTTATCTTGTTACAAAGGACGAGTGTGAACGCTGCGTGTCGGACGCTCTCAAAGTCGGTTACAGACATATTGATACGGCACAGTCGTATTTCAATGAAGAGGAAGTCGGAAATGCGATAGCGAAATCCGGTATCCCAAGAGAGGATATTTTCCTTACGACAAAGATTTGGATTGAACACTACGGATATGAGCAGGCAAAGGCATCTGTGCTTGAATCCATGCGCAAACTCAAGACAGATTACATCGACCTTGTACTTCTTCATCAGCCGTTTTCTGATGCGTACGGTGCGTGGAGAGCACTTGAGGAGCTCTATGATGAGGGAAAAATCCGTGCTATAGGAATTTCAAATTTCTATGCTGACAGAATGATTGATTTTGCATCGTTCAACAGGATAAAACCAATGGTAAATCAGATGGAGACTCACGTTCTCAATCAGCAGAAGGACCTTAAAGAGTGGGCAGAGAAGTACGGTATAACGCTTGAAGCATGGGCTCCGCTGGGAGAGGGCAGAGGAAATCTCTTTGAAAATCCGACTCTTAAAGCAATAGGCGAAAAATACGGAAAGACAGCCGCACAGGTTATGCTTCGTTGGAATACACAGCGCGGAGTTGTTGTTATTCCGAAATCGACACATATTGAAAGAATGGAAGAGAACCTCAACATCTTTGACTTTAAGCTCTCAGATGAGGATATGGCAGAGATAGCCGCAATGGATAAACAGGAGAGCTCTTTCTTCTCACACTCTGATCCGAAGATGGTGGAGTGGTTTGTAAACATGGTTGAGGAGAGAAAAAAGAACAACGACTCTTCCAAGGAAAAGAGAAACTGGTAAGGAGCTGAACTTTGATGAAAAGATTTATTTCTCTTTTTATGTGCCTTGTTATGATTTTTGCATTGTCATCATGCGGAAAATCGACCGCGACAGGTGACGCAGGCACGACATCCGGCAATGTAAACTCTAAAGACGTAACTTCCGGTGAACTCGGTACAGGCTCGAAGTCACTGATCGTTTATTTCTCGGCTACAGGCAGCACAAAACGTGTGGCTGAGTACATATCAAATGCAGTCGGCGGAACGCTCTTTGAACTTGTGCCTACCGAGGCTTATGATTCCGACGACCTTAACTACAATAACAAAGACAGCCGCGTGTGCTATGAGCACGATAACCCGGATAAGAGAGACGTTGAGCTTGAAAGTACAACGGTTGATAATTTTTCTGACTATGATACAATTTTTATCGGATACCCTATCTGGTGGGGTATTGCAGCGTGGCCTGTTGACACATTCGTAAAGGCAAATGATTTTTCAGGTAAAACGGTTATCCCGTTCTGCACATCCGCAAGCTCGGGAGTTGGTAACAGCGGTAAGGAACTTGAAAAAATGGCCGGAACAGGCACATGGCTTGAAGGAAAAAGATTTTCATCCGGTGCGTCTGAATCTGATGTCACTGAATGGGTAAATACATTGGAGGTAAAATAACAATGGAAAAAGTAACTGCCGGCAGAGATGCTCTCGGAGATTTTGCGCCGAAGTTTGCACAGCTCAACGACGATGTACTTTTCGGTGAGGTTTGGTCAAGAGAGGATAAGCTTTCCGCAAGAGACAGGAGCATTGTGACAGTAACCGCACTTATGGCAAGCGGTATTCTTGACAGCTCACTTAAGTTTCATCTCCAAAACGCCAAAAACCACGGTGTGACAAAGGATGAAATTGCGGAAATACTCACACATGCGGCATTCTATGCAGGATGGCCGAAAGCGTGGGCTGCATTTAATATGGCAAAAGAGATATGGAAGGACTGATACCATGAAAAATGTACTTATTATTTCTTCAAGCCCGCGAAAGTGCGGCAATTCGGACATACTCTGCGACAGGTTTGCAAAGGGTGCTGATGAGGCCGGAATCATTTATGGCACAGGCGCATGGCAGATCGGCGAAATAAAAAACACCCCTGGTTATGATGAGGCATATGAGATGGGCAAAAATGTCTAAGCTGCTGTAAGAAATATTGAATATCTTTTGATAAAATGAAAAGGCAACCCCCGTGTGGCGCGGGGGTTGCTTTTTTTGTGTTTATACTCTGTTAACAACATTTCGACCGTTTATAGCGAATTTTCGACCTTTCGTTCTTTTTTTGTCTGACTTTGCCCTCGAAAAGTATTCTATATATAGAGGGATCTTTTTTGAAAGCCTTTTTGTAAATCATTTTTTACCGACGAAAGTTCTATCAGTTAAATGCGTGAAGAGATATCGTTTTATACGAAAGACGAAGCGTCGCTCACCTTTTAAAAATAGAATGGGGCGCTAGCGGAGTATTGAGTAGAAAATGGTGTCTCTTCAGAAAGCTTTACCTTGAAAAAGTGTAATTGAAAAGTGTGTTTTCAAAAAGTCTTGTCAAATATCCCTCAAATACTTATCAAAGCAAGGAGAACAAAATGGATAACATAACTTTTGATAACTTAAGAACATACGGCAGAAACTCGAAGTATGATGCAGCTTGTAAGAGAATACTTTCTGATAAGATGATACTCGCAAGAATACTAAAAGAATGTGTTTCGGAGTACAAGGATGTTGATGAAAAAACAATAGCGGAAAAGTGTATAGAGGGTGACATAAATCCTGAATCTGTTGGAGTCAATCCTGATGAAACTTATTCTCCGGTTATAAAAGGAAACAATACAGAGGACAAGCTCTACTATGAGGGTATGGTAAAGTACGATATACTCTTTGATTCTCTTGTACCTGAGTCCAACGAAACCATAAAGCTTATAATCAATCTTGAAATACAAAATCAATCAAACCTCGGTTATCCTCTGATAAAGAGAGCACATTATTACACAGGCAGACTATTATCTTCACAGTACGGAAAAGAATTCAAAGGCTCGGAATATGATAAACTGAAAAAGGTATACTCAATCTGGATATGCGGACCTGAACACAGAGAGTTACGTAATACAATTACGAGATATTGTTTTAAGGAAGAAAATGTGCTAGGATGTTTTAAAGAAAAGAAAATCAACTATGACATGGTAAACATAGTGTTTGTAGGACTTGAGAGACCGGAAGAGATAAGGGAGAACAATATTGTGGGACTACTCACAACACTGTTGTCAGACAGTATACTTCCGGAAGATAAGATAGAACGAATGAAAGAGGACTATGGGATGAGTCCGGATGATAACACGAAACGGGGGTTAAGTGATATGGGAAGTTGGAGCCAAGGAATATATGACCGTGGAGTGAGAGAAGGCAAGGCTGAAGGAATTGCAGAGGGTGAAGCCCGCGGCATTGAAAAAGGTAAAAATGAAGGTCGCCTTGAACTTATAAAGAATTCCTTTAAAAAATTCAAATCATTTGACGAATGTATCAAGTTTTTCGACATCACTGACGAAAAGGAAATTGATTATTTGAAATCCCTGTGTAAACAATAAACAAAGACCGCCGGATCTCATTTGAGATTTGGCGGCCTTATATTTTGTGTGCATTGAAAAAATTTGTCAAAAAATCTGTAAAATACTTATAAACAGTAGTATAATCCCAGTGATACAGTAAAGTTTATACTTTGAAAGAAGTGAAATGAATCGTATGGAACAGACAGATGTGTTCGGCACAGAAAAAATAAGTAAAATACTTTTTCGACTTGCTCCGCCGGTTATGCTGGCACAGCTTATTCAGGCTCTTTATAACATAGTGGACAGCTTGTTTGTCGGCAGATATTCAGGTGATGGGTTGACTGCTCTGTCTATTGTCTATCCGATTCAACTTCTGATGATTGCCATCGCAGTGGGAACGGGTGTGGGTATTAACACCGTAATGTCTGCAAAACTTGGAACGGGGAATCGAAAAGAGGCAGAGGAATATGCAGGTGTAGGAACGCCGCTAGCCATCGTGTTATGGTTTTTATTTGCATTAATTTGCTGGTTTATCATGCCTTTTTATGCGAAAATATCAACCGATTCAGAAGCGGTAATCAGAGATGTTATCATATACGGCAGAATTGTCTGCATATTCAGCTTCGGATTGTTTTTAGAAAGTATATGGACAAAGGTGCTTCAATCCGCTGGAGATATGAAAACTCCCATGATTGCGCAAATATTCGGTGCGATAACCAACATTATTCTTGACCCATTGTTGATTTTCGGTATGTTCGGATTTCCCGAAATGGGAATCGCCGGTGCGGCTGTTGCGACTGTTGCGGGACAGATTGCGGCAGCTCTTATCGTAATGAAAAAAGGTTGTAGGAAATCTCCGAAAATGGACGTATACCCGCATTACATCGGCAGAATTTTTCGTCTCGGTGCGCCGAATATCCTTATGCAATCCGCGTACACCTTTTACATATTGGGACTTAACCTGATTCTTGCCGGATTTTGCGACGAAGCGGTGACGGCACTGGGACTCTACTATAAATGGCAGACATTTTTCTTTATCCCTCTTGGGGCGATGCAAACCTGTATTGTTCCGGTGATAAGTTATAATTATGCCGCGAGAAATATTGACAGGTGCAGAAAAACTTTGTCTACATCTGTTCTGTTTGGCCTTGCTTTGATGGCATTCGGAACACTGTGCTTTGTTTCTATTCCGGAACAGATGCTTCGAGTGTTTACATCGGATAAATTGGTCCTTGAGATTGGCAGCTTTGGATTTCGCATTATCGGGCCCGGTTTTTTGCCTATGGTTACATCGTTGATTTTTCCTGTTTTCTTTCAGGCCGTAGGTTCAAGTCTTAAGAGTTCTGCACTGACGATAATTCGGACAGTGATTCTGTTTGTTCCGCTCGGATACATATTTTCAAGATTCGGTTTGAATTGGTTTTGGCTGACTTATCCCGTTACAGAGGTTGTGACTAGCACCGTGGGAATGATTTTTTATCGTCAATTTTTGAGTAATGACTATGTAAGAGAGGCAAGGCCGGTGAAGATTGATGATGACGACACCGTTGCTCTCAAACCCTCGAACCCCGGCGTTATTATAACAATTGCGCGTGAACATGGCTCGTCAGGCAAACAAATAGGAAAATTGGTAGCACAAGAATTGGGAATACCTTTTTATTACAAAGAAATGGTTGCGCTTGCAGCTCATGAAAGCGGACTTGATCGGGAGTTTATTTCGGATATTCACAAAAATGCACCAAACGCCTTGCGTGATCTGTACCTAAGTTCCGATGCGGTTCAGCAGGCAATTGATGCTCAGGAGCGTATAATTCGCAAAATTGCATACGGAGGTTCCTGCGTGATTGTAGGCAGGGCGGCTGATTATGTACTGAAAAACTATAAGAATGTGGTCCGTATATTTATTCATGCGCCAAAGGATTACCGCATTGGTCGAGTGATGGAAGTATACGGAGATACTTTGGATGAAGCTAATAATAACATTCGTCGTTCAGATAAAGCCAGAGCCTCATACTATAATCATATTTCGAGTAAACGCTGGGGTGATAGCAGAAACTATGAATTGTCTATAGACTCATCGATAGGTGTTGAAAAAACAGCAGATGCAATTTTACGATTTATCCGCAGCCGTGAATCTGATTGACAAATGTTAGAAAGTACTGATTTGGTGACATTTTACATATATTAAAAATTTTCATTGACTTTTTTGTAGAAATATGATAAATAAAGACTAAAGATGAAAAATTTTAATCTCCGTTTGGTGATTGATTCTACAAGTAAGCAAACCGATCGGGGGGGGTAGCCGGTATAGTGACACTCTCTCCCGATCTTTTTTAGACTCTTGATGGAAAAAAATGCGAAAGAAGGGATGATGATGGATGACTTAAAGCAATTTTATAACAGCATTGGGGCTGATTCGTCGCAAGTAGTTTGCCGTTTGGGTGGAAGTGCAGAACTTGTTAAACGGTTTTTAATAAGATTTAAGGATGATAAAAGTTTCGAAAATCTTTCTGTTGCTATTTGTAATAACAACAATGAAGAGGCTTTTCGCGCGGCACATACACTCAAGGGGGTTTGTGCAAATCTCGGACTTGAGCACCTGTTTGAGCAAGCGTCAGCCGTGACTGAGCTTTTGAGGAGCGGTGAAACCGAAAAAGCAAGGCTTGCTCTTCCTGCTTTGGAACAAGAACACAAAAGAGTTTTTGCAGCACTGGAAAACTTAAAATGATTGAGGGGTGGCGCTTATGGTAGGAAGTTATTTGACAACTACATTTTTTCTGCTGTTTTTCCTGATGATACTTTTTATTCGTTCAAATGTCGCTTTTCATGAACCGGCAATACGCAGATGCAGCCTTGCTCTCATAGGATCCACGATGGCATATGTCCTTATGGATGGTGTTTTTATCGCCTGGGACCTTATCCCGAATACTCCTGCCAGGGGATTTGCCGCCATAGCCTTCTTGTTTTACATTACATATACTATGTTGCCTTTGGCTTGGCACACATTTACAAGAAATTTTGTCGGAAAAACCATAAGCGACAGATTAAAAAGAATTGAGTATATTCCCGGAATCGCTTTGATGATAAGCGTACTTATAACACCCTTTACCGGTGCTCTGTTTTCAATTGCGGAGGATGGCTCATATGTAAGAGGCCCGTTTTTCACAGCTTATTCCGTACTTAACTTGTTTTATTATATTGAACCGATAACGGATGCGATTGTGATTCGTATAAGACATAAGCAATCGATTGAGAAATATTATCGAAAGGCAATATGGGTTTCTCTCATTCCGCTGTCAGCTACAATAATAAACAGTTTTGCCATACCTATTTATCAAGTTTATCCTTTTATGCCATTCTGCTCGGTTGCGGTATCCTCACTTGCATTTTTGTTTATGGCGTCGGTGAATTCGGATACTCTGCAAAGAGAAACGAAT
Organism: Acutalibacteraceae bacterium; assembly: GCA_963629305.1. GTDB lineage: Bacteria > Bacillota > Clostridia > Oscillospirales > Acutalibacteraceae > UBA1227. The sequence continues at coordinate 28,729 of CAVGIJ010000008.1, forward strand.
GAAAAAGTTCAATCGGCATTGGAAAAGGCGCAAGAGGCAAATCTTGCAAAAACGAAATTTCTTTCAAATGTAAGTCATGATATTCGCACACCGATGAATGCTATCATCAATCTTACGGATTTAGCCCGTAAAGAAAATGACATCAATCTCATACATGATTATTTGGAAAAAATAAGTTTATCCGGCGATTTTCTTCTCGGACTTATAGATGATATTTTGGATATGAGCCGTATTGAGAGTGGCAAATTGGAATTTCATAAAGAACCTTTAACGAGATCTGAATTTTTGGACACCATAAATACAGTTGTGCGTCCGCTTATGGATGAACGCCACATAAACTTTCATCTTGAAACCGCCCCCGGAACTTATAAAATCTATGTGGATAAACTGCGCTATAATCAGATTTTCTTTAATTTGCTGTCAAATGCCGCAAAATTTACACCTGAGGGTGGCGATGTATGGTTTGAAATAAAGAATCTCTTGTATGATGACAATAAATTAAAAATCCAATTTACCGTAAGAGACAACGGAATCGGTATGAGCAAGGAATTTCTTGAACATATTTTTGAGCCGTTTTCAAGAGAAGAACGCTCGGACCTCGGTTACAGTATTCCCGGCACAGGACTCGGATTGGCAATTGTCAAGAGGCTTGTTGAGGCGATGGATGGAACTGTTTCCGTTAAAAGCAAGTTTGGTGAGGGCTCGGAGTTTGTTGCAACAATATTCGCTGATGTTATTGGAGAGGATAATTCCGATATACCATCAGGATACAAAGAAGATGAACATCAAGATGAAAAATTCGCTAAACTAAAAGGAATTCGCGTGTTAATGGTAGAGGATAATGAACTCAACGTGTATGTCGCTCGCACTATCCTTGAAAAAATCGGATGCGAAGTCACATTGGCAAATAACGGACAAGAAGCACTCAATATCTTTGTATCGTCTGAGCAAGATTCATTTGATATTATTTTAATGGACGTACGCATGCCGATTATGGATGGATTTACAGCAACACAAACCATACGCAATCTAGCCCGGCCGGATGCCAAATCTATTCCTATTATTGCGGTGACTGCCGACGCTTTTGATGAAGATCGTATTTCTGCAGACAAAGTCGGAATGACTGATTATCTAAGCAAACCTATTGATTCGCAAAAACTTTACAGAATTATAGAAAAATATGTTGCCGTCGGTAAAAAATGATGAGAGGATGATGAGTATGGAGAAAAGTAAGATATTGATTGTTGACGATCTTAAGCTGAACTGTGAAATGTTAAGCGAAATATTGGGAGATCAGTACGAGTATACATACGCCGAAGATGGAATTAAGGCGTTGAATATTCTCAGCAAACTTCAAATTCCGGATATCATTTTGCTTGACTTAAACATGCCGAAAATGAACGGCATGGATGTTCTGCGTGCGATGAATGTAAATCGTATGATTGAAAAAATTCCTGTTATTATCATATCCGCAGAGGAAGATGATTCAATTATTTCACAAGCGTATAAACTCGGTGCAACCGACTTCATTACCCGTCCTTTCCGCGCTTGTGTGGTACAGAATCGCGTAAGCAATACACTGCTTGTTTTCAAAAATCAAAGAACCCTTCTTCATATGGTTGAAAATCAAGTTAAAGAGCGCGAAAAAATCAACAATTCAATGATCAATATTTTCAGTAATATCATTGAGCAAAGGAATCATGAATCGGGAAGTCATACATTGAATGTCCAGAATATCACAAATCTCATACTTCACAGATTAGTCGAAATCACAGATAAGTATGAGATTAGGGAGACGGACATTGTACTTATTTCATCGCTTGCGGCAATGCATGATCTCGGTAAAATCAAGATACCTGAATCCATTCTTAATAAACCGGGAAAATTGACGGAAGAAGAATGGGCATTGATGAAAACGCATACCACCGAGGGCGACAAAATGCTGAGTGACGAGAGCTTTGACCAAAACAGCAAATTCGTACGTACCGCTCGTACCATATGTCGTCACCATCACGAAAAGTATGACGGAAACGGCTATCCGGATGGGCTTAAAGGAGATGAAATTCCTATTTCCGCGCAGGTTGTTTCTATAGCGGATGTTTATGATGCATTGACCAGTGACCGTTGTTATAAAAAGGCCTTTTCGCATGAAAGAGCAATGGAAATGATACTCGGCGGTGAGTGTGGCATATTTAATCCGTTGATTTTAAAATGTTTGACGGATATTTCCGAGCAACTCAAGGAACTTATGCGTAACAGCGGGCATATTGATTATCAAAGCGATATATCCGGAATAATAGGAGAATTGCTTGCAAACAATGATTTGCCGAAGGATGATGCTTTGTGTAAATTGCTTGACAATGAGAGTAAGAAAAAATTCTTCTTTATGGAAAATTGTTACGGCGTTTTGTTTGAATACGATAAATTGCTGCATAAAATCACATATGTTTATCCGCAAGAACTTGGCGAAGCAAAGCGAAAAGTGGCTTTTAATTCACGAACCAGTGAGGATAATCTTCTTCCGATTGAGTATTGGGATGCATTGCGCGAAAAATTGTTGCTGACAACGAGTGATGACCCTGTTGTTAGGATGGATGTTGAATTGCGACTTAACGGTAAATTGTTCCCTTGTCATGCTACCGCGATGGCTATTTGGTCTGATGACGGACATGATTATATAAGCGTTGTCGGACATTTTACACCAATATATTTGTGATTATAGGACAGACGTTTGAACTAAAAGATTATTACCTATCATAAGAAAAAGAGCCATACCATGAAGGTATAGCTCTTTTTTGGTGGAGACGGCGGTAATCGAAACCGCGTCCGAAAACCCATCCACACAACTTTCTACGAGTGTATATTGTCTTTTTTGATTCCCTCGAGCAGTCGCCGGCAATCAGGCTAAAGCTTTCGGTAGTTCCAAGGTCATGACTGTGTCCGGAACAAGGCACAGTTCACGTTCACCGCCGGTAGACGCCTTATGTTAAGTCGCGGTACTCTTAACTAAGACGGGTTGCACTTAGGCAGCCTGTAAAACTGGTTTGTTGTCGTTTCTTTTGAAAACGTGTAAGGGATTAAAGTGGGCTTACACCACTACTCGCTTATCGTGATTCAGAATCCCCGTCGAAATCCTTTCGTCCCCGAATATGACCGGAACTCATCTGTTCCGATTTTTTTATAAAAAAATCTCCACTAATTCGTTCCGGTCATATTTGTGCCCCGGGTCAAAAAAGTTTTGATTGTTTTATTTTCAGCGTGTGCGCTCTTTGAAGGCGCGTTCTGCCTCGCGCTGCGCATCTTTTCGTGCAATGGTTTCTCGTTTGTCGTAACTCTTTTTACCTTTGCAGAGACCGACCTGGATTTTAAGTCTGCCTCTGTTAAAGTATGCTGAGAGAGGTATGAGCGTTAAACCCTGCTGCTTGGTCTGACCGAACAGCTTCTCAATTTCGCGTTTGTGCATGAGAAGCTTTCTTTTCCTCATTGGGTCGCGGTTGAAGATGTTTCCGTGATCGTATGGGCTTATATGCATGCCGTTTACGAATATTTCGCCTGAGTCTATGCTGCACCATGCATCCTTTAAGTTAATCTTGCCTTGACGAACAGATTTGACCTCTGTTCCGAAAAGCTCGATACCCGCTTCATAACTGTCGAGTACGAAATAGTCGTGGTATGCCTTTTTATTTGTTGCAACGGTTGTAAGACCGTTGTCTTTTTTTTCTGCCACGTATTTCATCTCCTTACGGTTGCGAAATTATATCTCGCGTCTTCCTTCCATGGCACGTGTAAGTGTTACCTCGTCCGCGTATTCAAGATCTGCACCCACCGGTACGCCGTATGCAAGGCGCGTGACCTTCACCCCGAAGGGCTTTAAAAGCCTTGAAATATACATCGCCGTTGCCTCGCCCTCGACAGTGGGGTTGGTTGCCATGATGACCTCTTTTACGCCGTCGAGACGCGAAAGAAGCTCCTTTATTGTAAGATCGTCCGGCCCTATTCCTCCTATAGGGGAAATGGCACCGTGAAGAACGTGATAGGTTCCGTCGTACTCGCGTGTACGCTCTATTGCAACAACATCCCTCGGGTCTTCAACAACACAGATGACGGATTTGTCACGTGCCTCATTTCTGCATACATTGCAAAGCTCATCTTCTGTAAGGTTGCAGCATATGGCACACTTATGTATTTTTTCGTGCGCTGAAAGTATGGCATCTGCAAATTTCCTGGCATCATCCGGATTCATGTTGAGAACGTGGAATGCCATTCGCTGTGCACTTTTTTCACCGACGCCGGGCATGCGACGAAACTGGTTTACTAGTTCCTCAAGTGAGGCGAGATTGTAGCCGAGACTCATAATTATAATAATCCGCCGAGACCGGGAATATTCATTCCGCCGGTGATTTTATTCATCTCTCGTTCCATTGTCTCGCTTGCTTTTCTCATGGCTTCATTTGTTGCTGCCATAAGCATGTCCTCGAGCATCTCAACGTCTTCCGGGTCAACGACATCCGGCTGAATTTTAATGCTTTTGACTTCGTGAGAACCGTTTACGGTAACCTCAACTGCTCCGCCGCCTGAGCTTGCAGTGAATTCCGACTCTTCGACAGACTTCTGCGTTGCCTCCATGTCCTCCTGCATTTTCTGAATTTGTTTCATCATTCCGGCCTGGTTCATGCCCTTGCCCGAATTTGGTACTCTGGCTTTCATTTTTTTACTCCTCTATAAATAAACTGAAATCAATTTGATTGTCATTTTTTATGTTGCTGATAAATGCGTCAAGCGGATCTGCATCCGTCTGCGATGTATCTGCCGTCAAGTCCGGATCCTCTTCTGTTATAACAGGGTTCAGATATTCTCCGAGAACCGTAAATGTTGCGTTGTATATGTTTTGCCTGTGCGGTTCAACGGGGACAAAGCGTTTTAGCAAAACATTGTCGGTGAAGATAAGGAGAGAGTCACCTTTTTTGTATGCTTTTGCGCTGTTCATCGTGCCGATGAGCAATTTATCGGTATTTACAACCTCCCGCACGATTGCATTCCATGTGTTTGTCGGAATCGGACCGTCGGAAACGGTTTCATTAAGCGAAACATAGTTGCTTATGCCGTCATCCGGCATAACTTGCGCAGTCGCTTCAGAAGTCACAACAGCCGGTGTCGGCTCTGTATGCATGAACGGTTCTGTGCTTTCAGGCGGGTCTGTACTCTCGACGGGCTTTACATTTTCAGTTGGTGCTGCAGTTGCAGTCGGTGCAGGGTTTGTGTGTTCAACCGGAGTCTGGGCGACAGATTCGATGGTGTTTCCGCAAAGCTTTATTATTGCCATTTCCATCTCAACGCGTCTGTTGAGGCCTTTTCGAAGATTTGAAACAGTATCGCCGAGCACATTCAGCACTTCAAGGATGTAGTTCATGCTGTATCGTGAAGCTGAATCAATATACTCCGACAGCTCCTGATCCGAACAAACTATAAGGTCCTTCGGGTCTTTGACCGCACGACATATCATAAGATTTCTGAAGTGATTTGTAAGCTCGTTGCACAGCCTTTCCATATCACAGGAACGGTTGTGAAGCTCATTTATTTTTTCAAGTGCCGATGCACTGTCTTTGTTAAGTATAGCTTCCGAGAGGCTGAAAAGGTAATCCTTTCCGGCAAGTCCTACCGCTTCGTTTACAATTTCGGTTGTTATATTTCTGCTGTGTCCAATACACTGATCCATTATGGACAATGCATCGCGCAGTGCTCCGTCCGCAAGACGTGCGATAAGCATTGCGGCATCGGCGTCAAGTGTGAGATCCTCTCTTTCGGCAACGTATGCAAGCCGCTTTGCAATGTCCTCCGGAGTTATGCGTTTAAAGTCGAAACGTTGACAACGTGAAAGAATAGTTGCGGGAAGCTTATGTACTTCTGTTGTTGCAAGGATAAATTTCACGTGCTCAGGCGGTTCCTCAAGTGTTTTAAGGAGCGCATTGAAGGCCCCTGTTGAGAGCATATGTACTTCGTCGATGATATACACTCTGTACTTGCCGCCGACCGGTGTGAAGTTTGCTTCGTCGCGTATGTCACGTATGTTGTCAACACCGTTGTTTGATGCTGCGTCAATCTCAATGACATCCATTACGGAACCGTTGTCTATGCCTCTGCAGGTTTCGCACTCGCCGCACGGATCACCGTTTACAGGGTGCTCGCAGTTGACAGCTTTTGCAAAGATTTTTGCACATGTTGTTTTACCCGTGCCGCGCGATCCGGTGAAAAGGTACGCATGAGAGTGACGTCCTGTCCGGATTTCGTTCATAAGGGTAGTTGTTATGTGATCCTGACCGACAACATCGGCAAAAACCTGCGGTCTCCATTTTCTGTAAAGAGCCTGATACATGAAAACTTACCCTCCCGAAATTTTGTAGAAAAAAAGCAGGGGTCCTTCACTTGACCATACGGCGAGCAGGCGGACTGTGGCGCTCAGGGCTAACCGCTTAATGCTGCTCGGTTCCCCGCCTGACATGATTCACAGCGCTCTGCCGCACAGGACCCACACGCCATATGGTCAAACAAAAGCTCACTCTGCTTTTATCATTTGACATTATATATGAAAATGCTTTTAAAATCAATAGTAAAAGTCTTATAAATCGCCTCTTGGGATGAGGCGAAAAAGCGCATTATATTGTGGTTTTTTGTTGTAAAATACCGCAATGGGTGGTATAATGTATTTTAATAATATCTAGATGTGGCTATCAAAGTGTTATCGGGGGCTCGAAAATTTGATGAAAGAAACACACGAAAGCGAAAACCGGACGGATCTCATAATAGGCAGAAATCCTGTTATGGAAGCACTCAAAGCCGGGAGAGAAATTGATACTCTCTTTGTTGCGAAAGGAGAAAGGAATCAAGGGTCTGTCGGAAAGATAATTGCCATGTGCAGAGATGCCGGGGTAATAGTAAAGGACACTGATCAGAAAAAACTTGACTATATGTGCCAAAACGGTAACCATCAAGGTGTCATAGCAAGAGTATCGGCACATACATATGCAACCGTAGACGATATATTCAAAAAAGCAGAAGAAAAGGGAGAGCCGCCGTTTATAATAATCTGCGATGAGATAGAGGATCCGCATAACTTAGGCGCGATAATAAGAACCGCCGAGTGTGCCGGGGCGCACGGAGTTATCATTCCGAAACGGAGAAGTGCAACATTGGGCTTTACGGTTGCCAAGACTGCGGCAGGTGCACTTGAGTATATGCCGGTTGCAAGAGTGAGCAATCTGGCAGTCACAATCGATGAACTGAAAGAGCGCGGAGTTTGGGTATACGGCACTGATATGAACGGAGAAGTGTGGTGTAAGACGGATCTTACGGGGCCGCTTGCATTGATTATAGGCTCGGAAGGTTCGGGTATGGGACGACTGGTAAGAGAAAAATGTGACTTTGTTCTTTCTCTTCCGCTTCGGGGTGAAATCAATTCACTTAATGCGTCTGTTGCAGCCGGAATAACCATGTATGAAGTAAGCCGCCAAAGGCTGAAGATAAAAAGCATTTAGAAAGGGGTGTCTCAAATGTCTGAAAACAAAGATATGTCGATTGATGAGATACTTGCATCGCTCGGTGAAGAAGAACATAAAGAGGATGCCCCCGGCAGAAAGTGGTCAATGTCTGAAATTGACAATTTGCTCGGAATAGATAAGCAGGAAGAGGAAACTCTTGATAAAAAAGCCGAAGTGATAAACAATCTTTTTCATAAAACCGAAAAAGAAGCTGAAACAGAGAGCGATTTCGGCACGGAAGATGATACTGATTCGCAGGATAGTGCCTCCGAAACCTCGGATTCCGAATACGATGAACCGGAAGTTGCAGAGCAGCAGGATGAGCCTGACACCGCAGCAACGGAATCAAGGCCTTTGTCACAGAAAACGAGGCTGTTTGTAGCAAATCAGAGTGAGCCTGTAAAAAGAAAGAAGGAGCAGGACAATCCTGACCTTATTTACGACCCGTATAGGGAAAACAGTAAAGAAGAGGAAAAAAGTGATGAGTCTGCAGATTTTGCGGAAGAAATTTCAGAGAATCAGACTCAGATTTTAGTGGAACTCGCAGAGCCGACATTTGAGGAGGACCTTCCGGAAAATGAGGAAAAACCGCAAGAGGAGGAAACCTCAAAGTTTGAAAAGAAGGCACTTGCGCAGAAAACAGTCGGAATTTATCCGGTGAGAAACGAAAATATTGATCATCAGATAGTGACGGAAAAAATAGAGAAAAGTCATGCGGGCGGCATGGCTACAGACAGGTACAGAGAACGTTTTTTGAACGTTCCGAAGCAAAGACTTGAGCGTACCGCGGACTATGAGCGTCTTCATCACGGTGAGGAAAAGGATCCGATAGAGCGTGACGGACGTATTATAAAGAAAAGTAAGTTTACGAATACGGCTGATCTTGAACCTATACCTACTATAGTTTCCGCAGATGCGGAACTCAGCAGTGTTGATAAGACAATAGTTGCAAACGGAAAAAATCCGATAGTCCATGATGAAGATGACGGAGTTGTGGGACAGATAAAACTTGTCGGATTCGGCGAAGAAGAAGAGATTCCGCAGATTGATGAAGACAATGCGGAGGAAGTACTCAAGGAAAAGCGTGACCAAAAGGTTGCAGCCTTTAAGCTTGATGCTGATTTCGCCGAACTTCCGGATGAATACCCGAATGACGGGGAATCGGAAGGAAACGAAAAGACTTCTGCCGCCGGAGCTCTTATAACCGATTTTATAGATGATGAATACGAAAAGCCGGAAGACAAAAGCAGAATAATAAGAGAACTTGCGAGTGCAAAGAAGGTATCCGGTATAACCGCAATCATACAGGCAGTTCTCACTGTTGTCGCACTCATAATAACAGGAATTGTTTCAAAGAGTGGCGGAAATCTTGAGCTTATCGGCGGAAGCGCAATTGTATGCGGCGTTATAAACGTTGCTATATTGCTCATGGCTGCTTTTTGCGGAGTCAGCACACTTGCGCGCGGTGTAAAGGGGCTTTTATCCATGAAGCCAAATGCCGCAACGGGAACCTTTATCGTTACGGTTGCATGTCTTATTGAAGATTTGGTGGTAACATTCTTTACATCTGACGCGTATACCACGGTTTCACTTTATACGGCAGCCGGATGTCTTGCGCTTACATTGTCTACTGTGGCAAGGTATCTTGCAGTTGCCAGAACTTACGGAAACTTCGAATTCGTCACAAACGGGACAAAACTCTACAGCTCCGAGAAGATTTCCGGTGAGGATGATGCATTTGAAATCGGAAGAGGTCTTCTTATAGGAGATCCTGAGATTTGCTACAATGCTCAAATGGACAGACCGTCGTATTTTATAGAAAATTCATTTGAAGATGATCCTGCCGACGATTACGCAAAACGCCTTATTTATCCGGTAACCGGTGCAGCTCTTATTATGGCGGTCATCTTCGGAATAATCAGACATGATGCGATATTTGCAGTCGGTGTGTTTGCGGCTGTGTGCAGTATAGGGATTCCCGCATTTTCGGCAATCGCATCAAATATCGCCCTTTTTGCTATCAACAAGGGATTTAACAAGAGCGGTGCTGCCATAGTGGGACACAGAGCAGTGGCAGACAGCGTAGACGTAAATGCATATGTCCTTGACAGTACGGATATTTTCCGAAAGGGCTCATGTAACATAATCGGTATAAAAACATTCCAGAACATGCGAATTGATGATGCAATTCTTTATGCGGCAGCACTGGTGATTGAATCAGGCGGACCACTTGCGGATATTTTCGACGGGGTTATTCTCGGAAAGAAAGACTTGCTTCCTCCGGTTGAATCGCTCGCGTATGAGGAGCGTCTCGGTCTTTCGGCGTGGATTCACGGGAGACGCGTACTTCTCGGAACAAGGGAACTTCTTATCAATCACAATGTAGATGCGCCCGAAAGAGATTTTGAAGCACAGTATACGCACGATGGCAGAAAAGTCATTTATCTCGCTATTGCAGGAAAAATATCAGCTATGTTTGTTATAAAATATCAGGCGGACAGACATATGAGAAAATATCTTCAGAACGTAGACAAGGCCGGCGTGTCGTTGCTTGTACGCTCATGCGATTGCAATATAACGGAAGAAATGATTTGCAGATTCTTCGGACTTCCGCTCTCGGCAGTAAAAATTCTCAGCCCTGTCTCCGGAGATATTTTTGAAAAGTACAGAGAGGAAGAAATTGAAACCGCACCTGCGGGAATAATCCACAATGGAACTATTGAAGCCTCTCTCAAGTCAATCTATGAGGCGCGCGAGCTGCAGGACAATGTATCTGTGAATAACTTAGTTGCCGCTATTTACTCCGGAATTGCACTTGTACTTTTCATTATTCTCGGTGTGCTTGCGGGAAAAGAGGGCTTTGGAATAACCGGTGGACAGATTGTGCTTTTCCAGATTCTCTGGAGTGCAATTGCGACGGCGATTCCGCTGCTTAAACATCGGCTTGACAAATGATTTTTGCAGGTGAAAGCTAAACTTAAAAAAATTAAAAAAAGACCGAATGCTTGGCATCCGGTCTTTTATTTCTTCATTCTTATGCTGAAAATCAGTCAGCTGAATATGGAAGAAGTGCAACGTGACGAGCGCGCTTAATAGCTGATGTGAGCTCGCGCTGATGATAAGCACATGTGCCTGTTACACGTCTTGGAAGGATCTTTGCTCTGTCAGATGTGAACTTGCGAAGACGAGCTGTGTCCTTGTAGTCGATCTTGTCGACTTTTTCTACGCAGAATGCGCATACTTTTTTACGTGACTTTTTGCCGCGTGATCTATCGAATGCCATAGAATTAATCCTCCTTAAGTTAGAATGGTAATTCGTCCTCCATAGCAACGGATGAGAAATCATCTGCGCCTGCAGTTGAGAATGACGGAGCAGATGTTGCTGCCGGCGAAGCTGCAGCCTGTGGCTGGAAGTTTCCGGTACCTGACTCTGCTTTTGAGCCGCAGAAACTTACGTTGTCTGCAAGAATTTCAACAGCGGTGCGCTTTGCGCCTGTCTTGTCTTCATAATTACGGGTCTGGATAGAGCCCTGTATTGCTATCATGGAACCTTTGTGGAAATAACGTGTAACGAATTCCGCAGTTTGTCTCCATGCAACAACATTTATGAAGTCTGCCTGGCGCTCCTCGCCTTGCTTTTGGTAGGAACGGTCAACTGCAACGGAAAAACTTGTAACAGAAATTCCGCTTGTAGTGGTACGAAGTTCAGGGTCAGCAGTAAGACGACCCATGATGATTGCACAGTTAAGCATAGTTGTACCTCCTATGATTACTTGGATGTGTTGAGGAAACGGAGAACACCGTCCGTGATTCCGAGCACACGCTCGAATTCAGCGGGAAATTCCGGTTCAGCCGAATAATCAACTACGTAGTAGTAACCCTCTGACTCGTAGTTGATGTCATAAGCGAGCTTGCGCTTACCCCACTCATCTACGTTTTCAATGGTACCATGCTTTTCGATAAGAGCTTTGAACTTCTCAAAAAGCTGCTGTGCTGCTTCGTCGCCATTCTTTACAGAGAATACGAGCATAGCCTCATAGTTTTTTGCTGCCATTTCTAGCACCTCCTTTTGGTCTTTTGGCCCTGTCGCCTTATTCGGACAGAGCAAGGATTATGCGGAATAAACCGCATGCGGATATATATTATAACAACAAAGTTATCGGATGTCAATTGTTTTTGAGGTTTTCAAGTGACTGCATCTGAAGGTATGCATTGATGAAACCGTCAAGATCTCCATCCATAACAGCGTTGATATTACCCATTTCAAAGCCGGTTCTTGTGTCTTTTACAAGTGTGTACGGCATAAATACGTATGAGCGAATTTGATTGCCCCAAGCAATTTCGGTTTTTACACCCTTTATATCTTCTATTTTTTCAAGGTGTTCACGTTCTTTTATCTCAATGAGTTTTGACTTGAGCATTCTCATACAAACTTCACGGTTCTGGTGCTGAGAGCGTTCAACCTGACAACATACGACTATGCCGGTTGGCTTATGTATGAGACGAACTGCGGAGGAGGTCTTATTTACCTTTTGTCCGCCGGCACCGGAAGCTCTGTAAACTTCCATTTCAATATCCTCCGGACGAAGATCAACTTCAATATTGTCGTCTATTTCCGGCATAACTTCAAGAGATGCGAAAGATGTATGACGACGACCTGCTGCGTCAAACGGCGACACACGTACCAGTCTGTGGACACCGGCTTCACTCTTCATGTAGCCGTACGCATTTTCTCCCTCAATAAGCAGTGTTGCGGATTTGAGACCTGCCTCATCTCCGTCAAGGTAGTCAAGCGTACTAACCTTAAACCCATGACGCTCGCCCCATCTGTTGTACATACGGAAAAGCATTGCCGCCCAGTCCTGGGCCTCTGTTCCGCCGGCACCGGCATGGAACGTGAGGATGGCATTGTTGTTGTCGTATTCACCGGTAAGCAGCGTGGAGAGAGTCATTGTGTCGAGCTTTGATTTGAACTCGTCAAAACTTGCGGTACATTCGTCAACCAGGGTTTCATCGCCCTCTTCATCTGCAAGCTCAATCATTACAAGACTGTCATCAAAAAGGCTGTGAAGGGACTCGTAGGATGCAACTTTATTTTTAAGCATACTCGTTCTTTGAAGCACTTTTTGCGAGTTTTCAAGATCATCCCAAAAGCCTTCCTTTGCGGCTTCGCCTTCAAGCTCTTTTATTTCATCCTTCATTTGCGAGAGACCGAGAGCTTTTTTGAGGTCCTCAAGAGGTTTCTCGTATTCAAGGAGTTTAAGTCGTAATTCTTCATATTCGAGCATAGTTATCCGTCCTTTCCGCGCATTTTACAATTATATAAAAAATATCTCGCCTTGTAAAGAAAAATAATGTATAATAAAGGGAACAGATTAATCACAATAAGCGAAGTAGAAAGTACATCGCTTAAACTGCATAAGGAGCAAAGATATATGAAGTACGAAAATGAGACCTGTCCTATCTGCGGAGAGAAATTTACTGCGGATTCCGACGTAGTTGTATGTCCGGAGTGCGGAACTCCTCACCACAGAGAGTGCTACCTCAAGATTAATCATTGTTGCAATGAAGATAAACATGACTCCGGTTATGTATGGCATCAGAGTGTTACTCCGACCATTGTTAATGAAAAACCGGCGTCCAAAGAAGAGACATCGAATGTTCTGCCGCCCTTGACGCGCGAAAAAATGCCTGAGAACGGCATGGCAAGCGAAATTACAATCGACAAAGACGGAAATCAGAGATTGGTATACAGAGAGATTCGCGCAAATGAGAGAATCGGTGACGCAACCGTTGCGGACTATGCGGCCGTTATTCAGAAAAATGTACGCAAGTTTATACCGAAATTCATGATGATGGACAGAACCGGCGGCAAAATAAGCTGGAACTGGGCGGCATTTTTCTTCGGACCGTTTTGGCTCGCTTACAGAAAGATGTGGAAGCACGCCATAATCGCGATGCTTGTTATTTCCATAATTCCGCTGGTATTCATCAAAGATATCACGGATTACTATCAGAAAGCCATGGAGGTTACGACAGAATACCTGACATCTTCCGCTTCTTCTGACGAGGAAACCATGGAAAAAGCACGTCAGGAAATGCTGGATAAGATGCCGGAAGAGCCTATGGCTATGTCAGCTTCATCATATGTTGAATTCGCGGTAAGGGTTGTATATGCTCTTTTCGGAAACTTCCTTTACAAGGCAAAGTGTGAGACAATTATGAAAAACGCAAGAGTAAAGACAGACAACCCAAAGGCGCAGGCTGCATACATCAAACGAAAGGGCGGAAGCAGTTTGCTCTGCGTTATTGCATTCGCATTTGTTTCATACATGATTATGGCATTGGTTGTTGCCGGGGGACAACTCCTTGACACTGACCTTGCAACAATCCTACGGAGGTACGTAAAATGAGTAAAAGTTGTGCAATAATACTCGCGGCCGGCGAGGGAAAGAGAATGAAGTCGAATAAACCGAAGGCACTGTCATGTGTGCTTTTTAAACCTATGATAGACTGGGTTCTTGATTCTGTTGACGAGAGCGGAATAGACGATGTTTGTGTTGTTGTAGGTCATCTTGGAGAAGCACTCGAAATTCATCTTGACGGCAAGTGCGAAATTGCCTATCAAAAAGAACGTCTCGGTACGGGACATGCGGTCATGCAGGCTATAGACTACCTCGAAAAATCAGATGCTGAAAATGTTCTCATACTAAACGGAGATGCTCCGTTTATAGATGCCGCAACCATAGAGGATTCGCTGAAGGCACATATTTCATCGCAAAATGCGGTAACCGTTATTTCCGCAAAAATAAAGAAACCTTTCGGATACGGACGTATCATCAGAGATGAAAAAGGTGTTTTCCAAAGCATAGTTGAACAAAAAGATACCAATGATGAGCAAAAGCATATAAACGAAGTTAATTCCGGAGCATATTGGTTTGATAAGAAGTGTCTTATTTACGCAATCTCTCAGATAAAACCGGAAAATGAGGCAAAAGAATATTACCTTACGGATACCATATCCGAGCTTCGCAAGATAGGAAAGAGGCCCGGAGTTTTCATGACCGACAACTCAGATGTTGTTCTCGGTGCCAATGACAGAGTTCAACTTATGGAACTCAACAGTATTGCGAGAAGACAGGTCCTGCTCAACCACCTTATGAACGGTGTGGAAATTCCCTGTGTGGACGGGATTGTCGTAGGAGCGGATGTTGAAATCGGAGCGGGTACAGTGCTCCTTCCGAATACAATTATCAGGGGACGTACAAGGATAGGGGAGAATTGTGAACTCGGTCCGAATTGCCTTATTGACGACAGCATTGTGCATGATGATGTAAAACTCAATAACACATATGTTGAGTCTTCGCAGATTCAAAACGGTGCCGATCTCGGTCCGTATGATCACGTGCGCCCGAATTCTATTATCGGGGCCAATGTTCATGTCGGAAATTTTGTCGAGATAAAGAATTCGAATATCGGCGACGGAACAAAGCTTCCTCATCTCTCATATATCGGTGATTCGGATGTCGGTAAGGGCGTAAACTTCGGTTGCGGCTCTCTTACGGTCAATTATGACGGTAAAAACAAGAAGCGTACTACGGTAAAAGATCATGCCTTCATAGGGTGCAATTCAAACCTTATAGCCCCGGTGACTGTCGGAGAGTATGCATATGTTGCCGCCGGTTCGACAATAACCGACAATGTACCGGATGGAGCTCTCTCGATAGCGCGTGCAAGACAGATTGATAAAGAGGGCTGGGTCGAAAGGAAAAAGCCGTACAAGGGTATGGATTAATCATAGCAAAAGCAAAGGAACAGAAGAAACATGTATATTGTAGCAGGACTCGGTAACCCGGGTCCGGAGTATGAGAAAACCCGTCACAACATCGGCTTTCTCACGGTCAATGCACTTGCGGCAGATCACGGTGTGCGTATTGATCGATTGAAATTCAAAGCGCTCACCGCAAATACGGTGATAGCGGGTGAAAAATGCTTGCTGATGAAGCCTCAGACTTTTATGAATAACAGCGGTGAGGCAATAGGCGAAGCGGCTCGCTTTTTTAAAGTTCCTCCGGAAAATATCATAGTCATTTCCGATGACATATCTTTGGAACCGGGGAAAATACGCATAAGACGTAAGGGCTCCGCCGGAGGGCACAATGGTCTTAAGAGCATAATCGCTCACCTTGGTTCGGATAATTTTCCGCGGGTTAAAGTAGGCGTTGGCGAACGGAAGAATCCGGAATCGGATCTTGCGGATTTCGTGCTCGGAACATTTTCAAAAGAGGATATTCCGCTTATGAATGATGCCATCTTAAACGCTGTGGATGCCGTTGAACTCATAGTTGCCGGTAAAACGGATGAGGCTATGAACAGGTACAACTGAAAAAAATAAAGACACCCCCACTTTTTAAAAAAGTGGGGGAATCACTCATTGCAATAAAACAAGATAATGAGATAAGGCAAGGAGCTACTGTATGTCCGGTTACTCAAACGAATGCAAAAAAATAAATACATACAACGAGCTGTTGCGGGACACGACTCTCGGCATGTTCCCGCTCGGTATACTCGGTGCTGCCGCAGTGCACAAGGCGTTGCTTATACACAGCATGTGCGAGGACAGAGGCGCACGCGCGTTTGTCATAACGCAGGATGATGCCTCTGCGAGCAGACTCTGCTCGGACCTTAAGAATTTTGGAACAAAGGCTCAGGTTTTTCCGGGACGTGACCTTTCATTCATAACCGAGCAGACACATTCAAAGGAATATGAGCAGCAACGTATGGGAGCGCTTTCAAATTGGGTCGGGGGAGATGTCAGTGTACTCGTAATGCCCTGCACTGCGGCCATTATGAAGACCATACCGGTGGATACTCTCAAAGAGCGTATCATAACTCTTAAGGTCGGAAATGAGGTGGACCTTGATTCTCTGCTTCGTTCGTTCGACTTTGCGGGTTACAGACGCGCAGATGAGGTTGAGGGTCCCGGACAGTATGCCGTAAGAGGCGGAATAGTCGATTTTTTTCCGCCGGACAGGGAAAATCCTCTGCGTATGGAACTTTGGGGGGATGAGATTGATACAATCGCTGAATTCGACATCTTAAGTCAGAGAAGGACAGATACGATTGACAGCGTGAGAATCACTCCGTCATGTGAGATATTTACGCATGACAATCTAAGTCTTGCGGATAAAATTGAGGCGGCAGCGAAAAAGGTGCGCGGAGGTGCCGCTGAAATAACAAGAGAAAAAATGATGACAGATGTGATGACGATTCGAAATGGGATTCGTAATATCTGTCTTGATAAGTATATAAATATTGTATATGAGGATGCTGCAACCCCGCTTTCGTATCTTTCAAATAACGATATGCTTTTTGTTGCGGAGAGCAGCGCAATAAAATCAAGAGTTACATCATATGTAAGGCTTCATCTTGAGGAGATGAAAGAGTATCTTCAAGGCGGTGAGTATACAAAATCACTGGGGGACTTTGTTGTAAACTTTAAGTCACTTGTCAGTGATTATGAAAATGCAAACACTGTCTTTATTGATAACTTTGCAAGAGGAAGTTTTGATACGGGCGTGAGCGCGCTCTTTACATTCAGCTTCGGACAGACGCCCGCGTGGAACGGTACGGTGTCGTCGCTTCTCGATCATATTGACGACAGTGATAAAAATCCTACGATTGTCGTCGCGGCAGGTAATGAAAAAACCGCTAAAAATGTCTCCGAAGAACTGACGGAAAACGGAAAAGATGCGCTCTATTGCGTGTATCCTCCGGCAGAATTTCCGTCGGGAAAAATCACGGTTCTTGCAACGTCGCTGTCATCGGGACTCAGTATTGCCGAAACCGGATTTGAGGTAATCACACACGGGAATATAGGCGGAAAAGCCAAAAAAAGAATCCGCCAAAAACGTGAAAATGCGTTTCACAGTCTTGATGAGCTTCATACGGGAGATTACATTGTCCATAATATCCACGGCGTCGGAGTCTTTGACGGGATTGAGAACCTGAAAGTGTCAGGCGTGGAGAAGGACTACCTCAAAATAAAATACGCCAAGGGTGATGTACTCTATGTACCCGTAACACAGCTCGACCTTGTGTCAAAATATATCGGCCCGCGTGAGGAGACGAGAACGGTAAAACTCAACCGTCTCGGGGGCAAGGAATGGGAAAAATCCAAGGCGAGAGTCAGAAGTGCCGTAAATGATATGGCGAAAGAACTTACCGATCTGTATGCAAAGCGACTTCATACACCCGGGTATGCTTTCTCTCCGGATATTGACATGCAGAGCGATTTTGAGCGCAGATTTGAGTATGATGAAACAGAGGATCAGCTTCGCTGCATAAATGAGATAAAGAATGATATGGAAAAACCGTTCCCTATGGATAGGCTTCTTTGCGGCGATGTAGGTTTCGGTAAAACCGAAGTTGCACTACGTGCGGCATTCAAATGTATCGCGGATGGGAAACAATGTGCAATTCTTGTTCCGACAACCATACTTGCATTTCAGCATTACAATACAATAATGAGAAGATTTGACGGATTCCCGGTTGAAATTGAGATGCTGTCACGTTTCAAAACAGCGTCAGAGCAAAAGAAAATCGTTCAGTCTGTAAAGCGCGGAAGTGTGGACCTTGTTGTCGGAACACACAGACTTATCTCAAAGGACGTGGAATTCCATGATCTCGGGTTGCTTATAGTTGATGAGGAACAGCGATTCGGAGTTGCTCAAAAAGAAAAACTCAAGGAAAAATTCCCGAATGTTGATGTTCTGACACTTTCCGCAACACCTATACCGAGAACTCTCAACATGGCAATGACGGGTATAAGAGATATGTCGATTATTGAGGAAGCTCCGCTTGACAGACATCCCGTAACCACATATGTTCTTGAGTATGATGCCGGAATAATTGCGCAGGCAATAGAAAAGGAACTCCGCAGAGGCGGTCAGGTCTATTATATGCACAACAATGTAGAGAGTATCCTTCACTGCGCCGCGAAGATACACGAGCTCGTGCCGCAGGCACGAATCGGTGTAGCGCATGGCAAGATGAGTGAAGAGGAATTATCAGAGGTATGGCGGCGTCTGGTGGAGGGCGAAATTGATGTCCTTGTATGCACGACCATAATTGAGACCGGTGTAGATGTCCCGAATGCCAATACTTTGATAATAGAACATGCGGATAATCTCGGCCTTTCGCAGCTCCACCAGATACGCGGCCGTATAGGACGCTCGTCAAGGCGTGCTGTGGCGTATTTTACATTTACCGGCGGAAAGGAACTTACAGAAGTCGCATACAGACGCCTTACCGCCATACGCGAGTATACGGAATTCGGCTCCGGATTCAAGATTGCCATGCGCGACCTTGAGCTTCGCGGCGCCGGCAGCATACTTGGTGCAAAACAGCACGGGCATATGGAGGCAGTCGGCTATGACATGTATCTTAAAATTTTGGCAGAGGCGATAAAAGAAAATCAGGATAATACCGGCGAAGACGCTGATTGCGAAAAAGCATATGTACCTCAAAAAGAATGCCTTATTGACATTCAGATTGATGCGCATATCCCCGAGTCGTATATCTACAGCGTACCGCATCGCCTCGCTATGTACCGCAGAATTGCCGATGTGCGTACAAATGAAGATGCAATGGACGTAACAGATGAGCTCATAGACCGTTTCGGAGAACCGCCGCAAAGTGTTCTCGGACTTATTGAGGTATCTCTTCTTCGAAATACGGCGGCGGCTCTCGGCATTTATGAGATAGGCCAGCGAGGCGACAATCTTCTTTTGTACTGGGACAACATAAATATGAAAGCGGTAACGCGACTCTCTGCGGATATGCGCGGAAAAATTCTCGTCTCCGCCGGCTCGAAACCGTATGTTTCAGTAAAAGTTGACAACAGCGCGGACACGATAAAAACACTGAAATCCGCACTTATGATTCTTACTCTCGGAGCAAGGTCGTAAGCGGTAATACTACCTTTTCCTTAAAAGTGGAATTGCATTGCCTGTAATGGGATGTTATACTCAAATTGACTTTAATTGAAAGGAGATAATCTATGGAAACGTTCATGACTATTTTTATGTCCAATGTACCTGCGGGCGTGGCAACGGTTTGTCTTGCTCTTTACTTCTTCGGTATGGCTATTGTGTTTATAATAAGCCCTGTAAAGAATGCGGAAAGCTTTGCCATAAAGCCGGCTGACAATGCGGGAATAACAGAGATAAGAGTTTACTATGGCGGCATTTCCTTTGCCCTCGGTGCTTTTCTTCTCTATCTCTTCTTTGCTCTCGGTACACCGGTTTATTCACTTGCCGGCGGTCTCTTCTTTGCAACAACCGTATTTGTTACAAGAAGCATTTTCCTCTGCGTGGATAAGGGCTGGAAATGCCCTTACACGAAACTCGCAATTCCGGCAGAGGGATTCTTTGTAGTTGCGCTTTGGACGTGCTTTATTTTGTCAAAAGTTCTCTACTGATTTCTTATTGAAATTCAGCATTGATAAGATTTACAAAAAAAGAAAGACTGCAATCCCACTCTTTTGAGGATTGCAGTCTTTTTTGCAAGAATTTTAAAATCTCTGAACTTTAGTCAAGATTCAATTTGTGCTTCATGATATACGACGTGAAGAAATAGAGCAGTGCCGAGAATACAAGATTTATTGCGGTATTTCCGAGTACGACTATCTGGAGTGCCTTTCCGGAACTGTCAAGGAGCGTTGTGTAATAATCAGGAACTACCTTAGTGATTACCGCAAGATAGATACCCATGATAATCCATGAGAGGATATCTATGATGATGTAAGCAAAGATTGTTCCGAGAACCTTATGCTTTTTTGAAAGGAGCATACCGAAAGCTACGGAATTATACCATGCGAGGATAAATCTTGTAAGGTATGTGAATAAGAGCAGTACAAGCTCAACGACAAAGACCCAAAAAGGAACACCGAGCTCTTCTTGTAAATACTCTTTTTCACGGTCGATTACCTGGGTTAAATTGTCCCATACATCGCCGAGAAGGTCCATGACCTCGGTGTAGTGACCGAGGGTGATATACAGTGACAAAATTGCAATTGCAACGCTTAGTATAATCCACACCCATGAGTTGAGGAGTTTTGAGAAGATGAGGGTTGCCGGCCTTGTCGGCAATGTCATCATAAGATAACCCTCGTCGGTGAAGAAGTTCTTATAGAATCTGTACACCATGAGGAAAAGGGTCAGAATTATAAGTGCTATAAATGCAAGGACATATACCGTTGAGATGATTGATGAAAGCGCCTTTATGATTTTTACAAAGGTCGCCGGTACATTGTCAATTATGTACTGACGGGATGTTACCCACGTGAGGACACGTCCTATTGCGGCAAGCACAAGTACGGCAATATACGACGGCAATGCAATTCTTCCTACAGAGAGAAATTCGTGTTTTGTAAGATTTCCTAACATCTGAACACCTCCCTGAAAATTCCGTCTACTGTTTTTCCTTCTGCGTGAACGTCCTCGACGGAACCGTGCTGAAGTATATCTCCCTCGCGAATGAATACATATTCGTTGAGAACCGATTCAACATCTGAGATAAGGTGTGTTGAGATGAGAACCGTAGAGTTTTCACAGTAGTTTCCGATGATGGTTTCAAGGATGTAGTCCCTTGCCGCCGGGTCGACACCGCCTATCGGCTCGTCGAGAAGATAAAGCTTTGCCTCTCTGCTCATTACGAGGATGAGCTGAACCTTCTCTCTGTTTCCCTTTGAAAGATCCTTGAGCGGGCGCTTCGGGTCTATGCCGAGATGCGACAGCATCTCATATGCCTTATCTTTGTTGAAATCCTTATAAAAGTCTGCCATGAAGTCTACTTGTCTGCTGATTTTTTTAGAAAGATCGAGATAATTGCGCTCAGGCAGGTAAGAAACAATTTTTTTTGATTCGACTCCGGGCCTTAATCCTCCGACCGTTATTTCTCCGGCTGTTGGAAGAAGAAGTCCGCTGGCAAGCTTTATGAGAGTTGTTTTTCCGGAACCGTTAGGACCGAGAAGGCCGATGATTTTGCCCTCGGGCAGTGAGAGATTTATGCCTTTAAGGGCAGTAAATCCGCCGTACTGCTTTTTCAGGTGGTTACATACGAGAATGTCCGCCAATGTATTTTCCTCCCTACATAATTTGACGTAAGTTATAATTTTAACTACTCTATAATACCATAAAATAAAAACTTGTAAATAAAATTGACAGGTTATAAAAAATTCTGTATTATTAACATTGTATTTTATGACGGATGTATTTATTGCAGTTTACGTATTTTGAGAGGAGATAATGATAATGAAAGCACGTGATGCAAGACTTCTTTACATAACTGTATTTGTTCTTGCTCTTGCTGCGGTTCTCACCTGTTCTTCAGTGATAGGAATTGCAGCGGTTACACCTTTTGCCGTGTCAAAATTCGGAGAACTTTTTGCAAAGTTTAAAGAGAATCACAGAGAGGGTATGCCTGCGGCAAAGGCTGCGAAAGCAAAGCTTGATGAACTGAAGAAAGAGCAGGCTTTGCTTGCAAAGGATAAGAAAGCACTCGAGAAGAAAAAACTTGCTGTCCGTAAGGCACAGGCAAAGAAGCTCTACGAGGAACGCCAAAAGAACGGCTACGAGAGCACACTCGGAAGCATTGAAACTTATAAAAATGCTGTTATTGCGGAGGAGGCTTCCATAGACGGCGAAAAACCGGCAAAGGCTTCAAAGGCAAAGAAAGCCGAGAAAAAGCAGGTTGAAAAAGCTGCAGTTGAGAGCACACCGGTTACTCCGGTAGTGATTCCGGAAGTTGAAACACAGGAACCGGATGAACAGCCTGATTATACTGCAAACGGAAGTATGTTCCGCGGTATCAGTTTCTGATTTTTTGGTTGACTTGTCAGAAAAAATATGTAATAATTGACTCGTGAAAACCGAATAAATTGACTCCGAGTTACTTCTCCTAAAGCGAGAGCCATGGAAAATTAACCGATGGGTGTTAGGGAAACCGACCGCCTTCCGTATTTGAAAAGGGGCACATGATAAATTTTACAGAATCATCTCGTGTTGTGGATGTGGTGTAAAAACAGGCTCCTTTTGTATGTAAAAGGAGCCTGTTTTGATTTTTACGATTTGTTTCGTTACTTAAAGCCACTGTAGTCTCCCACAGTGCTTTTTGTATAGAGAAGTTGTATAACCACCACAACATAGTACAATTTCACACCCATAACACGGTGAGTCGAGTGATTTTCACTCGACTCATTGTCTTTTTACATCAGTTCATTTACGTTGACACCTGTAAATCTTTATGGTAGTATTTACAAGGTGGTTAAACAGGTGTCCTCGGCGGTACACCGAAAAAAGAAAGGGAGATAAAAATGATTGATATTATCAAGAAAATTTTAAAAATTGTCGGATCAATTGTCAGTGCATCTTTGTTTGCACTCGTAGCATATCTTGTATATGCGATAAATCCATGGAATGTACCGGCTATTTTTAAACGTAATTATCCGGCGTGGTTTGAAGCACATCCTTTTATAAGCAGTCTTATAAAGATTGATTGATAGGAATTAACGGTTTTGAGTGATCAGCGGTTGTCATTTTTAACGGATACAACCGCTTATTATTTTAAGCAAAAAAACTCTTGATTTTTTGTAGTCACTTGTATATAATGGATTAGCACAAGGGAACGAGATTCCCACATATCGCAGGGTAGAGCAGTTGGTAGCTCGTCGGGCTCATAACCCGGAGGTCGCTGGTTCAAGTCCAGTCCCTGCACCCAAAAAGCCCGAATTTGGTAAATCCTGAATTCGGGTTTTCTTTTGTTATTTTATCATTTTACAATGATTTTACATACACAATACAAAAATTTGTCTTGTAGTCTATACCTTTGATTTTGTAAAATACATATAAAGCTCATGTCATTAATATATTTAGTTTAGTATGCAAAAATAAAAATCCGGAGGAAATCAAATGACACTTGCACTTATAATTTTTCTGATAACTTATGTGCTTATGCTTGCTTTGCAAAAGTATAGGCCGTGGATTGCGCTTACTTCTGCTGTGGTATTTATCGTACTTGGCATGGTCGGTGTGTATGATATGTCTTTGGGAGAGGCACTTTCGGCGGTTGATTACAACGTTCTCCTAATGATAGCGGGAACTATGGGACTTGTAACGCTGTTCATAGACAGCAAGATGCCCGCGAGGCTGGCGGAAATTCTCATTGCAAAGGTCCCCAATGTAAAATGGGCCGTGACGGCACTTGCACTGTTCGCCGGCATTGTCAGCGCCTTTGTGGACAATGTTGCAACGGTACTCATGGTCGCACCGGTCGGTCTTGCTATTTCAAGAAAACTCAAGATTTCCCCCGTACCTGTGCTGATTGCCATTGCGGTTTCATCGAATCTGCAAGGCGCAGCGACAATGGTCGGCGACACCACAAGCATGCTTCTCGGAAGCTTTGCGGATATGAATTTCCTTGACTTCTTCTGGATGATGGGCAAACCGGGTATATTCTTCGGAGTTGAACTTGGTGCGCTTGCCTCCGCGGGAATACTTATGTTCCTTTTCCGCAAGGAAAAGCAACCGATTAATGCAGAGGTTGAAACGGAAGTAACGGATTATTTCCCGTCATATCTGATGATAGGAACAGTTGCTTTGCTTATAGTGTCATCTTTTCTCACGGAGCCGAATTCACAGTTCCTTCTTACAATTTACAATATACGAAGCGGACTTATATGTGTCGCACTCTGTATCATAGGTATCATCAGAAATTGTATTCGCAATAAGTCGGATGCAATGGTCGGCAAGGTCATTAAAGATCTTGACAAGGATACATTGCTCCTCCTTTTCGGACTCTTTATAGTTATAGAAGGAATAAAGACGGCCGGTGTTATAGATGCCGTTGCAAAATTGTTCTATACGGTTGCCGGCGACAATCCGTTTATGCTGTATACATTGCTCGTGTTCGCGTCTGTTATTCTTTCGGCATTTATCGATAACATTCCGTATGTTGCAACTATGCTCCCCGTTGTTCAAAGTATTTCGGCAATGATGAACGGCGGCGACAGTGCCGCAGCATATGTCTTCTATTTCGGCTTGCTTACAGGTGCGACACTCGGAGGAAACCTTACACCTATAGGAGCATCTGCTAACATTGCGGCAATAGGCATACTTCGAAAAAACGGCGAGACCGTAAAACTTACCGACTTCCTTCGTATAGGAGTCCCGTTTACGCTCACCGCCGTTTTGGTCGGATATGCTTATATATGGCTTGTATGGGGTGTTTAACTAAAAGCCGGCGTTTGAATTATCTTTCTTTGCCGACAAAGAATAGTGAGATACACCCTTTACCCGTATGAGCGGCGATTATAGGGTCAATATCAACTATAATAACTTCACCGATATGAAACCTTGAAAGAAGTTTTTCTTTCAGGGTTTCTGCGTCATCATATGCATCTGCTTGAGATATAAATACGGCATCAAATGTTTTTCCGTCTGAATGCTGTTCCATTTTATTTACAATAGCATCAAGGGATTTGTTTCGGCCTGCTGCTTTTGAGTTCGGTGTCAGATGACCGTCGTTGTCCATATGCATGACGGGCTTTATTCGAAGCAGTCCGCCTATGGTTGCGGTCGTAGCACTTATCCTGCCGCCTCTTTTAAGGTGGTCAAGGTCATCGACAGTAAACCAGTGGCATATGCGCAGCTTGTTATTTTCAACCCACTCGGCGAGTTCTTCAAGGCTCATGCCGGCTTTTTTATTTTGGGCTGCGAGATAGCAGAGAAGTCCCTCACCGCCACTTGCACAGAGTGAATCTATCACCCTTATTTTTCTGCTCGGATACTCTTCTGATAGTTCTTCGCTTATAATTTTTACTGCATTGTATGTTCCTGAAAGTCCGGATGAAAAGGCGATGTAAAGAATGTCCTTCCCGCTTGCAACCAGCGCTTTGAGTGTCTCTTTTGCAGCGGTTATGTCAACCTGTGAGGTTGTAATGTCGTCGTATTTTTGAAGCATATCGTAAAAATCTTTTTTTGAAAGATTCCTGAAATCTGCATAGTGTATAAAGTCTTTTCCGTGTATGATAACGTGCATGGGCAATGCGACTATTCCGAGGTTGTCAAGCATTTCCTGTGACAGGTCACATGCAGTATCGGTTACGATAATATAATCATCCATAAGTAAAGCCTCCTAAAATATCTGCTGATGTGAGGGTAAAAACATATTACATAGTTTTCGATACTAGGTTACAACATCCCAAAGAAAATGTCAACAGATTTTGCAAATGATTTTATGAGCGCTGCGTTTCATAAAATTGGACAAAAGAAAGTCGGTTATTTGGGTGGTTTTGTTGTATTGCTCCAAAGATGTCGGCACAACGTCTATCCTGATTGACTTTTTTCGACCGTAATGATAAAATCTTGATATAAAATTCATTGTGACGTTTTCACTACAAGTATAGTTTTGGATAAAAGGCCCAAAAGTTTCTACCGCAACGCCTGCCGGTTGTAAAGTTGCGACTACTTGTATCAGCAGTTTTCAGTGCGCATTGGTTGGATTACCCTTTTAATGTGTGCATATTTTGTTGATTAATTCAGTGTAGTCATACTGCCGGCAGACCTTGAACTTCGAGGTCTGTCTTTTATTTTTTTTGAGTTGTCAGGAGGCTATTATGAAAGCACTTGAAGAAAAAATAATGGCTGAGGGCCAGGTTTATCCGGGAAATGTTCTTAAGGTCGGATCTTTTCTCAATCATCAAATAGATGTTCCGTTTATGATGGAGGTCGGAAAAGAGTTTCACAGGCTTTATGAGAATGACGGTGTAAATAAAATCCTCACTATTGAAGCTTCCGGCATAGGGGTTGCCTGCCTTGCGGCTCAGTATTTCAATGTACCCGTGGTATTTGCAAAGAAAAGTCAGACAAAGAACATTGCCGGTGAGGTTTACACAAGTAAGGTTGTTTCTTTCACACACGGCAGAGAGTATGACATAATCGTTGCAAAGGATTACCTCGGACCGGATGACAGAGTTCTTATCATAGATGATTTCCTTGCAAACGGCAGTGCTCTTGAAGGCCTTATCAAGCTCGTGAACGATTCGGGTGCGACACTTGTTGGCTGCGGAATAGTTATAGAAAAAGGCTTTCAGCCCGGAGGCGCCCTCATAAGAAATAGCGGGGTCCGCGTTGAATCACTTGCCATAGTTGACAGTATGTCGGCTGATGACGGTACTATTGTTTTCAGAGATCAAGGGGACAAATAAATTTGGGTTACAATTGCGGCTTTAACCGCATGTAATAGATAAACAAATAAAAGTATTATCGGAGGAATTGTACAATGAAAAGACTTGTATCATTAGTACTCGCGCTTGCTATGCTTTTCTGCCTCGCAGCTTGCGGTAAGACAGAACAGAGTAGCGAAACAGAAAAAATGAAGGTTGGTTTCATTTGCCTTCATGATGAGAACTCAACATATGACTTAAACTTCATCAATGCTGCCAAGGAAGCATGCGAGAAGCTCGGTGTTGAGGCTATCTTCAAGACAAACATCCCTGAAGATGCATCTTGCAAAGAAGCTGCTCTTGACCTCGCTGATAAGGGTTGTAAGATCGTATTTGCTGACTCTTTCGGACATGAGAGCTACATGCTTGAAGCTGCAAAAGAAGCTACGGACGTTCAGTTCTGCCATGCTACAGGTACAACAGCTCACACAGCGGGTGTAAAGAATTTCCACAATGCATTCGCATCCATCTATGAGGGCCGTTATCTTGCAGGTGTTGCTGCAGGTCTCAAGCTCAATGAGATGATCGCAGACGGAAAGATCAAGGCTGAGGATGCGAAGATCGGATATGTCGGCGCATTTACTTATGCAGAAGTTATTTCAGGTTATACATCTTTCTTCCTCGGTGCCCGTTCCATCTGCCCGACTGCAACTATGGAAGTTCAGTTCACAGGTTCATGGTATGATGAGACTGCCGAGAAGGAAGCAGCAACAAAGCTTATCGCTGATAAGTGTGTACTTATAAGCCAGCACGCTGACTCAATGGGCGCTCCTACAGCATGTGAAAACGCAGGTGTTCCGAACGTTTCTTACAACGGAAGCACACTTAAGTCTTGCCCGAACACATTCATCGTTTCTTCAAGAATCAACTGGGAGCCTTACTATGAGTATATAATCGGCTGTGTTAAAGACGGTAAGGAAATTGACACAGACTGGACAGGTACTCTTGCTACAGGTTCTGTAGTTCTTACAGATGTAAATGAGGATGTTGCTGCTGAGGGTACAGCTGACAAGATTGCCGAAGTTAAGGCTGAACTTGAAAAAGGAACACTTCACGTATTTGATACATCTACATTTACCGTAACAGTTGATGCCGCAAACGGCCTCAATGCAAACGCAAAGGTTGATGCTGACGGACATCTTACATCTTATATGGCAGATGTTGACACAGATAAGGATTATACCGGAGATACAGAGGCTGTTAAGGACGGATATTTTGCTGAGTCCACTGACCGTTCGGCTCCGTACTTTGATCTTAAGATTGACGGTATCACTCTTCTCAATACAAAGTTCTGATTTGAGTTCAATTAAGGTTTCTTATTCAGAATAGTTTTAAGGCGGGGCGCCTTTTTCGGACGCTCCGCCTGCAATTTGTTTTTAAAGCATTTAAAGCAATTTTTATTACATCTCATTTACGTATTCACGGCAGCTTTAAAAGGTATAACACACTTTGAAAAACGGTGTTACGGCTTTTAAAATTGCCGAAGGGGGAATTTTCAGTGGAGACATGTCCGGCAATAGAACTTAAAAACATAACCAAAACATTTGGCCCGGTTGTTGCGAATAAGGACGTATGCCTTACCGTGAATCGCGGAGAGATACTTTCAATTCTCGGCGAAAACGGAAGCGGTAAAACTACTCTTATGAACATGCTGTCCGGAATATACTTTCCGGATTACGGTCAGATATTCATTGACGGAAAAGAAGTTGTTATAAAATCTCCTAAAGACGCGTTTGATCACAAAATAGGAATGATTCATCAGCACTTCAAGCTTGTCGATGTATTTACGGCAGCCGAAAATATCGTTCTGGGACTTGAGGATGACGGCAAATATAACATAAAAAAATCATCGGAAAAGATCGCTGAAATTGCAGCTAACTACGGCTTTGAAATTGATCCGAATAAAAAAATCTATCAAATGTCCGTTTCCGAAAAGCAGACTGTTGAAATAATAAAGGTTCTTTACAGAGGAGCCGATATACTTATACTTGACGAACCTACGGCAGTTCTCACTCCGCAGGAAACACTTAAGCTTTTTGATGTTCTCAGAAGAATGAGAAACGACGGCAAGGCTATCATTATCATAACACATAAGCTTCATGAGGTTTTATCACTCTCAGACCGTGTTGCCGTTTTAAGAAAGGGCGAGTACATCGGTACGGTTAACACGGCAGAGACGAATGAGTCCGAACTTACGGAAATGATGGTAGGTAAGAAAATTACCCTGAATATTGAGAGAAGCGAACCGGAAAACCCCGTAGACAGGCTTGTTGTAAAAGGCCTCAACTGTATAAACCGTGACGGTGTAAAAGTTCTCAGCGACATATCATTTACGGCAAAATCCGGTGAGATATTGGGATTTGCGGGTATTGCGGGTTCGGGCCAGCGAGAACTCCTTGAGTCTATTGCCGGCTTGCAAAAGCTCAGCGGCGGTGAGGTTATTTACAATAACCCGAAAACCGGTAAGGCTGAAAATCTTCGAAACAAAACTCCCATGCAAATAAGGGAACTCGGCGTAAGACTTTCATTTGTACCTGAAGACAGACTCGGTATGGGCCTTGTAGGAAACATGGATATCATTGACAATATGATGCTCAGAAGCTACAAAAAAGGTCATACCGCTTTTCTTGAAAGAAAAGAACCGAAGTCACTTGCCGAAAAGATAATTGATGAGCTTGAGGTTGTGACTCCGAGTGCATCGACTCCTGTAAGGAGACTTTCGGGAGGAAACGTTCAAAAGGTTCTCGTAGGACGTGAAATTGCGGCGTCTCCCACAGTTCTTATGGCTGCATATCCAGTGCGCGGACTTGACATAAATTCATCTTATGTTATCTATAATCTTCTCAATGAGCAGAAGAAAAACGGCGTTGCCGTAATTTTTGTCGGAGAAGACTTGGACGTTTTAATTGAACTTTGTGACCGTATAGTTGTCCTCGGCTCGGGAAAAATAACCGGAATCGTTGACGGCAGAACGGCTACAAAGGAAGAAATCGGATTGCTTATGACAAAAAGCACAGGTGAGGGGGATGAAAACTGATGGCAAAAGAGGAAAAAACAGTTAAAGAACCTCTGTTTCATGTTGTTAAAAGAGATAAACCGGTATGGTGGAAGAGTTGGGGTATTCGTATTCTCTCCGTAATTTTCGCATTTGCCGTTTGCTCCGTGATTATCCTCGTATTTACGGGAGATGACCCATTTAAGGTTTTCCTTACAATGATTGACGGAGCTTTCGGAACAGAACGCCGTATATGGAGTTTGCTTCAAGCGGTTGCAATGCTTCTTTGTGTTGCTCTTGCCGTTACACCGGCATTCAAAATGAAATTCTGGAATATCGGTGCTGAAGGACAGGCTCTTATGGGCGGATTCGCCGCTGCAACTTGTATGATTTTTCTCGGTGACAAGATGCCGACACCGCTCCTCCTTATAGTGATACTTGCGGCATCAATTATTGCCGGTGCTGTATGGGCGGTTGTTCCCGCGTATTTCAAGGCGAGATTCGGAACAAATGAAACATTGTTTACGCTTATGATGAACTATATTGCCATTCAGATTGTTTCATATTTCGTATATATCTGGGCAAATCCGGCCGGTTCAGGTAAGATAGGCGTTATCAATCCCGATACACAATCAGGGTGGCTTCCTGTCATAGCCGATAAGTCATATCTTATGAATATCCTTATTGTTTTTGCACTCACGTTTGTTATGTATATCTACCTTAAGTATTCAAAGCACGGCTATGAGATTTCCGTTGTGGGAGAAAGTCAGAATACCGCAAGGTATATCGGAATAAACGTAAAAAAAGTTATTGTGAGAACGATGATTCTCTCCGGTGCTCTCTGCGGTATTGCAGGATTCCTTCTTGTATGCGGAACTGACCACACCATAACAAGAGATACCATTTCAGGACGCGGATTTACCGCTATCATGGTTTCGTGGCTTGCAAAATTCAATCCTATTTTTATGATTCTTACATCGCTTCTCATAGTGTTCTTCGAAAAGGGCGCGACGGAGATATCCACTCAGTTCGGACTTAACGATTCATTCTCGGAGATTATCTCCGGTATAGTAATTTTCTTCATCATAGGCTCTGAATTTTTTATCAATTATAAAATTAAATTCAGAGAGAAAAAGGAGGAGGCAGGCAAATGATAGTTCAATTTATTCAACGTGCGGTCATGCAGGGCGTTCCTCTTCTTTTCGGAGCTACGGGAGAAATCCTTACGGAAAAATCCGGTCATCTGAATCTCGGTATCCCGGGAATCATGTATGTCGGGGGAATAAGCGGAGTAATCGGTGCTTTTCTCTATGAGAATGCCGTCGGAGCTGAAAACATAGTTCCGTTCCTTGCGGTTATAATACCACTCCTTTCATCAATGCTCGGTTCGCTTTTTATGGGACTTATTTATTGTGTGCTTACGGTTACTTTAAGGGCAAA
This sequence comes from Acutalibacteraceae bacterium, assembly GCA_963629305.1. Taxonomy (GTDB): domain Bacteria; phylum Bacillota; class Clostridia; order Oscillospirales; family Acutalibacteraceae; genus UBA1227. Next base: position 59,984 of record CAVGIJ010000008.1, read on the forward strand.
TCAAAATGTTACGGGTCTTGCTCTTACAACATTCGGTGTAGGCTTCGGTAACTTCTTCGGGGGATCTCTCATAAAGCTTACAAATTCCGAGCTTCCGTCAATAACACTCTCGGCAACATCCAACTGCTTTAGAAAGACTTTGCCCATTGCGGATAAGCTCGGATGGTTTGGCGATGTATTTTTGTCCTACAGTTTTCTTGCATATGTATCCGTTGTTGTAGCGCTTGCGGCTGCATATGTTCTCGGACATACACGTACCGGACTTCATCTTCGCGCAGTCGGAGAGAACCCGGCGACTGCCGATGCGGCCGGCATAAATGTTAACCGCTACAAGTATGCCGCAACTTGCATCGGCTCCGTAATTGCGGGCCTCGGCGGACTTTACTATGTAATGGACTATGCAAACGGTATTTGGTCAAACAATGCATTCGGTGACAGAGGATGGCTTGCGGTTGCAATCGTTATTTTCTCTATTTGGAAACCGAATGTTGCCGTTCCGGCATCGTTCCTTTTCGGCGGATTATTTATAGTACACAATTATCTTACCTTCCTCGGGCTCGGTGTTGCCACACAGGAACTTTTCAAAATGATTCCGTATGTTGTAACGCTTGTAATTCTTATAGTTACAAGTATGCGTCAGCGCCGTGAAAGTCAACCGCCTCAGGCACTCGGACTTTCTTATTTCAGAGAAGAAAGATAAGTGTTTAACCGAAAACAAATAAGTCGCAACACATGATTTCGTGTGTTGCGACTTTCTCTTATTTCCTATTGACTTTGTATGAGTATTCAGCTGCCTAGATCCACAAACTGTGAAACTGCCTGTATGACACGTTCGGGTTTGAATGGTTTCATGATAAAGTCATCTGCGCCGACTTCAAAGCATTCCGAAACAACATCTTCCTGCCCCATTGATGAACACATAATTACCTTGGCATCCGGGTTGATATTTTTTATTTCAGTAAGTGCGTGGATTCCGTCCATGTCAGGCATGGTTACGTCGAGGAGGACAAGCTTTGGACGTTCAACCTTGAAAAGGTTTATAGTCTCTATGCCGTTCTTTGCCTCGACAGTGTTTACATAGCCTGCCTGATTCAAAATATCCTTGAGCATTATCCTCATGAAAGATGCATCGTCAGCTATCAGTATTTTATGTGGCATCCTTTTCACCGCCTTTTGTCCGTTTCTTTATTTCGGCAATCTGTGATTTTTCATCTATGGGGAAGGTGAGCGTTATCGAAAAACCGTCCGTTATACCTGTGTTTATAATTATTGATCCGCCCATGTCTTTGGCGGTTGATTTGATGATATCCATTCCCACTCCGCGGCCTGAATATTTGTTGGGTTTGTCCTTTGTGGTAAAGCCGTTTTCCATTATCAGTGTTGCTGCCTCATGAGGCTTGTACTGCTCACGCGGCTTCTTCAGCATATGCAGATTGTCCGCGTGTCGGAGGATGTTTTTCAGATTCAGAGTTTCACCGTCATTGAAAATGGTTATAAACATAATGTTGCCTTCAATGCCGTATGTTACGGTTATTACGCCGATTTCCGGCTTTCCTTTTTTTATCCTTACTTCCGGGGTTTCAATGCCGTGATCAACGGCGTTTCTTATTATCTGTGTGAGTGGCCCGGAAAGTCTTGTTAGTATGTGACGGTCAACGTACAGCGTATTGCCCACAAAGTCGAGTTTAACTTTTTTCCCGAGATCTTCTGACATTTCTTTAATGATATTTTCAAACGGCAGCTTGAATGCTTCAAACGGCATCATCTGAGTTATCGGCGCTGCTTCTTTAAAATCAATTTCGTTTACAAGAGTGTTGAGTTCTCCTTCAAATTCGCATGTTGAATTTTCCACTGAATTTTTTGTAAGGAGGTTCAGCCTTGACCTGAAAAAATACTCCGAGCGGAACATGAGATTGATTATGGATTTTGCAGAGAGCGAGTCTATGCCGTGCTTCCTGAGGTAGGACATGACATTTTCCATTTTGTAGGATACATCGACGGTCTTGTTGTCATTTAGAACTATAGCGGATGCTTTTATCGTATGGAAAATACGAAAAAGAGCATCAACACTCTCCTTGTCAAGAGTGCCGACGCTGTTTCTTTTTTTCAGTATACCGTCCATTTCATTGATGAGAGCGGTAGTATCATCCACATATGCCTGTATGAGCTCGTTGTTCATTTGCATGTGGATCACCTTTTCTGTAAATTTAAGTTTCTATAATACTTGAAATGACCGTATTGAAATACCTCTTGTCAGAGTAGAGGTCTATTGTTGTACTTGGGTCATCTATGAAGAAAATTTGCGGACGAAGCGGATTCTTCGGATTTTGCTCGAAGACTACCGCAGTGTCACCGTTGCTGAGCTTTACACAGCTTCCTACCGGATACGGTGAAACACACTTTAGAAATGCTTTTACTACACCGCTGTCGAACTGTCTTCCGGCACTTCCCATGATATACTCTATTGCTTCGTTCGGCTGGGACGGTGTACGGTATGGTCTCTGTGAGGTCAATGCGTCATAGACGTCGGCACAGGCGATAATCCTGCCGAAGAACGGTATGCGCTTTCCTTTTGTATGATAAGGATATCCGCTGCCGTCAATACGTTCGTGATGACTGATGATTCCGTTTAATACGCGTTCCGAAACGAGATTTTTACCCGCCAGCATATCGTACCCGAGCTTCGGATGAGTTCTTATTATTTGAAATTCTTCATTTGTAAGCTTCGCGGGCTTTTGAATTATTTCAACGGGAATTTTCATTTTTCCCAGATCATGAAGCAATGCACAAAGTGCAAGGTCGGACATATCTTTCCTTGAAATTCGGAGCTGCTTTCCTATGGCAATGGAGAGAATTGTTGTTCCGAGTGAGTGATTGTATGTTGTGTCGTCATAAAGGCGCAGATCGGAAACATCCAGATATATGTTTTTTGAGTCCGCGTCAGTTATTTTGTTTATGAGTTTTTCAAGGGTCTGGTTTACGTGATCAATGTTGTTGACGTACAGACCTTCCGTTGCTGTTTCGGCAATATCAAAAATTTCTTTAACTCTTTCTATAACCTCACGCTTTGATTCGTCGTCGACGATATCCGGTTCAAAATCCCGATTGTCGTGTATGTAAACTCCTTGTAAGTCAAGACCTAAAAGTTTCGTAATGGAAGCCATTTGAAGTGTTTGGCCTTCTTTAAGCATAACAACGTGCCCGGTAAATGTGTCAACGCCGTATACATCTCTTGCGAGTATGGTTCCGGGTTTTAGTTTTTCTACCGATACGAATTTTATCAATGGTTTCACATCCCTAAAAAGTCAAAAAGTCCTGTACATAGCACTTAATAAAAGTTGCACATACCACACCAAGCATAAACTGTTTATATTTTATAATATTTTTAAAATCAGGTCAATAGTTTCATTGAAATTGCACAAAATATTCCATTTGTGGAACCAACATTGAAATATATTATTTTCGTTGCACTGAAAGGGGTGTTTGTGGTAATATTGTAGCGTTGTTTGATTCATTAAGATGTAATAATTTATAAAGGACGAAAGGCAGTTGCGAAAGATGCAGAAGAACACCTATGAAACACCGCTAAACTCGAGGTACGCCTCGAAAGAGATGCAGTATATTTTTTCGCCTGATTTTAAATTCAGAACATGGAGAAAATTGTGGATAGCACTCGCCGAGTCGGAGATGGAGCTTGGACTTCCGATAACCAAAGAGCAGGTTGATGAGCTTAAACTCCATGCAGATGATATCAATTATGAGGTCGCAATCGAAAGAGAAAAACTTGTAAGACACGACGTTATGTCACATGTTTACGCATACGGTGTTCTCTGTCCGACGGCAAAGCCCATAATTCATCTTGGCGCAACTTCATGCTATGTCGGTGACAACACAGACGTTATTACCATGACGGAGGGCCTTAAGCTTATAAGAATAAAGCTTATAAACCTCATGAAGTGTCTTTCGGATTTCGCCCTCAAATACAAGGACATGCCGTGTCTCGGCTTTACTCATTATCAACCGGCACAGCCGACTACTGTCGGAAAACGTGCATCACTTTGGCTTCAAGACGTGCTCATGGATTACGGTCAGATAACACATCAGATATCCTCTATGAAACTGCTTGGCTCAAAGGGTACTACCGGTACTCAGGCAAGCTTTATGGAGCTCTTTGACGGTGACCACGAGAAAATAAAGGAGCTTGACCGCAAGATTGCCGAAAAGATGGGATTCTCTTCCTGCTTCCCGGTTTCCGGACAAACATACTCAAGAAAGCTTGACTACCAAGTACTCAGTGTTCTTTCCGGAATAGCACAGTCCGCTTCAAAGTTTTCTTCGGACCTTCGTCTTCTTCAGCACATGAAGGAAATTGAAGAACCGTTTGAGAAAAATCAGATAGGCTCCTCTGCTATGGCGTACAAGAGAAATCCGATGCGCTCCGAGAGAATTGCATCGCTCTCAAGATACGTTATGACAACTGCACTTAATCCGGCACTTACCGCTTCGGCGCAGTGGTTTGAGAGAACACTTGATGATTCCGCAAACAAGAGAATAAGCGTTGCAGAGGCATTTCTTGCTACAGACGCTGTTCTCGAACTTTACATAAATGTTGTTTCCGGTCTTGTTGTTTATCCTAAAATGATAGAGAAAAGGCTTCTTTCAGAACTTCCGTTTATGGCAACCGAAAACATAATGATGGAAGCGGTAAAACGCGGCGGAGACAGACAGGAGCTCCATGAGAGAATAAGAGTTCACTCTATGGAAGCAGGCAAAGTTGTAAAGGTTTACGGCGGAGAAAACGATCTTCTCTTCCGCATTGCAAATGATCCGGCTTTCGGAATGACACTTCCCGAGCTTGAATCCGTTATGGATCCTAAGAATTTTGTCGGACGTGCTCCGCAGCAGACCGAGGAGTTCGTAAATGAGTTTATTAAACCTATTCTTGATGAGAACAGCGATGCTCTCGGATTGAATGTTGAAATTAATGTTTAAGAGGTGCTTATAAACATGGTAAAGGCTATTGTCGGCGCCAACTGGGGCGACGAGGGAAAAGGCAAAATCACAGATATGTTTGCAACGGAATCCGATATTGTAATCCGTTTTCAGGGCGGTGCAAATGCGGGACATACGATTATCAATGATTACGGTCGTTTTGCCTTACATACATTGCCGTCCGGCGTATTCAATCAGAATATTGTGAATATTGTCGGAAACGGCATGGCTTTTGATGTTGAAAAGTTTCTTTGCGAAATTGACAGCGTTGTTAAGGGCGGGGTCCCAATGCCTAAAATAATGATTTCAAACAGAGCTCAGATAGTTATGCCTTATCACGTGCTCTTTGATGTTTATGAAGAGGAGCGTCTCGGAAAGGCTGCATTTGGTTCGACGAAATCCGGAATTGCACCGTTTTATGCAGATAAATACGCAAAGATTGGTTTTCAAATCTGTGAACTCTATGATGATGAGTACCTTAAGGAAAAAATTCACAGGGTTGTTGAGGTGAAAAATCTTCAGCTTGAACATGTTTATCATAAACCTCTTATTTCAGAGGATGAGCTCTTTGAGACGCTTGTAAAATACAGAGAGGCAATAAGGCCTTATGTTGCGGACACTAACGCATATCTCAGGAAGGCAGTTGCAGACGGCAAGAAGATTTTACTTGAGGGTCAGCTCGGCACCCTCAAGGACACAGACTCCGGTATTTATCCGATGGTTACATCCAGCTCAACACTTGCCGGATACGGAGCAGTCGGCGCTGCGGGAATACCGCCGTATGAGATAAAGGAAATTGTGGCGGTTACAAAGGCATATTCAAGCGCCGTAGGTGCAGGAGAATTTGTCTCAGAGATTCTTGATGAGGATGAAGCTCAGGAGCTTCGTATACACGGAGGCGACAAGGGTGAATTCGGAGCGACAACAGGCAGACCGCGCCGTGTGGGTTGGTTTGACGCAGTTGCTTCACGTTACGGTGTAGGGACTCAGGGCGCAACGGAAGTTGTTCTTACCGCACTTGACTGTCTTTCATACCTTGAGGAAATAAAAATATGCGTAGGCTATGAGATTGACGGTGAGGTAACACGTGACTTCCCTGTTACTCCGCTCCTCAAAAAAGCAAAGCCCGTATTTAAAACTCTCAAAGGCTGGCACTGTGATATCCGCGGAATAAAGAATTATGCGGATCTTCCGATTGAAGCACGCGAATACGTTGAGCTTATAGAAAAAGAGCTTGGCGTTCCGATAAAGATGGTTTCAAACGGACCGAGGAGAGACGAAATAATCATTAAATAAATTGCGACTGGGAGTAAAGAGATAATGCACGAGAAGATATTGGTTCTTGACTTTGGCGGTCAGTACAATCAGCTTATTGCAAGGCGTGTACGTGAACAGAATGTTTTTGCAGAGGTTCTGTCATACACGACGCCTTTGGATGAAATAAAGGCTAAGGGCTACAAGGGTATCATTTTTACCGGAGGCCCTAACAGTGTGTACGACGACACATCGCCGACATATACAAAGGAAATTTTTGGGCTCGGTGTTCCGATTCTCGGTATATGTTACGGCGCTCAGCTCATAGCTCACTTGCTCGGCGGAAAGGTTGAAACCGCCCCGGTAAGTGAATACGGAAAAACGGACATTGAGATAGACGATCATACGGGCCTTTTCAAAGAGGTTGCGCTCGACTCTTTTGGTGAAGATGTAACCGGCTGTAAAGAAACATCGCACACAATTATGTGGATGAGTCATACTGATTACATCTCTGTACCGCCTAAGGGCTTTAAGATAACGGCACATACTCCTGTTTGTCCTTGCGCTGCAATGGAAAACTCCGATGATAAGTTCTACGCTGTTCAGTTCCATCCTGAGGTTATGCACTCAAAAGAGGGTTCGAAGGTAATACGTGCGTTTGTACGTGATATCTGCGGCTGCAGCGGTGACTGGAAAATGGATTCTTTTGTTGAGACACAGATAAAGGAAATCCGTGAAAAGGTCGGAGACGGAAAGGTTCTATGCGCGCTTTCGGGTGGTGTGGATTCCTCTGTTGCCGCAGTTTTGCTTTCAAAGGCTGTGGGTAAACAGCTTACGTGTGTGTTTGTAGACCACGGCCTTCTTCGTAAAAACGAGGGCGACGAGGTTGAAGCGGTTTTCGGACCTGACGGTCCTTATGACCTTAACTTCATAAGGGTTAACGCACAGGATCGGTTTTATAAAAAGCTTGCCGGCGTAACCGAGCCGGAGAAAAAGAGAAAAATAATCGGTGAAGAATTCATCCGTGTATTTGAAGAGGAAGCAAAAAAGATAGGCGCCGTTGACTTTCTTGTACAGGGCACTATTTATCCGGACGTTATAGAGAGCGGGCTTGGCAAGGCCGCAGTTATAAAATCTCATCACAACGTCGGAGGACTTCCCGACTGCGTAGATTTCAAGGAGATTGTTGAACCGTTGAGGCTTCTCTTTAAAGATGAGGTGCGCAAAGTCGGACAAACTCTCGGAATTCCGGATTATCTTGTTTTCCGTCAGCCGTTCCCGGGTCCGGGACTCGGTATCCGTATTATCGGTGACATCACTCCCGAAAAGGTACAGATTGTTCAGGATGCCGACTTTATTTACAGAGAGGAAATTGCAAAGGCAGGCCTTGACAAGTCTGTAAACCAGTACTTTGCAGCACTTACGAACATGCGCTCTGTCGGCGTAATGGGTGACTTCAGAACTTACGACTATGCCGTTGTTCTGCGCGCTGTTACAACATCTGACTTCATGACTGCCGAATCCGCAGAACTTCCGTGGGATGTTCTTGCAAAGGTTACCACCCGTATCGTAAACGAGGTTGCGCACGTAAACCGCGTACTTTATGATTTGACAGGTAAGCCCCCGGCAACAATAGAACTTGAATAAAAAACAACAGGCGAATCAAGTCCGTACCCATAGAGTCGGACAGAAAAGTGGATATTGTGGCAATCTGGAACAAGGATTATTACCTGTCTATTGCCGAGAGCCGCTTTATAAAGGAACTTGAAAAATATGTTTCCGTCATAAAGAAAAAGTGATACAATGTAAACGCAGTTAGAAGCTGCTAACTAAATATAATTGTATTTGGAGGCTTAAACAATGATTGAAACAACAGTAAAAATTGACGGAATGATGTGCGGCATGTGTGAGAGCCACATAAATGATGCAATAAGAAAAGAATTCGACCCGAAAAAGGTTACATCGTCACACACAAAGGGTGAGACTGTTATTGTATCAGAGGAAAAAATACCGCAGGATAAGCTCAAGGCTGTCATAGATGAAACCGGTTATACATTTATCTCCGCCGACAGTCACGAGTATGAAAAGAAAGGCCTTCTCGGATTTTTGAAAAAATAAATTAAAACGATGAGTGAGGTGAACTGCGCTGGAACCGATAGCTGTTATCCATACGAACCTTGAGGGGAAATTCGGAGTACCGAGGCAGGGCGGAGTTATGCCGAAGCTCTGCGGCCGTATTACATTTTTGCCGAAATATGCGGTACCGGAGGCGGTTTGCGGACTCGACGGCTTTTCGCACGTGTGGCTTTTGTGGGACTTTTCACAGTCACACGCAGATGACGGTGAAGGTGTAAAGTGGTCGCCTACGGTTCGCCCTCCGAGGCTTGGCGGTAACAAGCGCATGGGTGTATTTGCGACACGCTCACCTTATCGACCGAACAGCATCGGTATGTCGGCGGTGAAACTCGAAAAGATTGATTTTCCGGACATATACGTATCCGGTGTTGACCTTATGGACGGAACACCCATATACGACATAAAGCCGTACATACCTTATTCGGATTCGATTCCGGATGCTGATTCCGGCTTTGTCGAAACATTGTCAGATCTGACACTGAAAGTTCGATTTTCGGATGATCTTATGGATAAGCTTCTTGACGGATTGGCGGACAGGCTTCACGATGGCGGTGTAATCAGTACAGAAGAAGATATCCAAGCTGTGCATGAACAGATAAAAGATGAGATAACGGATATTTTATCTCACGACATGCGCCCGCAGTATCAGAATGATCCCGATAGGGTTTACGGCATAACGTATCTGGGACGCAATATCCGTTTCAGCATTGACAAGGATATGCTTACGGTTTTATCAGTTGAATAAGAAATTTGCTTCTCAAAAAAGGCGCGCAAGAGCTTTTTGCTTTTGACTGTGAACCTTTTTGAGGAGCTTTTTTGCGGCGATTTTGTGCGGAGAACACATTTTATAATTGTATATATTTTTCATAAGTATTATAATATTATGGTCATTTTTTAAGATTCGTTAAAGATTGATAATTACAATAGATAAAATGCCTTTTGGGAGGTAAATTATGAATCCTTCAAGAGTTTTCTGTACAGTGGATCTTGACGCCATATGTACCAATGTAAAAAATATTATGAAAAAAACCGGTGACGACGTTTCCGTCATGGCAGTCGTAAAAACAGACGCTTACGGTCACGGTGCAGTGGCGGTTTCACATGCACTCAGCAGAATAGGCGTCGACTCGTTTGCTGTTGCGACCATAGATGAGGCGACAGAATTGAGAAATTCCGGCATTCAAAATCCGATTTTAATACTCGGCTATGTATTTCCCAATGACCTTCAAGCTGTTCTCGAATATGATATTATGCCCACTGTCTTTTCTTTTGACAGTGCAAAGCTTATCTCCGATTACGCGTCAAGGTGCGGTAAGACGGCAAAAATACATATAAAGCTTGATACGGGAATGGGAAGGATAGGATTTATTCCGTCGGATGAGTCGCTTTGTGAGATTGAAAAGATTTTCTCACTTTCCAATATTGAGGTTGACGGTATATTTACACATTTTGCGTGTGCCGATGAAAAGGATAAATCGTCGGCAAATGCACAGGCAAAGCTGTTTTCGGACTTTGTGAAGAAACTTGAAGCAAAGGGCATGAGCTTTAAGAGAAAGCATATATGCAATTCCGCCGGAATTATGGAATTCCCTGATTGCTATTACAACATGGTGCGAAGCGGAATTATCACTTACGGTCTTTATCCGAGTGATGAAGTTGACAAGGACAATCTTGAACTCATGCCTGCGCTTGAGCTTAAGAGCCATGTTGCTTACGTCAAGGAAGTTGACGCGGGATTTGCCGTAAGTTACGGCTCGACATATACGACTACAGGAAAAACGAAGATTGCAACTATTCCCGTAGGCTACGGTGACGGATACCCAAGACTTCTTTCAAATAAGGGCAGGGTGCTTGTAAACGGCACTTATGCGCCGATTATAGGACGTGTCTGCATGGATCAGTTTATGGTCGATGTAACAGATGTGGGCGGGATCTCACAGGGTGACGAAGTAGTGCTTATAGGAAGGCAAGGCAATAATAGGATTTCCGTTGAGGAAATTGCCGAGCTTGCAAATACGATAAACTATGAAATTGTTTGCGGCATAAACAAGAGAGTGCCGCGCATCTATAAATATTAGGGTTTGAAATTGAAGCACATAATTGCTGTATGACAACAAACGGGGAGGATATTTTTTGAAGGTAATTTTTAAGTATTTGAAGCCGTATACGGTTCTCGTAATCATTTCAGTTGCCTTGCTTTTCGGTCAGGTTGTGTGTGAACTTACTTTGCCGAATCTTATGAGCAATCTTGTAAATGAAATAATAAAACTCAGTGCTGTCGGTGGCGGAGCCAATGATTACATAAAGACCATGGGTCTTAAAATGGTTGGTATGGCTCTGCTTACGGTTATATGTTCTGTGAGTGTCGGCTATCTTGCGTCACGTGTCGCATCGGGTGTTGCAAAGAAGATGAGGACGGATATCTTCAGAAAAGTAAATGATTTTTCAAGTGCCGAGTTTGATAAATTCTCAACAGCATCACTCATAACGAGGAACACAAATGATGTTCAGCAGATTCAAAACTTCGTAACAATGGGAATCAAAATGATGCTGTTCGCTCCGTTTATGGGGCTTGGCTCCATAATTATGGCGCTTCAAAAGAGTCCGTCATTGGCATGGATAATCGTACTTGCGGTAATGATTATCTTATGTGTACTGCTTGCTGTTATGTTTGCGGCACTTCCGAAGTTTAAGTCGCTGCAGATATTTGTTGATAAGCTGAACCTTGTCAGCCGCGAACAACTTTCGGGACTCATGGTCATACGCGCATTCGGAAATGAAAAATATGAAGAAGAGCGTTTTGACACGGCAAATAAAGATCTTACATTTACGACGAGATTTGTACAAAGAACCATCTCGTCTCTCATGCCTGCAGTAACACTTATTATGAGCTTTGTAAATGTCGCTATTGTTTGGTTTGGTGCAAAACTTGCCGGTCGGCTTACCCTTGAAGTCGGAGACATGATGGCATTTATCCAGTATGCAATGCATATCATGATTTCATTTATATTTGTTTCCATGATTTTTATTATCTGGCCGCGTGCGCAGGTTGCAGCAGGGCGTATAAGCGAGGTGCTTGACTGCGAGATTTCCATAAGGGATGCGGAGAATGCCGAAAGTTTTGAAAATGTCAGCGGAACAATAGAATTTTCGCACGTAAATTTCCGTTATGATAATGCCGATGAGGATGTTCTTTCCGATATATCCTTCGTTGCGAAGCCGGGTGAAACAACTGCGTTTATCGGCTCGACAGGCTCCGGCAAGACCACGCTTGTAAATCTTATACCGAGATTTTACGATGTAACCTCCGGAAAAATAACAATTGACGGAAAGGACATACGCGACGTAAAACTTCATGATCTTCGAGAGGCAATAGGATATGTGCCGCAAAAAGCGATTCTCTTTTCCGGCACAATAGACACCAATGTAAAATACGGAAACGACACCGAAGACATACGACCGGCGCTGAGTGTCGCACAGGCAACAGACTTTGTGGATGCCAAGGAGGAGGGCGTAAACGCACCTGTTTCGCAGGGCGCTGCCAATGTATCCGGAGGACAGAAGCAGAGGCTTTCAATTGCACGTGCTCTTGCGAAGAATCCGCCCATATATATCTTTGATGACAGCTTCTCCGCTTTGGATTTCAAGACGGATGCAAAACTCCGTGCTGCCCTTTCAAACTATACCGACAATGCGACGGTTCTTATAGTTGCGCAGCGTGTATCTACAATAATGCAAGCCAATCAAATAATTGTGCTTGATGAGGGAAAGATAGTCGGTATCGGTACGCATGATGAGCTCGTCAAAACATGCAGCCAGTATCTTGAGATATGCGAAAGTCAGCTTGCAAAGGAGGAGATATAATGGCAGTTTCCGCAAAAGAAATAAAGAGCGCCAAGCGACCTCCGAAAATGGGACACGGTCCGGACAGTATAGTCATGGGTGAAAAGGCGAAGGATTTTAAAGGAACACTTAAAATTCTTATGAATTATCTGAAGCCTTTCCATGTAAAACTTGCAGTGATTATCGCATTTGCGGCACTTAGTACGGTTTTCAACATTGCCAGCCCAAAGGTTCTTGCGCGTGCTACGAACGAGCTTACTGCAGGCGTTATCAAGATAATGAAAGGCACGGGCGGAATAGATTTTTCATACATAGGTAAAATTCTTCTTGCTTGTCTCGGACTTTATCTTGTGTCCGCTCTTTTCCAATTTGCACAGGGTTTCATAGCCGCCGGAGTTTCGTCTCAGGTTTCTTATGATCTGCGCAAGTCAATTTCGAAAAAAATGAACAGACTTCCCGTATCTTATTACAACCGTGTAAGTTACGGAGATGTACTCTCGCGTATAACCAATGACGTTGATACCATAAACCAAAACCTAAACCAGACCATCACACAGGCAATTTCATCCGTCACGACACTCGTGGGTGTTGCTATTATGATGCTTACAATAAGTGTTAAGATGACACTTGTTGCAATGGTTATGCTCCCACTTTCCGGTATTGCGGTTGTTTCGGTATTCAAAATCTCACAGAAACATTTCTTCGCGCAGCAAGAGTATCTCGGCTCCGTAAACGGTCAAGTTGAGGAAATATTTGGGGGCCATTTGGTAGTAAAGGCTTTCAATGGTGAAGACGATGCCGTTGAAAAGTTTGATAAGGATAATGAAAAATTGCGTGACGCAAGCCTTAAAGCAAACTTCCTTTCAGGACTTATGCAGCCTATCACAAATTTTATAGGCAATCTCGGATATGTCGGGGTCTGTATTGTAGGCGCATATCTTGTCTCTAAGGGACAACTCAAAGTCGGAGACATCCAAGCTTTCATACAGTATATACGTAATTTCACACAGCCTATAACTCAGGTGGCACAGATTTCAAACCAGTTCCAGATGGTTATAGCCGCATGTGAGCGTGTATTTGAATTCCTTGCAGAGGAAGAGGAAAAAGATGAATCCGTTTCAATCACTGTAAAGGACACATGCATAAAGGGCGATGTAACCTTTGACCATGTTAAATTCGGCTATGAGGACAGCGATAAAATTGTCATAAGAAATTTCTCTGCCGATGTAAGGGCCGGAATGAAGGTTGCCATAATCGGACCTACCGGTGCCGGCAAAACTACGATGGTTAAGCTCCTTATGAGATTCCATGACATACTTGACGGAAGAATACTTGTTGACGGGCATGATATACGTGATTTTGACCGACACGATCTTCGTTCTGAATTCGGAATGGTACTTCAGGATACGTGGCTTTACCGCGGCAGCATAATGGAGAACATACGTTACGGCCGACTTGATGCAACGGATGAGGAAGTAAAAGCCGCCGCCAAGGCAGCGCAGGTGGATCACTTTGTTCGGACTCTTCCCGGCGGGTACAATATGGAGATAAACGAAGAGGCATCAAATATCTCCGCCGGTCAGAAGCAGCTCCTTACGATCGCACGTGCGATCCTTGCAGACTCAAAAATAATGATTCTCGACGAGGCTACCAGTTCGGTTGACACCCGAACCGAGGTCCTTATTCAAAAGGCTATGGATAACCTTATGAAAGGCAGAACCAGTTTTATAATCGCTCACAGACTTTCGACTATAAAAAATGCAGATCTTATACTCTGCGTAAAAGACGGAGACATTGTTGAGCAGGGAACACACGAAGAACTTATGAAGAAAAACGGCTTCTATGCATCCCTTTATAACAGTCAGTTTGAGGTTGCGTAAGTAAATAAAAATCGGAAAAATCGGGGAATTAAAATGAAAAACAAGGAATGGCAGGGAATACTTCTGGTAGTGATTGCAGGTATTCTCTGGGGAACAACGGGCACTTTTGTAAGAAGCTTTTCAAAGCTCGGATTGTCATCACTTCAAATATCTATCTTTAAAGTTGTTATCGCAACTATAATACTATTATTATATATGCTTTTATTCAAAAGGGATTTGTTGAAGATCAACCTTCGTGATATTTGGATTTTTATTATATCGGGGATTTTAAGCCTTGATTTTTTCACGGTTTGCTATTTTACAACCATACAAAATACATCGCTGTCTGTTGCGGCCGTACTTCTTTATACCGCTCCGACCTTTGTTATGCTTATGTCCGCGGTTTTGTTTAAGGAAAAAATAACAGCGCAAAAAATTGCGGCGTGTCTTTTGGCATTCGTCGGCTGTGTACTTACGGCGGGGATTGTGGGAAGCGGATTTTCGATTCCGGGAAAATTCCTCCTCACCGGAGTGCTTTCCGGAGTCGGATACGCACTTTACAGCATATTCGGTGAGATTGCACTTAGGAAAGGGTACAATCCTCTTACTGTCACAACATATACATTTTTATTCGCATCAATCGGTTTTTTGTTTATTATAAAGCCAAAAGAGATAATGGCAGCTGCCGAAAAGGCACCGTCATATCTGTGGTTTTTCGGAATGTTGGTTTTTATGGCAATTCTTGTTTCGCTAATGCCATATGTATGCTACACGAACGGACTTACAAATGTTAATCCGTCAAAGGCTTCAATAATCGCATCGGTTGAGCCTATAACCGCAACGCTCATAGGCGCTTTTCTTTTTAAAGAATATCCCGACTTTTACGGAATTCTCGGAATAGCATGTGTAATTGCGGCAATAGTTCTCCTAAATATCAAGTTTGCGAAAAAACATAAAACAGAAGAGTGACCGATTATTGACTTACATATGTGCATTCAACCATAATCTTGCATAAAAACTCATATTTTTTGCATAAAAATAAAAAATATGCAGAAAAATCAAAAAAAGTGTTGCATATTATGTATAATTAATTTATAATCATACGCGTAGTTAAGAAAAATAATTATTTCGGAGGAAAAGAAAATGAAAAGTTTAAAGAAAATTATCGCTCTTGTTCTTTGCCTTACCTTCATGTTTGCACTCGCAGCTTGCGGCAAGACAGAGACAAAAGAAGAGAACAAAGACGACGACACACTTAAGACAGTAGAGTCAGGCAAACTCATTATGGCAACAAATGCCGAGTTCCCTCCTTATGAGTATTACGAGGGTGACAAAGTTGTAGGTATTGATGCTGAGGTTGCAGCTCTTATTGCCGAAAAGCTCGGACTTACACTCGAGATAAAGGATGTTGATTTTGACTCAATCATTCCGGGTGTTCAGCAGGGTAAGTATGACATGGGTATGGCAGGTATGACCGTAACCGAGGAGAGACAGCAGAAGGTTTGCTTCTCTGATTCATACGCAAAAGGCGTTCAGGTTGTTATAGTAAAAGAGGACAGCTCAATAAAGTCAATCGATGATCTCAGCGAGAAAATCAAGATTGGCGTTCAGCAGGGTACAACAGGCGACATATATGCATCAGATACTCCTGAAAACGGCGGATACGGTGAGGATGCCGTAGTACGTTATGCAAACGGTGCACTTGCAGTTGAAGGACTTAAGGCAGGTAAGGTTGATTGCGTAATTATCGACAATGAACCGGCAAAATCATATGTTGCAGCTAATGAAGGTCTCAAGATTCTTGACGGTGCATGGGTAGAAGAGAACTATGCTATCTGCTTTGCAAAGGATAACACTGCTCTCCAAACTGCAGTAAACAACGCACTTAAAGAACTCATCGCTGACGGTTCGGTTCAGAAGGTTGTTGACAAGTATATCAAGGCTGACTAATCGAAAAACGGCTTTATTGAGAAGTTTATAAAAGGTTTTAAGCAAATTATAAGGGCGGCGAATAACCGCCCTTATTTGTGGCTTTACAGTACAAGATTTTTGAAGGGAGAAAACTCTGTGGTTCAGTTTCTTTCAACATTTAAAGATGAATTTGATTTCGTCTTTATACAGGGTGACAGATATCGTCAGATGATAACCGGTATAATAAATACCCTGAAAATTACCGCCGGTGCGCTTTTAGTCGGAATTATTATAGGTATTATCATTGCATCCATACGTTCATCCTTTGATAAAAACAAGGAAACTCTCAAACGTAGAGGCGGAATAGGTTATTGGGTACTTGCAATACTTAACGCGCTTTGCAAGATATACCTTACCGTAATTCGCGGAACACCGGTTGTTGTTCAGCTTATGATTTCGTATTTCCTTATTTTCACATCTGCCAAGGACGGAGTTCCTATAGGTATATTTGCATTCGGAATCAACTCCGGTGCATATGTTGCCGAAATATTCCGCGGTGGCATCATGTCAATAGATAACGGACAGTTCGAGGCAGGTCGTTCGATAGGCTTCAATTATTTCCAGACGATGAGATATATCATTGTTCCTCAGATGTTCAAAACCGTGCTTCCGACACTTTGTAATGAGTTTATTGCACTTCTTAAGGAAACCTCGGTTGCAGGTTATGTCGGAGTAATGGATCTCACAAAGGCGGGCAATGTAATTGCGGGACGTACATACTCATACTTCCTTCCGCTTCTTACCGTTGCGGCAATTTACCTTGTTACGGTAATGATTCTTACATCGCTTGTAGGAAAACTTGAGAGGAGGCTTCGCAACAGTGACTGATACACTCATAAAGGTTACAGGTCTTCAAAAGCACTTTAAAGGCGGAATACATGCCTTAAACGACATAAGTACAGAGATACACAAGGGAGAAGTTGTAGTTATAATAGGACCCTCCGGATCGGGTAAATCTACATTTCTGCGTTGCCTGAATCTTCTTGAGCTCCCGACCGGCGGAACTATAGAGATGGACGGCTGTGACATAACAAACAGAAAGACCAATATAAACAAGCACAGGCAGAAGATGGGTATGGTATTTCAGCACTTCAATCTTTTTCCGAATATGACTGTGCTTCGCAATATGACGCTTGGACCGACAAAACTTCTCGACGTTTCACAGGAGGAAGCCGATTCAAAGGCGATGTCTCTCCTAAAGAGAGTAGGACTTGAGGACAGAGCATCAGCATATCCGAATCAGCTCTCAGGCGGACAAAAACAGCGTATTGCTATTGTACGTGCTCTTTCTATGGAGCCGGAGATAATGCTCTTTGACGAGCCGACCTCGGCCCTTGACCCCGAGATGGTAGGCGAGGTTCTTGAAGTTATGAAGGACCTTGCAAAGGACGGAATGACTATGGTTGTTGTAACGCATGAGATGGGATTTGCAAGAGAGGTTGCAAGCCGTGTGCTCTTTATGGATGAAGGAAAAATAATTGAAGAAGGAACCCCTTCCGAAATTTTCGACAATCCGAAGTCGGACAGACTTAAATCCTTCCTTGCTAAGGTTATTTAAGTTTTAATCAGGGAAAAAAACAGCGGCAATGATGCCGCTGTTTTATTTTTACATTTAATAAATTTGATATTGTGTATATTGGAAGCCATATACACAATATATGGGAAAACTGATCAATGTGTAAAAATACTGTGGAAAATCTACAAAAACTTTCAACTTTTTGTTGCATTTTTTATACGCTTGTGATAAACTTGTGATAGATTTTACCCTAGTTTTTGGATTTTTGGGAGGAAAGATTTATGACTTTAGCGGAATTACTTAAAATTGCAGAAGAAAATAAAGCTTCTGACGTACATATTACCGTAGGTGTTCCACCGCTCATGCGTGTACACGGTTCCATGATGCCTATTCCGAATGAGCCGCGTCTTATGGCGGAGGATGTTGAAGCGCTTGTAAAGGGAATCATGGGAGATTTCCAAAAACGTGCTTTCGCAGAACGCGGAGAGATTGACTTTTCTTTCGGTCTTGCAGGAATGGGACGTTATCGTGTAAACGTATTCCGTCAGCGCGGAACTACAGCTGCCGTATTCCGTCTTGTAGGATCAAAAATTCCGAATCCTCGTGACCTCGGTGTGCCGGAGGCAGTAATAAACCTCTATCAGCAGAAGAGCGGACTTATCCTTGTAACGGGACCTACGGGTTCAGGTAAGTCAACTACTCTTGCATCCCTCATAGGTCTTGTAAATGACAACTTGAATGACCATATCATTACACTTGAGGATCCTATAGAGTATCTTCACAGACACAATAAATCCATTGTAAACCAGAGAGAAATCGGTGTTGATACACGTTCGTACGCTGCAGCACTCAGAGCAGCACTTCGTGAGGACCCGGATGTTATCCTTGTAGGTGAGATGCGTGACCTTGAAACCATTTCAACTGCGGTAACGGCGGCGGAAACAGGACACCTGGTATTCTCCACACTTCATACCATAGGTTGCGCAGAGACTATCGACCGTGTTATCGACGTATTCCCGACTGACCAGCAGGACCAGATTCGCGTACAGCTTTCAATGGTTCTCGAGGCCGTTATTTCCCAAAGACTTATTCCGACTCTCGACGGAAACGGCCGAGTTGCGGCATTTGAAGTTATGATTGCGGACTCCGCTATAAGAAACCTTATACGTGAGGGTAAGAACTATCAAATCCCGAGCGCAATGCAAAGCGGAAAGAAAAAGGGCATGCAGACTATGGATGATTGTCTTTATGACCTTTATACATCGGGACGCATTTCCAGAAAGAATGCACTTCTTTATTCGACAGATCCTGATGAGATGTCAAAACGTCTCATGTAACATGTGATCAGAATAAATTGCTCAGGCCTCATTTTTGTTCTTGCAGGAATAGGAATGAGGCTGATTTTTTTGAGAGTAAAAAAGGATTTTGACAAAGATCGGATGACTTTGTTATCTGTGAATGAAATGTAATGAGGTTTGGTATTATGAAAATAAAAAGAGGCAGCGGAGTGCTTATGGCGGTATCCTCACTTCCGTCTCCGTACGGAATAGGAACTCTCGGTAAAGCCGCTTATGATTTTATAGATTTCTTATTCGAGTCCGGTCAGAGTTACTGGCAGATGTTGCCCCTTGGACCTACAAGCTTCGGTGATTCCCCTTATCAGAGCTTTTCATCGTTTGCGGGTAATCCGTATTTCGTTGACCTTAATTTTCTTGTGGATGACGGACTCCTTGAGATGTCCGACATTGATACCGTTGATTTCGGGCAAGATGAGCTTTGCGTTGATTACGAAAAGATTTATCAAAACAGATTCGCAGTTCTTTACAAGGCATATAAAAACGGAGCAGAGAGAGATTGCGAAAAATTTACGGTGTTTAAAAACGAAAATGATCCGTGGCTTTCCGAGTATGCGATGTTTATGGCGGCCAAAGAAAAATTTTCTATGAAATCATGGACAGAGTGGGATAATAGCGACCTGCGTCTTCACAAGCCGGAGGCTCTCGAAAGGCTCAAGAGTGAGCGAGGAGACCGTATAGAGTTTTATAAGTATATACAATTTCTGTTTTTCAGCCAGTGGAACGAGCTTCGTGAGTATGCCGTAAAAAAGGGAGTCGGCATCATCGGGGATATCCCCATATACGTACCGCTTGATTCGGCGGATGTATGGTCTGAGCCTAATCAATTTCAGTTAAATGAGGAAAATCTTCCTACAAAGGTTGCAGGTGTGCCGCCTGACTATTTTTCGGAGGACGGGCAACTTTGGGGCAATCCTCTTTATGACTGGGAAGCGATGAAAAATGACGGATACGGTTGGTGGATACGCAGAATAGCGGGAGCTGCCAGGCTGTACGACATTATACGTATAGACCATTTTCGGGGCTTTGAAAGTTATTTTGCCATTCCGTACGGCGCTGAAAATGCAAAAGTCGGGGAGTGGATGAAGGGCCCGGGAATAGACTTCGTAAAAACTATAACCTCGTGGTTTTCCGGCATACAGTTTATAGCTGAGGATCTCGGAATTTTAACGCAGGAAGTTACGGATATGCTGGATGAATCCGGCCTTCCCGGAATGAAGGTTCTGGAATTTGCGTTTGACTGGCGTGAGCCGTCGAATTACTTGCCGCATACATATACGAAAAACTGTGTATGCTACATTGGTACACATGACAATACAACAGTAATCGGTTGGCGAAATGAAGCTGATGAGAAAGACCTCGAAACGGCAAAAACATACCTTGGTCTAAATGACGAAGAAGGTTTTGCATGGGGCTTTATTCGCGGAGGAATGACCTCTGCTTCCGATCTCTTTATCATGCAGATGCAGGATATACTGGAATTGTCGGAAAAGGCACGTATGAATGTTCCGGGAACTGTAGGCGGAAATTGGCAGTGGAGAACCGATAACAATTACAGAAAGAATAAACTTATCATTGACAGGCTTGCCGAGCTTACAAGAATAAGCGGCAGGAGTATCAGTAAACATACTGTCCCGAGGGGATAGAAGTGTTAAACTATTAAAGAACCGCTTCGGAATATGAATTCCGAGGCGGTTCTTTTTGGTTTGTTAAGTTTGTGTTTATAAATACAAATAATTTTATGCTTACAAATTTATTTGTAAGTTTCAACTACGTACTTTGAGAGCTTGTTTGCGATTCTCAGACTGCACAGTGCGTCTATTTTCAGCCCGTTTTCGGTGTACTCCTCTGAGAAAACGGTTGAGTCTTCCCGTACAAGGCTTGATGGTGACATGTCGTTGTATGGGAACAGAAAGACGCAACGACGACGGTCGGGTGGCAGTGCTCGGTCAATGGCGGTCAAAAGTGCATCTACGCCGTTGCCGTGAAGAGCGGAGATAAATACGGAATCGTGAAGAGTCGTGATGTTGTCGGTGTCGTACAGAAGATCACACTTGTTCATAACGGAAACGACAGGTATATCTGCGGCACCGAGCTCCGTCAGGAGCTCATTCGTGACGCGGAGATGTTCCGCACATTCGGGGGACGAGGCATCACATACGTTTAGGATAACGTCTGCACACGCAGCTTCCTCTAGAGTGGATTTGAATGCCTCGACGAGATTGTGCGGCAGGCGGCGAATAAGACCGACGGTGTCAATGAGCATAACCTCTCTGCCGGACGGCAGAGAGAGGGCACGGGAAGTCGGATCAAGAGTTGCAAACAGTTTGTTTTCAGCCAGAACGCCCGCATCTGTCAAACGGTTCATAAGTGTCGACTTCCCGGCATTGGTGTATCCGACGATAACAACTGTCTCAACGCCGTCTTTTTCGCGCCGGCGGCGCATTTGGTTGCGGCGTTTTTCAACTGCTTTGAGTTCATCTGAAATTGCTTCTATACGCCGCCTTATGTGGCGCTTGTCACTTTCGAGTTTGGACTCGCCGGGACCTCTTGTGCCAATGCCGCCGCCAAGTCTCGAAAGAGAAGCTCCTTTTCCGGTAAGGCGTGGCAGCATGTACTTAAGCTGTGCAAGTTCAACCTGCAATTTGCCCTCTTTCGAGCGCGCACGCTGTGCGAAGATATCAAGTATAAGTGTGGTTCTGTCTATGACTTTAAATCCGGTATAATCTTCAATGTTTCTCTGCTGTGACGGTGTGAGTTCATCGTCAAAAACGAGGAGATCTATATCCTCATATTTGTAGAATTCTTTTATCTCATCGAGCTTTCCCACACCGAGAAAAAGTGCTGCGTCGGGTGCGGGCCGTGCTTGAATCACCTTCGCAACGACTTCTGCACCGGCGGTTTTGCAGAGCTCTTCAAGCTCATCAATGGAAATATCTGCGTCAAAGCTTCCTGTGTCCACCGAACACAGTACGGCGCGTTCTTTTTTTTCTTTGTTTTCTGTTTCGTACATATATTTTCCTTTTTTACAGTTTAAAAATGATTCCTGCCACACCGGCAATCAGAATAAAGAAAATTGGGTGGAGTTTTTTTACTTTTGGTATGAGTGTACACGCAAATAATGCAATAAACAGGATAAGACATCCCACACTTAAGGTGCCGCTCGGTATGATTGCGGTGGAGAATACATCGACACCGGCAGAAATAATAAGGCCTATTGCGGCAGCGCGCAGTGCGGCAAAAATTTTCATTACCTTTTCATTTGTCTTGTATTTTTCCCAGATCCTCGCAACAATGAGGACTACGATAAATGACGGCAATGTAAGGCTCAGTGTTGAGCATATTCCGCCGAAAGTTCCGAAAATCTTGTGTCCGACATATGTGGCCATATTTACGCCGATTGCACCGGGCGTTGATTCTGATACGGCAAGCATATCTGCCATCTCGGATATGGAAAACCAGTCGGGGTGCGATGCGGACATTTCGCGAAGGAACGGAAGAGTGGCGAGTCCGCCTCCTACTGCAAAAAGTCCTGTTTTGAAAAATTCAAAACACATCAGTAGAAATTCAGTCATTCTTTTTCTCCTCCTTCTTCTTATCAAGCTTTGAGAGGTCTATAAAGAACAGACCGAATACACCGCATACTATTACTATTACAATCGGTGACGCGCCGAGAAAAGTTACAGCTGCAAACGACGCAATCGCTATTCCGAGTTGTTCCGGACATTTTACAGCCGACTTAAAGAGTTTTATACATGTTGAGAGAATTAGCGCCGCAACAGCTACTCTTATTCCGGCAAACGCATGGGTGACAATAGGCAAATGTGCAAAATTCGAAATAAATTCCGCAATCACCGTGATGATTATTATACTCGGTGTTATCACGCCGAGCGTTGCAAACAGAGCGCCGAAAAACCCTTTTATTTTTGCTCCGATAAAGGTGGCGGCATTTACTGCGATAACACCCGGAGTACATTGGCTCATGGAATAGATATCAAGTATCTCATCCTTTGTTGACCATTTATGCTTGTCCACAATCTCACGCTCTATCATAGGGAGCATTGCATATCCCCCTCCGAACGTGAAAAGTCCTATTTTAAAAAATGATACAAAAAGTTCAAGTATTTCTTTCAAGTGCAATTCCTCGCATTCTGTGATTGTAGGGTGTTTTTTTCATTATCTTCCGAGAAGAAAGTCTACTGATACGTCCAGAGTGTTGGCTATTGCAAGAAGCTCATAGTCGTTTATGCTTCGGTGCTGTCCTTCTATTTTTGAAAGACCCGAATTGTTAAGGTCAACGCCCTGCAACGCAAGTGATTCTATAAGGTCAACCTGCTTGAGCCCCTTCTCTTTTCGAAGCTCCTCAATACGCGCACCGCATATGTTTTTGTTGCCTCGTATCTGTTCACGTATTCTCATCTTTATCACCCTTTTGTGTATGGATTCTTTTTTCTGATTTGACAATATAATTATATGCAAAAGGTTTATTCAAATCAATGGTATTCCTTGAATAATAAGCTTCTTGGTGGTATAATGTAGGACAATTTATAAGGGAGATAAATTTTCAAAACTTGAGGTGCAGATAATGAAAGAAATGTATGACAGTAAGATGAATCTTACCATGCTTACGGACTTCTACGAACTCACTATGGCAAACGGCTACTTTAAGAACGGATTCAAGGATACCATAGGTTACTTTGATATGTTTTATCGTACCATTCCAAGTGCCGGCGGATTTGTTATCATGTGCGGCGTTGAGCAGGTAGTGGATTACCTGGAAAATCTTAAATTTACAGATGATGATATTGATTATCTCAGAACACGCGGATTCGGAGAGGAATTTCTCCGGTATCTCAAAAACTTTAAGTTTTCATGTTCTGTATGGGCTATTCCGGAGGGCACTCCCGTATTTCCGGGTGAGCCTATAGTAAAGGTTCGCGGTCCTATCATACAGGCACAGTTCCTTGAAACAATGATACTTCTCACTATCAATCATCAGAGTCTTATCGCAACAAAGGCGAACCGCGTTGTGCGTGCTGCGGACGGGCGCACGGTTATGGAGTTCGGCTCACGCCGTGCGCAGAGCGCACAGGCCGCAATTCTCGGCGCAAGAGCAGCATACATTGGCGGCTGTGTCGGAACAGCTTGTACAATAGACGGTCGTGATTACGGCATTCCCGCACTCGGCACAATGGCACATAGCTGGGTACAGCTCTTTGATACGGAGCTTGATGCTTTCCGTGCGTATGCGCGGGAGTACCCTGATAACTGCACACTTCTTGTTGACACATATAACGTTTTGAAATCCGGACTTCCCAATGCTATCAAAGCATTCAATGAAGAAGTTGTACCGAGAGGATTTCGACCGAAGGGAATACGCATTGACAGCGGTGACATAACATACCTTTCAAAGAAAGCGCGTAAAATGCTTGATGACGCAGGTTTCCCCGATTGTCAAATAGTAGCTTCAAACTCACTTGATGAGTACATAATAAGAGACATGCTTCTCCAGGGCGCAAAGGTTGATTCTTTCGGTGTCGGAGAGAGACTTATTACATCCTCCGCTCATCCTGTTCTTGATGGTGTATACAAGTTGGTTGCTATTGAAAACGACGGCGTTATAACACCTAAGATAAAGATATCCGAAAACGTTACAAAGATCACGACTCCTTGCGTAAAAGAAGTTTATCGTTTTTATGATAAGGAAACGGGCAAGGCAGAGGCCGATGTTCTCACCATAGAGGGAGAAGTGATTGACGAGTCAAAGCCGTATACCCTTTTTGACCCGAACTACACATGGAAACAGAAACAGATTTCTGGGTTTGTTGCAAAGCCGCTTCTTGTACAGATTTTCAAAGACGGAGAGTGTCTTTATGAAAGGAAGTCTGTAAAAGAGATACAGGATTATTGTAAAGAGCAGATCGGAACACTTTGGGACGAGTGCCTGAGATTTGAGCACCCGCACAAATACTGGGTTGACCTTTCACAGAAGCTCTATGATGAGAAGTACAGATTGCTTAAGGAGTACAGCAGCAAGATATGAGTCGGTATACTACGGTTATATGGGATCTTGATGGTACATTGCTCTACACGCTGGAGGACCTCAGAAATGCGGTGAATGCCGCGCTGAGCGCTCTTGGCTACCCGGAGCATGATCTTGAGTTTATAAGGCTGTCTGTCGGAAACGGCGTGAAAAAGCTTATGGAACTCTCTATTCCCGGCGGACTGTCGAATCCTGATTATGACAGAGCATACGAGATATTCGGCAAGTTTTACAGGGCGCATAACCTTGATAACACAAAGCCGTATGACGGTATAAAAGAGTGTATTGAAAGGTTGCGTGGCGCCGGGGTGAAGCAGGCGATAGTTTCCAACAAGATTGACTATGCTGTAAAGAAATTGGATGAGACATTCTTCGGCATTGATTACGCAATCGGAACGCAGGACGGACTCAAACGCAAGCCGTATGCGGACATGGTGCAAAAAGCCATGATTGAACTTGATGCCGATAAAGACAGTACTGTCTATGTCGGTGATTCCGAGGTCGATATTGCGACTGCCGAAAATTCCGGACTTCCGTGTATCACTGTACTTTGGGGCTTTCGCTCAAAAGAAGAACTTTTACCTTACAAGCCGCAAATGTTTGCCGAAAATACAGATGAGCTTATAAAACTCGTTCTGGGAGAATAAACAGAATTTTACGGAGGTGTAGTATGGTACTGACCGCATATGAGATTTTTTCAAGTAAGGTGTGCCGCGACTACACCTTTGTTATGCTATCAGATCTTCACAACAGGGATTTTACGCAGGCACTTGAAATTACAAAAAAACAGTCACCGGACGCGTTGCTCGTTGTCGGAGACCTTGTTGACAGACACAAAAAGACATATGATAAAGCATTGCCTTTTTTAGACGAATGTGTTGAAATTGCGGATACATTTTTTTCTTTCGGAAATCATGAAATAAAATTTCCCATTATTACAAAGGAACAGATTGAACTTACGGGTGCACATGCGCTTGACAACTCCTATATGTTGTTTGGTGATAATAATGAGTTTGCCGTCGGCGGTCAGACTCCGAGGTCTGACCACGCGTGGCTTGATTCATTTGAAACTGAGAATTTTGAAAGGTTCAAAATTCTCATGGATCATCATCCGGAGCATTACAAAAAGTATCTTAAAGACAGCCACGCAAAAAGTCTTGACCTTATACTGTCGGGCCATGCCCACGGCGGTCAGATACGAATTTTAAATCACGGCATATTTTCGCCGGGGCAGGGCCTGTTTCCGAAATATACAAAAGGCTTTTTCGACGGCAAACTTATAGTCGGTGCAGGACTTGCAAATACGGGCGGAATTGTTCCGAGATGGGGCAATCCGACAGAAGTTATACGAATAGATGTTAAAAAAGCATGACGGAGGGTGAGATTCAATGCCACTGCAAATTGTAAGAAATGACATTACAAAAATGAACGTTGATGCGATTGTCAACGCCGCCAACGAATCGTTGCTCGGCGGCGGTGGGGTGGACGGCTGTATTCACCGTGCAGCAGGACCTGAGTTGCTGGCAGAGTGCAGAACCTTGCACGGCTGTAAAACCGGAAGTGCGAAAATTACAGGTGGCTATAAATTGCCGTGTAAATATGTGATTCATACCGTCGGTCCTATATGGACTGACGGAAAAAGCGGGGAGCGGGAATTGCTCATTTCCTGTTATCGCACATCACTTGAACTCGCAAAGGAACACGGGTGTGAATCGGTGGCATTTCCTCTGATTTCGTCCGGAGTATTCGGCTATCCAAAGGATAAGGCACTTAAGGTTGCGGTTGACACCATCAGCGATTTTCTTCTTGAAAATGACATGACGGTTTTTATCGTAATCTTTGACCGTAAGACGTATCAGATAAGCGGTAAACTGTTTGCCGACATTGCGTCCTACATAGATGACCGATACGTTGACGAGCATACCGACAGCAGCTCCTTGCAAAACCGCAGGATGCACATGCTTGATGAAGCGAAATGTATAATTGCTTCCGAAAATCTTGCGGAAGGTAAGCCGTTGTCTTTAGATGATGCGCTTGATCAGATTGACGAGAGCTTTACGGAAATGCTTTTGAGAAAAATAGATGAATCCGGAATGACAGATGCGGAGGTCTACAAAAAAGCCAATGTTGACCGTAGGCTGTTCTCCAAAATTCGCTCCGATGTGAACTATAAGACGAGTAAACCGACCGCTATCGCCTTTGCGATTGCCCTGGAACTGACTCTTGACGAAACAAATGATTTTCTGATGAAGGCAGGATTCGCTCTGTCTCACAGCAACAAGTTCGATTTGATAATTGAGTATTTCATAAAGAATGGCAACTACAATGTTTTTGAAATCAACGAAGCCCTTTTCGCATTCGATCAGGTTCTTTTGGGTGTGTAAAATAAGAG
>CAVGIJ010000009.1:0-83222 GCA_963629305.1 Acutalibacteraceae bacterium
CCGAGCTCGGCAGGAGCCTCAAGCCGATTCTCGATTCCATGTGGGCATGGGGAGAAGGATACAAGGCGAAATTTCGGTCTTAAAGAACGCCTCATCGCCGGCTATTCTTTCATCCAGCGTTCTCGGCGTATAGCCCATAAACGCGGTCGGGGCGAAGCTTGTGAATGAGCAGCTATTCGTGATAAAATGGCAAGAAACAAAAAGCCGAAAGCCTCGACAATTCAAGGCTTTCGGCTTTGCATATGGCGCGCCTGAGGGGATTCGAACCTCCGACCTACCGCTTAGGAGGCGGTCGCTCTATCCTGCTGAGCTACAAGCGCGTTTGCACAAAGAATTTTAGCAAATAAAAGTGTTTGTGTCAATGCAAAAAGAACTATGAAAAACCATAAAGCAGTAGTATAATGATATATGTAATTTTTGATGCTCAGCATCTCATCAGGAGGACTCAAAAAAATGAGTAAACTTTCAAAAAAAATAATCGCTTTTTCACTTATTTTATGCCTCTTATTTACGCTCACTGCGTGTAAAAAAGATGAAAAAAACGAAAAAACGGAAACTAAAAACACCACAAAAGAAGCACCTGTGGTCTACATAAATCCACTCACAGGCGAGGATGGTCTTTCAAGCAGCGCCGTAGGCAAACGCCCTGCAGCAGTTGTTGTTGAAAACGCTCCTGCTGCACGTCCGCAATGGGGTCTCGGTTCGGCAGACATAACCATAGAGGGTCTTGTCGAAGGCGGAATCACCAGAATGCTTTGGCTCTACTCTGACGTATCAAGCATACCTAAGGTAGGCCCGATTCGCTCAGCTCGTATAGATTTCGTGGAAATGGCTGAGGGATTTGACGCCATCTACGTTCACTTCGGAGGTGCCGCAACGGCATACAGTGCCATGCAATCAAGAGGCACGGATGATATTGACGGAAACGGCCAGGGAAATATCAGCGGAACCGCACAGTATTTTAAGCGTGACACCTCCAGAAGCAGCAGAGGCACAGAGCACACCGCATACACAACAGGTGAGTGGCTCACAAATGCCATATCAAATACAGGTGTCCGCGATAACATAAAAGATTCATACAAAACACCGTTTTCATTCAACGAGAAGGCTGCCACACTCACCGGCGGAAGCTGTACTTCAGTAACACTTTCTTTTTCACAGAGTTACAACCACACCTTTAAGTACAACAGCCAAGACAACCTCTACTACAACTACATGAACTCAAGTGAAATGGTAGACGAAAACGGCAACCAGATGGGTGTAACGAATGTCATCATTCTCTACTTCCCGAGTTACTACACAATCTCCGGCACCAAGGGCTCCATAGACATGGATCTTTCAGGCGGCACGGGAGTTGTTGTATCAAACGGTACATATCAGAATATCAAGTGGACCAAGGGCAGCGCATCAAGCATGCTTAAGCTTACCGACGAAAGCGGGAACGAGTTTAAGCTCAACAAAGGAAAGAGTTACATCGGTCTTGTTCCTGCCGCAAACAAAGGTGCTACAAATATTGTCGGCGATTCCGCACAATAATCTTTAAGGAGGCGTTTTATTGAAACGCTCACACAGGCCAATGTATAAATGGGCAATCACAATCGGTATTGTTCTCGGAACAATCTGCATTGCCGCATTTGCCTTTCTTTACAAGCTTCCGACCGTTTATAATTACGAAACCGACTCTATGAAGACGGAGAACCGCAAAATGAGTGCGCATTTTGCGGAGAATTCGACATATAATTCTGAAGATACTCAGCCGTTTCTTAAAACAGGGTTCGAGAATAAATTTTACTCTGCGGATGAGAACGGCAAGATCTCATTCTACGAGTTTGACGGTAAAAGCTTCAAAAAAGTCAGGGAATCAAAATCCTTGAACATTACATTGCCGGGTGCAGACAAAGAAACGCCTGTAAATGTTTCGTTGCTTACCGTAGACGGAAAAACCGAAGGGTACGGGGTATACTCGGATAAAGAGAGTACAACTTACCCTTATGCTTTCCTCAAAGTCGTTGGAAACCATATAACAGACAACTATGATTACATCCTTTTTGTCGATCATACAATTCAGGATTTCTACAAAAACAACAAGACATATGAGGATGCTTTTGTTTATTCATCGTCTGCGAAAAAAGCCGAGAACATTTTCCCGGACGTAGACAGTGAGACATCAATTTTGCTTCCGACTGAGTTTATATGCAAGAGAAATGATGGTTTCTATTTCTTTGAAAAATCAACTGATGACCGTGCCTTTGGGTATAAGCTTTATCTGAAAAAATCCGTTAACGGAAAAGAAACATTGATAAGCGATCGTGTTGCATTGCCGTATATATTCAGCAAAGACGAAAAGATTTATTTTCTCAAAACACCGACAACAACCGACGGCACAAACCACGCAAGTTTTGAGCTCGTTGAACTCGGAAAAGAAAATAGGCCGTTATACACCTTTACGGGTGTTCCCGATGAATATATGGTAAACGGCGGGTATATTTTCAATCCAAAGGCAAAAACAGTTTACAGTTTTGAGGAAAATGAAAGCCGAAATCTCGGATCTGCATTTACAATCCTTTCTGTAGATTCCTTTGCCCTGAGCGATGACGGCAGCAAAATGATTATGGCGGGAACATTTGCCGGGAACAGAGAAAAGCTTCTCGCATATGATTTCTCGCAGGATGAATTAAAAGTGTATAACGGGGAAGGACTTCTTCTCACGGGTAACACGAACGTAACCATGATTGATGACTACGTATATTTCCTTGCCCCTGCGGAAACCTCCTCAAAGGTACGCAACTACGTTATCAAGTGGTCAGATCTCATATAAGAAGGAACTTTATGTACAATCTATCAGATATCAATCAAATACAGGAAATTCTTAAGAAAAACGGGTTTTCGTTTTCAAAGGCACTGGGTCAGAACTTTATAATCGACCCATCCATATGCCCTACTATGGCGGAGCACGCCGTGACAGATTCCGAATACGGTGTGATTGAAATAGGTCCCGGAATCGGAGTTCTCACCGTAGAACTCGCCAAGCGCGCGAAAAAGGTCGTTGCTATCGAGCTTGACAGCCGCCTGCTCCCGATCCTTGATGAAACTCTCGCAGAGTATAAAAATGTTGAGATAATAAACGGTGACGTCCTTGAACTTGACCTCAACGGAATTATCAAAGAAAAATTCAAGGGTATGAAAGTTGTAGTGTGTGCCAATCTCCCATACTATATAACTTCTCCCATCATTATGAAGCTTCTTGAGGAAAAGCTGCCCATAGAGTCTCTCATTGTCATGGTTCAGGCAGAAGCAGCAGACAGGCTGTGTGCGAAGGTTGGAACAAGAGACTCCGGTGCGGTGACGATAGCGGTCAATTTCTATGCACACACAGAGCAGCTGTTTTTTGTACCGAGAACAGCCTTCATGCCGGAACCTAAAGTTGACAGTAAAGTAATAAAGCTCAACGTAAGAAAAGAGCCGTTTGCCGTTATAAAAGATGAGGATGACTTCTTCAGCATGATTAAAGCTGCCTTTTCAAAGAGAAGGAAAACCATTATGAATTCCCTTGTAATGGGCTCTACAACAAAAGAACAACTTGCCGTGACACTCGACAGGCTCGGGATTCCAAAGACAAGCAGGATTGAGCAATTGTCAATGGATGATTTGATTGCTGTTTATAAAGACCTTTATGAAGGATAAGACAAATTAATAAAATAAAAGGCCGTCAAATCTCGTTTGAGATTTGACGGCCTTTGTCTATATTTATCAAATAAAATTTACAATACCCCGTAAACATTTTGAACAAATACGGAAATGAGTGTTGAGGCTATTGCAGAACCTGCAATTATTGCTGAAACTGCAATCTTTATTTTCTGAATCTTCTCGTCAGCCTCGTATGCCTCAATATTTTTCCTGACAACTTTTTCATCAGTAAACTGAGGCATAGCATAACCCGTGTCAGACCAGAGTGACAGCATCTTGAAAAGTTCCTCAACAGCCTTGTAAATAAGCATTGGAGGAGTATCATCCGGTTCTGCTATAAGCTTTGCGACATTGGCTTTTTCTTTATCGGCAATGCAAACATACATGAAATATTGCGTTGTTCCGTCCTCATTTTTGACCGAAAATACCTTTGTAATTGCAGCGCCCACGCTATTAGAGGAATTGATCAATGCACCGTTTGCAAGGTTTATTGCATACTCTCTCGCCGACATATCGCCCTTTTCACAGGTATAATCCGAAATGAATACCACCTTGCTGAGATCCACAGCCGATGTTGAGATATTGCCGAGAAAATCAACAGTTTTGGTATTTGCAACCGCCACGGTTAATCCCTTGGATGAAAGCTTTTTTACCGCTTCTTTTATAACCTGCACATCGTACATTGACGAGCCCGCGGACATCTTCGCGCTTTTAGAAGCCTTCGGGACTTTAACATCCTTGAGCGGGTCAGCATTATTGAACACCGACAAGTCCATATTGGCGCGTACAAACGGATAAAGTCCTGCATTGATGATAAAGTCTATTCTCTTGTCATCAAGCGGCAGAACAATAAGGAGTTGTTTTTTTGCCTTTATTCCGTAGCCGGAATAAAGACCGTCCTCGGAGACAAGAGGAGATGCTCCGACAGGAATTGTTGCATGAACCGAAACAGTGTCATCGTCAAGCTCCGGATGGGAGGAAATAATAGCCTTTGAAATAGTTTTATTTGCCTTCATCTTAAGGTTGAAAGCATTGGCAACAAAAGTTCCGAAAGCCTTATAAATTTCCGGTTCGGCACACAAAACTACTATTTTACTTTCCGCAACCGCTTTTGATAATGCTGACAAAAATATCTTCTCATTAGAGAAATTTTCAAATGAAAACTCTTCATCAAGAATGGTTTTGAAAGCGCCTTCAATTGCCTGTTGCGATTCCCTTGCTGATGGTGTCATTTCTGCCACCATCGAAAAAAGACTTAAAACCATCAGTTATTCTTACCTCATTCCGTTTTTGCTACTGTAGGTCTCCACTGAGCCTCATCCTTGTATGGATTTTCTTGATTGTTCGCATCATACCATGCCTGCGGATAACGTGGGTTCTCATTTTCGGAAACCTTAGAGAAATCTATCTCTTCACTCTCACCGTCTCTTATAAGGCGGGCGATAACGACAAGTCTTGCATTGTCAAACTCATATGTACACGTAGAAAGTGTAAGAAGTTTGTCATCAGGCAAAACAGAAACTCCCGTTGTATAGAGTTTGCGCATATTGACCTGATTTATGAATCCTGCAAACGCAGACGTGTTGGCAAGATTTGAGAAGGTATAGTCAAACAAGTAATTATTTAAGTCTCCGCTTGAGGAACCGTTGGTTATGAATACCGCATAAACCTTGAATTTGTAATCAGCATAAAGAGTGTTGTACTCAATGATAGGATTTTCTTTAAAGCCCTCCGCTGTCTTATATGCCTTAAGCGGAGTAAACATCTGACTGTCACGCTGCATGGTGTGACCGTAGATGACATTGTTAAGGTCAAGCTCTTTGGCATTGTTAGAGGCGCTGAGGAATACCGTACCGTAGTCACTCTTGTTACGCATAAAGTCATGCTTTAGGTAGTATGCATCGTCCGTTGTTTGAACTACGGGGTAATCTATTCCGAGACCGTCAATTTTAAGCCATCCTACAATATCCGAGTTGGTTGCATAAAGCTCTGCAAACTTCGTCTGCATGCCTGACGGGAACTGAACATCCGGATACCTTTCATAAATGGAGCTCCAGTCATCATCTGACGACTCACCGGTTTTCATGGTATCTGAAAGATTGTCATATACTTTTTGGTTTTGCTGTCCCTGGATAAATATGGAGAGAAGCCATGAAAGACAACCTACAAGAACAATGAATGCAATGATTACAATCATTTTCCTGATGATTTCCCCGGGAGGGTCACCTTTTACGGGGAACACCTTTACAAGGAATTTTTTGAACCCCTTTCTTTCGCTCACTGCGTCATCGGCAGTTTCGGGTATTGCCTCAATTTCTTCCGACTCGGGCGCATCTGCCTTATTTTGAGCCTTTTCTGCTTTACGCGCCTCTTTAGCAGCTTTCTTTGCGGCTTTTTCCTCGGCCTTTTGAGCCTTTTTTGCAGCCTTTTCTTCAGCTTTTTTTGCTTTAGCTTCAGCCTTCAGCGATTTATCGCTTACATCTTCCGGAATAAGCCATGACTTATCATCCTCGACATTGGTTTCAACAGGCGGCTCATCGACAGGAGCAACCTCCGGCTGCGCGTCTTCAACATGAGAGGAAGCAGGCTTGAGTTCCGTATTTGTTACATCGCTTATAAAGATTCCGCTGATTTGTGATTCCCGCGGTACTTGTGATGTGATTTCCTGTGGCGCCGGTATATCTGTCGCAGGTTCAGGATTTACTGCGCCTTCTGAAAAAGGGCGTTGTTTTTCCTCTGCCACCTGATGAGTATCTGTATACGCCGGGCGCTCCTCCTCCATGTGGCTATGTACTTTACCATCATCAAAGTTATCAAGAAGCGAGTTCATATATGCCCAGTACTCAGGACCTTTTTCCTCCGGTTCTGTTGCAGGAGCAGACGTACTGCTAATATCTTGAATCGTTGCCTCTTGTTCTGCATTTATAACCATATCCGGTTTTGCGGGAGTAACGGGAGCTGCCTCTTCTGCCGGAGCAGACGGAGCTACAGGTGTAACAGCAGGGGCTGCGGCAGCGCTCATTGATGTAAACATGCTCTGCATGGAAGCCATAAAGTCAAAAGCGGGTTTTGGCTCCTCCTGTGTGGTTACAGTTACCTCTTCGGCCATACGCTCTGAGACGGGAACCGAATTTGAGAAAACATCTCTGTCAAGATCGGTTTCTGTTTTTGAAGCTTCATCTACATCGCTTAGGTTGAAATTTTTTGTTGTCGAGTTGAACGCATCTTCAGATACAGGAGATGAGTTTGACATTTTCTCCATATCCTGAATTGTATAATTAGGTGTGGTTGAAGTGAAAATGTTATCAGGCAATGGTGCCTCTGCCTGTGGTTCGTTGGTATCTTCCATAAAGCCGCCAAAATTATGATTAGAGTTGGCAGACTCTTCATCGGAAAATCCGTATTCTTCAAACATGGATTTTTGAAGGATTACTTCCGGTTCAGCGGAGTTTTGAACAGGCACACCGTAATAAGGCTGCCCCTGAACATACGGAACCTGTCCTTGAGGAACCTGCTGCTGTGGTACTTGCTGCTGTGGTATTTGCTGTGGCGGCACTTGCTGTGGTTGATAATACGGCTGCTGATAATATGCCTGCTGCGGTATGTACGGAGCCTGAACTGTAGGTGCGCCCGGCATTTGGTAATAACTCTGCTGCGGCTGGTAATATGTCTGCTGCGGCGGCATCTGCTGCGGCGGCACTTGCTGTGGTGGCACTTGCTGTGGTGGCACCTGCTGCTGTGGCACCTGCTGCTGGTAATACGTCTGCGGTGGCACTTGTTGCTGTGGTACCTGCTGCTGCGGCACCGGCTGACCGTAATAATTATTATTGTAATTCTGATCTGACAAGTAAATTCCTCCTTTTACCCGTTTTCAGTAGATTGATTTTCGTTTATCTGATATGAGTAAACATATTTTGTAACAAAGTTAGAACCGATATCGTCTTCACCTTTCGGTTGTTTTGTACTTTTGACAAGAACCACCATACTGACGGCTATGATAACAAGGCAAATAACAAGTAATCCTTTTTGTATGATTTCCGAAATACCGTCGTTTTGTGTCGGTATAAACAACGAAAGGAATTTCGGAAAGCCTTTAAGTTCGGTATTTATCGGTATTTCACCGTCATCAAAGTCCCTTGGTCCTGCCTCCTCAAAGACCGCCTCATCCAAAACAATGTCAACGGGTTTTTGGACCTCTTTCTGCCTTTCTCTGTTTGCGGAAGTGTTCTTTTTTCTGTCGTCTTTCTTTTTCTTGTCCGCTTGCTTTTTCTGAGACTCATTCTGCTTTTTTGCAGACTCGTTCTTTTTGTTGTTTATTTGCTTTTTTTGAGTTTCAGTCTGTTTTTTTGCAGACTCGTTCTTTTCCTTGTTTGTTTGCTTTTTTTGAGTTTCAGTCTGTTTTTTTGCAGACTCGTTCTTTTCCTTGTTTGTTTGCTTTTTTTGAGTTTCAGTCTGTTTTTTTGCAGACTCGTTCTTTTCCTTGTTTGTTTGCTTTTTTTGAGTTTCAGTCTGTTTTTTTGCAGACTCGTTCTTTTCCTTGTTTGTTTGCTTTTTTTGAGTTTCAGTCTGTTTTTTTGCAGACTCGTTCTTTTCCTTGTTTGTTTGCTTTTTTTGAGTTTCAGTCTGTTTTTTTGCAGACTCGTTCTTTCCCTTGTTTGTTTGCTTTTTTTGAGTTTCAGTCTGCTTTTTAGCGGACTCCTTCTTTTTCTTACCTGCCTGCTTTTTTTGAGTTTCAGTATTTTCTCGAAGTTGCTTTTCAATATCATCGAAAGCAATATCCACCAACTCATGGCTACTCAGCGGCTTTTCCAAAAAGCCCTTTGTGGTGTCAGTTTCCTTTTTCTTGGCAGAAGTTTTCTTTTGTGTTTTTTTGGTTTTTTCGGAAGATTGCTTTTCTTCGGTGGATTTTTCCGGCACAACTATTCCGGGGGTTTCATCAAAAGACAACTGACCCTCAGCAATGATTTCATCCCGAGAAGCCTTATTGTTTTTTGAAGCTTTACCGGACTTTTTATTTGCCATGTCAATCACCCCTCAAAAAGTTTATTCTTCAAATCAAGATATATGAGATTAATCGCGTTAAGCGCAGCAAGATTTCTATTGAAGTCTCTGGCGTTTTTCGTTTTTGTCATAAGTTTGAGAACTGCGCAGTTTTCCCTGTCGGCAATTCCGATGTATATCTCTCCCTCCGGATGGTCTCCGTCAGGACCCGGACCCGCAACACCGGTAATACCGATGCCTATTTCAGAATTCGAAACAGCCTTAATCCTGCCTGCCATCTCGGCAGCGACCTGCGCACTTACAACAGAGTAGCGGTCGATTGTGTCCTTATCTACACCGAGCAATTTTTCTTTAACCCTGTCAGAATAGGTAACCATACCGTATTCAAAAAATTCTGATGAGCCGGGGACATCCGTAAAAGTCTTGGCTACAAGTCCGCCGGTGCACGACTCGGCAAAGGAAACCTTAAAACCGCGCTTTTTGAGAAGCTCTCCGGTTTCACGGGCAAGGGCATTCAATTCATCTGCAGGTTGCTCGGATAAAAGACACAAACCTTGATCAAGCACTGTGAAGTTCAATGTAAAAACTCCTTTTACTATCTGCTGAGCGATGCATCTATGCAGACAAGTTTTATCCCCTTAACCGCTTCTTCAATAAGTTCATCAACCTTGAGAGCGGATTCAGCCTTGACAACATCCTCAATATTCGGTTTAAGTCTCGGATGCTTCGGTGTAAACACGGTGCAGCAATCCTCATATGGCTGAATTGAGATGTCAAAGGTGTCAATCTTTCGTGATATGCTTACAATCTCGTCTTTGTCCATTCCTATAAGAGGTCTGAAAACCGGAATTTCGGCAACCGCATCCGTGCAGGCAATAGCCGGAAGTGTCTGGCTGGCAACCTGTCCGAGGCTCTCGCCGGTAATAACGGCTCCGCACCCCTGAGCACTTGCGACCCTTTCCGCAATTCTCATCATCATTCGTCTCATAATAATGGTGAAAAGATCTTCAGGGCAGTCATCTTTTATATGTTCCTGAATCTCGGTAAACGGTACGACAAAAAGATTTATTTTACCACTGTACACTGATACTTTTTCAAGCAGCTCATGAACTTTTTGCTCCGCTCTGGCGCTTGTATACGGAGGAGATGCGAAATGTACCGCGTCAAGCATAAGACCTCTCTTTGCCATAGTCCATGATGCAACAGGGCTGTCAATACCGCCGGAAATCATAACCATAGCACGTCCGGCTGTTCCCACAGGCATTCCGCCGGCTCCCTTTTGCTGATTTCCGTGAATAAAAGCATATTTATCACGTATTTCAACCGTTACAATTATGTCCGGGTTATGTACATCCACACGAAGGTGCGGATGTTTGGATAAAAGATACCCTCCGAGTTCTCTTGAAATCTCAGGAGATTTCAACGGAAAGTGTTTATCCGATCGTTTGGACTCGACTTTAAAGGTTCTGACTTCTTCCAATGATTCATCGAGAAATGCGTCTGCCGTTTCCATTATTTTATCCATATCTTTTTCAGTTTGCGCAGCTCTGGAAAAGCCTGCTATTCCAAAGACACGGGAAACAACATCAGCCGCGGCGTCCATATCCGGATGCTCTGACGTCGGTTCTATCATTATTGTTGACTGCGACCTTGTAATATTGAAATTCATAATCGGGGTCAAACGTCTTTTGAGATTCTTTACAAGAGCATCTTCAAAAGTATTTCTGTTAAGGCCCTTAAGCGCCAATTCACCGTTTTTTATGAGTATTATTTCCTTCATTGGAAGTTAAACAACCTTTCTGAGTCTGTTATTTGCATCTCTTAGGCACTGAGCCAGATAATCCACTTCTTCACTTGTGTTATAACGTGAAAAACTGATTCGTATAGCAGAGTCAACCCTTTCTGTGGGAAGCTTCATAGATGTCAGGACTTTACTTCTGTGGCCCTTAGAGCAAGCAGAACCTGTGGATACACAAATTCCCTGTTCCGAAAGGAAGTTTCTGAGAACCTCGGACGGAACACCGGTCAGCGAAAGATTCAGGATATACGGCAATGAATTAATCGGTGAATTCACCGAAAGATTCGGAATATCGGCAAGCTTTGAGAGCAATTTATTTTTGAGAGATTTTACATAGTCGTAATTTTCCCCGATATCTCCGAGGGCCGAAACAGCAGTGGCAAAGCCGACAATTCCCGGCATACCGTGCGTCCCTGATCTTATATTTTCCTCCTGTCCTCCTCCGAGAACATACGGCATAAGTCTGGTTCCTTTTTTCACGTAAAGGGCGCCCTGTCCTTTTGGCCCGTGGATCTTATGGGAGCTTACACTTATCATGTCAACTCCGAGTTCACGTGGCTTAACAGGTAT
Organism: Acutalibacteraceae bacterium; assembly: GCA_963629305.1. Taxonomy (GTDB): domain Bacteria; phylum Bacillota; class Clostridia; order Oscillospirales; family Acutalibacteraceae; genus UBA1227. The sequence continues at coordinate 11,057 of CAVGIJ010000009.1, forward strand.
TTTCCCAAATGCCTGAACGGCATCACAATGAATCTGTGCAATTGACCCCGCACGGCGTACAGCCTTTGCAACAGCCGAAACCGGTTCAATACTTCCCACTTCATTGTTTACAAGCATCATACTGACCAGTATCGTATTTCGGTTGATTGCAGAAAAGATATCCTCTTCTCTGACAACACCAAGGTTGTTCACAGGAAGCCTTACCACTTCAAAGCCCATTGTTTCAAGCCTGTTCATACACTCTGACACGCTGGGATGTTCAACCGCTGTTGTAACTATTCTTTTTCCTCTTCGCGAAAGCGCCATTGCGGTACCCATTATGGCAATATTGTTGCTTTCGGTTCCTCCCGATGTAAAGTATACCTCGTCGGGCTGACATGAAAAAGTTCTTGCGAGTTCAGCTCTTGATTTGTCGAGAGCAACCTTTGCTTCATCACCTTTTATATGCAAGGAGGAAGGATTGCCGTAATTATTTGTAAGAGTGTCAACCATAGCGTCCACAACCTGCGGCGCCGGTTTTGTAGTTGCACTATTATCAAAATAGCACTCCAAAATTTTTCCCTCCGATACGATTAAATTCAACAAAGCACAATTCTTATTATATACCATATTATTATAACTCAAAGCATATTGACACGCAATGTTTTATTGGCTTGTACTGCGTATATTTTTGTACTTTTTCCCGAAAACTAAACATTGAAAAAATTAAAAACAAAATCACGCAGAAACAGAATCCGCATCAGATGCCGACTAATTCAAAAAGACCGTGAATCAGAAATGACTCACGGTCTTTTGTACATATTCTTATTCATCAGAAGAACAGGGATTTGCCGCTGACTCCCGTAAATGCAAGTGCGAGAATCGCAATATACATAAACAGCGCAGGTGTTCCCTTGAAGCTGTCCGGTATATCTTTGTTAGCCTCAATCTTCCTCATGCCGATATGCACAAGAAGTGTCGCAATAACGAACGATACTCCCGCTCCGATTCCCTGTGCGATGGACTCGCTGACACTGTAGGCAACCTTCTGGTTTATAAACGGTACCGCAAAAACAATCGTGTTAAAAGCGGCAATCGAGGTCTGACGTATAAATTTTTCCTTTTCAACCTGTTTCCATGATGAGTTTGCCAAAAGGCCTCGGAACACACAGACGGTTACAAGATAAAGCGCTGTAAGAACCACCGTATACACAACCAGTGTCAAAGTGGTAGATGCCGTCTTGAGTGGCGGAATAAGCAAAAGCAATCTGCATATGAGCGATGTAAAAGTTGAAAAGTATACGATCATTATCGAGAAAATGAGAATCTGTCTCGGGCGTGCCGCGGAGCGTATAACCTCACTTGTGCCGTATCCGCCTGTAAACACCAAATTCTGCGTAAACACAACGTAGAAAAACGCCGATAAAAATGCAGCTATTACATTCATTTATCATCGTCCTCCTTCTGTGTGTCATCTTTGCCCGGCAATGTATCTATGATGTCGTCGAGAGACATTGCCATCAGCTTCTCAAGCTCATCGGACTTATAAACTATCGAAGATTTGTCTTTTCTTTCTGAGGGCTCACTCTTGACCTTCTTTGCCTGATTTCTCTTGGTCCTCTGCTTTTGAGGCTTCTGCTCTTTGCTCTTTTCGACAGCCTTTCTGAAAGCCTCTGCTTCTTCTTTTGACTTTTCTGATGCGGAAAGATCTAAGGTTATAAACTCAAACTTTTCTGTTCTGCGAGTAACTGTAGCGTTCGGAGGAAGCGGTGCCGTATTGCTGAGTTCGGCTTTGACTGTAGTCTCAAGCGGCTTTTCCTTCGGTACACTTCCGTGCTCTGACTTTTTGGGAACGTTCTCCTTTAGAGAATCCTCAGTCGGAGAGTCTTTTCCCGTCGGGGCGCTCTTTTCGGCCCTTGTCTTCTTGTCAGATTCTCTTTTTTCTTTGCGAGCCTTTTCGGCCTTCTTTACAAGACCTTCAGGATTTATAAGCTCATCCCCTTCAAACACTTCTTCAAGAGGTTCATCCTCTCCGAGAAGCGTTGCCTTGAGAGTTCTGCTCTTCTTTATGGCACTTCTTGAATTGATTGCAAGCTCTTCGGCGTACGCGGGATCTATCTTTTTGAAATAAAATCTCAAAGCAGCTGCAAGATACGCAAGTATTATAAAACCGCCGGCAGGCGTAAGAAATACCGAAGCCGGAGAAACAGGTATAATACGTTTTCCGAGTATTGCACCGCTTCCGATAAGTTCTCTTAAAAATCCTACAATAATGAGTATAGTTGAGTATCCCGTTCCGGCACAAAGCGCGTTGAGTATGGTTTTTCTAAAGTCAAGTGTCACGCCCTCACGTTCACATTGCCTTGTAATAATCGGGTTAATTGCAAGCAAAGGCAAATAAATGCCGAAGGCGAGCATTGATGACGGACTGAATTTTTCTATCACCAGAATAAACGGAACAACGACCGCCATCCCCACAAGTGCGTAGAGTCCCAAACGCAGCCACTGCGGAAGATGCCTGAAAACAAGTGACGACACTGCCTGTGCGATAACAAGAGTGAGAATTGTAATCAGGGACATTATCAGTGCGGATTTAAGCGATGTACATATTGCCACAACAGGGCAAAGGCCTATTATGCCTACAAGTACCGGATTTTTAATTACGACTTCCTGAAAAAAGTAATTGTTATGCATCTTCAGAAGCACCTCCGTTCCTTGTCGGCGTATCTGATTCCTCAACAGGCTTTGAAATTTTCTTCTTCGGTTTTTCCGAAAGCCTTATACCGACTTTATCAAAGAGTGTTGAAACAGAGTTCATCATAATAACAACAAAGCAAACGCTTTCTTCAAATGCACCAAAATATCTGAGAAGCATAGTTATAATTCCGGCGACAGCACCGTAAAGAACTTTTCCTATCTGATTTTTCGGCGATGTAACCGGGTCTGAAATAAAGAACACTGCGGAATAAAGCAGCAATCCCGATGCCAATTCCATAAGAAGTGAGTATGTTCTTCCGGTAAGAATTCTCGGGAAAATAACAGACATCAGCCCGCATGCGGCGATAAAACTTACGGTTGTTATAAGCCCGGGCTGTCTGCGTATTATCATGTAGATAAGCACTCCGAACATGAGTATAAGGCACGAGGCTCCCATTGGCCCCGGCACTCTGCCTACGAGAACATCAAGTACATAGAGGACTCCTGTTCCTATGGATTTTGACTGACTGAGCATCTGTGCAAGAGATGTCCCCTGAACAAATTCATCAGACATAGAAGACACACCGAGATCACCGACGGCAAGCGACGGATACTTGAATACAATATCCGGGTAACAGATTGTCAAAAATGACAGTCCCACCGCAGCCGGTACAAAGGGAACACTTTTGGCATTGCCAAAAGGTATTTTTGCCACTGCTATAGCCACTATGCTTCCGAGCGGCGCCATAAAGAGCGGCGCAGATGACGGAAGTGCAAGTGCAATAGCCATACCTGTAAAAATTGTTGACAGGTCGGTAAGTCTTTCCGGCTTTTTTCTCATAAAGAGCAGATAACTTACCGACTCGGTAGCTACAGCTGCAAAAACAGACAACAGCACAGCCTCAAGAGCACGTATGCCATATGTGTACACTGCAACAACAACTGTCACCGACAGCATAACTATCATGTCGACCATATACGAGCGAATAACCTTGTTTTCACCCGTAATTTTGTCATCTTTAACTGAAGTCATAATCAGTCCTCATCCTTCGGATAAGCCGCGAGGGCCTCTTTCTTCATCTTTTCAATCATTTCGTCCATATGCTCTGCTTTGAAAATGGTGCTTCCGGAAACAAATACGTTTGCACCCGCGAAAGCGGCCTGTGAAATATTAATTTCATTTATGCCGCCGTCAACTTCTATCATCATACCGGACAGTCCGCGCTTCTTACACTCTTCGTATATCGCCCTGACCTTCGGCATCATATCCGACATAAAGGACTGTCCGCCGAATCCCGGTTCAACGGTCATTACAAGAACCATATCCACAAGCTCAAGATACGGAAAAACCGCTTCTGCCGGTGTACCCGGTTTAACGCTTATGGATGGCTTACAACCAAGTTCTCTGATTTTTTTTATCGTCTCAAGCGGATCAGAGTCAGACTCAACGTGAAATGTAATGATATCCGCTCCCGCTTTTGCAAAATCTTCAACATATTTGAGCGGATTGGAAATCATAAGATGTACATCGGCAAAAAAATCAAAATCTTTCTTGAGAGCCTTGAGTACAGGCGCACCTATCGTGATATTCGGAACAAAATGTCCGTCCATAACATCCACATGCATCCACTGTGCTCCTGCTTCATCAAGACGTCTGACTTCACTGCCCATCTTTGAAAAATCACATGAGAGAAGTGACGGTGAAATAATAATCATATATTTTCTCCTATGTATGTAATAAATAATTAAATCATCTAAAGAGTATAACACAAAAGGGCTGTCCGTACAAGCGAACAGCCCTTAAAATTCTGTAATTATGTAAATATTGCGAGAAAACGTTATCAGATGAATAACATGGTTGCCGGAGAAACGTCATCAAACAAAACAACTGCAACAAAAGTTACGGCAAACATTCCGCCGACAATAAGTTTCGAAAACAAACTCTCTCTGTTGTTATCAATATATGCTCTCATAGCGCTACCTCCGTCTGTTTTATAATTTCTACGGACATTATATGCAAAAAAACCGTCAAATAAAACAAAAACGAAGTTACGAATTGCTACAATTCAATAACGTATCCGCGGTGTAAAATTACATTTTGTAACAAAGATTATTCCGAGGTTGTAATTTTTTCATCTTCAGGGGCGGCACTGCCTCCGAAGATGTGTATCACGCCTTCGGAATCAAGAACCTTTATCGTATAAAGAGCAATGGTAAATGCAAACATCCCTATTACCCCTGTTGTCTTAAGACCGATATACATGACCGTAAGGGTCAATGCAGGCGGCAAGCTCATCTGACCGGCGATAAATTTCGGCTCTATTACCTGTCTTATAACAGTGATAATGACGTACAAAACTATAAGCCCTATTCCGAGCACGGTATTTCCCGTAATAAAACTGTAAAGCGCCCACGGCCAAAGAACCGCACCTATTCCGACAACGGGAAGAATGTCAAATATGGCGGAGAGCAATGCAATAACAAAGATGTAATCACTGTTGAATACTCCCATGAGCTTAAAGGCAGAAAGACCTATAAGCATTTCGGAAAAGGTTATACAGCAAATAAGGAAATAAGCTTTTATCAATTTCCATACGGATGTCATAAGAACGCGCTTTACAGCTGAGATGATATTGTCTTCTCCGCCCGGAACAATTTTTTTGATTCCGGCGGAAAGAACATCATAGTCCGCCGCCATAAAACATGAAAGTACTATTGCTATCAGGACCGCTACGAGCAGCGACGGTATTTGCTTTGCCGTATTGAGAACCCCTGTCCCGAGTTTCTCCGAAATTGAAGAAAAATCGATTATTGAGAAGCCGATTTTGTAGACGCCCGCGGAGGCATCTTTTTCCATTGCAGGCTCAAGAGTTTCAAGGAAGTTGTTTACTTTCGGAGTAACGCTTTCCTTTATCATCTCCGGCAATGTATCAACCAGTGAATACACCTGCTTTTCAATCCACGAGTAGTCCTCAATCCTCAGCCTTATAAGGTCTGTGAAGTTCTGTATCTCACTTATGAGTTTTGTTCCAACAAAATAAAAAGCAACGCAGATTAAAGCCAAAACGAGCAATACGATGATGGTTGAAACTATACCTTTTTTCCATCCGGTTTTTTTCGTGACTTTGTTTATCGGTTTTTGGAGAATAACCCCAAGGAAACCGGCTATAAAAATAGGAAGAAGCGGTTGGAACGCATAGCGCAAAAACAGGTAAAAAAGGGCGAGAATGATTGCGAAATATACTGTGTTGATAATAAACTTACGCCTTTTTTCCATCGTAAGTTCCGACTTGTCCATTGTCAAAGCCAAAACACCGCCAATCTTTTTAAAGTTATAAAATCCAAAGTTATTGCCCTTAATTCTACACCAGTATATATGAATAAACAATACAAAAAAGTTACGAAAAAATATTAAATAGTCAAATTATTCTCTTTATTATGTATCCGAACTATGATATCATATTGAAAATAATTTTCTACCAGGGGTGAAACACATGAACATTGCCGTTATGGGGTACGGAACCGTAGGCTCCGGCGTTGTTGATATCATCAACAGACGCGGCGAAAAGTTTTACGGAAAAAGCTGCAAGGAAATACTCAGGGTAGCACACATCCTCGACCTTCGCGACTTTCCGAAAGACGTAAACAAGGACAAGTTTACAAAAGACTTCAATGAAATTATAAACGATGAAACCGTAAAGATTGTCGTTGAAACCATGGGCGGAACAACCCCTGCATTTGACTTTGTATCAAAATGCCTGTCAGCCGGAAAGCACGTTGTAACTTCAAACAAGGAGCTTGTGGCGGAAAAAGGGCTTGAGCTTTTAAACATTGCCAAGGAGAACAATGTAAACTTCATGTTCGAAGCAAGCGTCGGCGGCGGAATCCCGATTATCAGGCCTTTGAGTGCTTGCCTTGCCGCAAATGAAATACGCTCTATAAACGGTATTTTAAACGGAACAACGAACTTTATTCTCACAAAAATGATTTCCGACAATATGTCGTTTGAAAGCGCACTCAAAATCGCTCAGGAAAACGGCTATGCGGAAAAGGATCCTACAGCCGATATTGAAGGGCATGATGCATGCAGAAAAATCTGCATCCTCTCAAGTCTGGTTTTCGGAAATCACATTTACCCGAAAAACGTACATTGCGAAGGCATTACAAAAATAATGCTTGAAGATGTCGCATATGCCGCAAGCTACGACGCGGTCATAAAACTTATAGGAACAGCCGAAAAGCTTCCGGACGGTAAGGTTTATATACTTGTAAGTCCGGCAGTAGTCCGTTCTTCAAGCCAGTTAAGTAAAGTCTCGGATGTCTTCAACGCAATACTTGTTGACGGCGACGAAACCGATGAAGTTCTTTTCTACGGAAAGGGCGCAGGTAAGTTCCCGACCGCAAGTGCTGTTGTGGCTGATGTCATTGACTGTGCCAATCACGCAGATGACCGTCGCCCCATAAACTGGGGTGAGGAAAAGCCTGAGCTCATCGCCGATTACAGAGAAATTAAAAATGAATGGTACATCCGTCTGCACGTAGACGACTCCTTCCGAATAGTTTCATCAATAAAAGAAGAATTGGGAGATGTTCAACTCTTGGCAAGAAGCGGTGCAGGCACACATGAAATTGCATTCATCTCTCCATCTTTTTCAGAAAATGAAATAAAAGAAAACCTCCGCAAAATTGACGGAGCTGAAATAAAGTCACTTATCCGCGTAGCTAAGTGTTAACATACCAGGAGGTAACGCAAAATGTCACTTATAGTCCAAAAATTCGGTGGCTCGTCTGTTGCCGATGCCGATTGCGTAAACCGCGTTGCGGGTATCATTGCCGACACATACAGTGAGGGCAATGACGTTGTGGTTGTAGTATCCGCGCAAGGTGATACAACGGACGACCTTATAGAAAAAGCCAACGAGATAAATCCGAATCATTCAAAAAGAGAACATGATATGCTCATTTCCGCGGGCGAGCAAATTTCCATTGCACTCCTTGCAATGGCTCTTGAAAAGCTCGGTCTTCCGGCAGTTTCCCTGCTCGGATGGCAGGCAGGATTTTCAACGAATTCATCATATACGTCTGCACGCATTAAAAAGATAAACAAAGACCGTCTTCTCGCAGAGCTCGACAAGCACAGAATAGTAATAGTTGCGGGATTCCAAGGTATAAACAAATACGACGACATAACAACGCTCGGTCGCGGCGGTTCTGACACCTCGGCTGTTGCTCTTGCCGCAGCGCTTCACGCTGACAGATGCCAGATATTTACGGATGTTGAAGGTGTTTATACAACTGATCCGAGAAAGGTAAAGAACGCAAGAAAGCTCCCCGAAATCACTTATGATGAAATGCTGGAGCTTGCAACACTCGGCGCACAGGTTCTCAACAACCGCTCCGTTGAAATGGCGAAAAAATATCACGTAGAACTTGAAGTTCTCTCAAGCATAAAGAGAGTTCCCGGAACAATAGTCAAGGAGGCAGTAAAAATGGAAAAGATGCTTATAAGAGGCGTAACAAACGACACGGATGTCGCAAGAATTTCAGTTATCAAGTTACCGGATACTCCGGGTGTTGCTTTCAAACTCTTCTCAAAGCTTGCGGCAAAGAAGATAAATGTAGATATCATTCTTCAGTCTGTAGGACGTGACGGAACAAAAGATATTACATTTACAGTTGAAGCCGCACACGGAGATCTTGCAAAAGAAACCGTGCTCAATACATTCCCTGATTTGTCAGAAGATGATATCATCATCGACACAAACGTTGCCAAGGTTTCCATCGTCGGAACAGGAATGGAAACTCACCCCGGAACTGCATCTCAGATGTTCGAAGCTCTCTATGATGCGGGAATCAATATTCAGATGATCTCAACAAGTGAAATCAAAATTTCCGTGCTTGTTGACAAAAAGGACGGAGACAAGGCTGTTTCCGCCGTTCATGCATCCTTCTTCCCGGATGACAACTGATTTGAATTCATAATGACAGAATAACAAGCAAAATCCCACGCAAAAAGCTTAAAGCCATTGCGTGGGATTATTTTTGTCTGTGTATCGACTAAATCACATACTCTCGGGCACCGTGATCTTCATCATTGTAAGAACGTTCTTAAGTACATTCTTTACGCAAAGGCAAAGGTGTATACGTGCACGTCTGAGCGATTCATCATCAACATTTACACGACATGCATTGTAGAACTTGTGGAACAATGTTGCCAGTTCTATGGCATAACGCGTGATTCTTGCAGGGTCATAATTCTTCGCGGCAATTATAACTTCATCCGTAAGCGATGAGAGATGGCGTATAAGCTCACGCTCCTCCGGTGCTGTGAGAAGGTCAAGTTCTTCTGATGTTGCCTCACCGACATCTACACCATCAGCTTCAAGTTTACGCAGTATACTGCAAATTCTCGCATGGGCATACTGACAATAATAAACCGGGTTTTGCGAGCTCTGCTCAACGGCAAGGTCAAGGTCAAATTCCATCTGTGAGCCCGCCTCACGCATGTTGAAGAGAAAACGAACCGCGTCTATGGGAATCTCATCGAGAAGGTCCACAAGAGTAATAGCTTTACCGGTACGCTTCGACATACGAACAGCCTCTCCGCCTCTTGTAAGACGCACAAGCTGCATGAGAACAACATCCAGCTTGTCACCGCCGAGACCGAGCGCTTCAAGTGCGCCCTTCATTCTCGCAACGTGGCCGTGATGATCCGCTCCCCATACATCGATATTCCTTGTAAATCCTCTGTTTATCTTATTGCGATGATAAGCAATGTCCGCCGCAAAATAAGTCGGATTTCCGTTTGCACGTACAAGTACATCGTCCTTTAAGTCGAGTTTCTCTATCTCTTCGTCACTCTTTCCCTGCGCCTTGAGGATTTCCGTCTGTACCTGTATATTTTTGTACCAAAGTGCTCCGTCTTTTTCATAAGTGAGCCCTTTTTTTGTCATTTCATCTATGGTATCTTTTACTTCGCCGTCACCGTGAAGTATGCTCTCATTGAACCAGGTATCGTAAATAATACGGTATTTTTCCATTGCCGCTTTCATGTTGGCAATATTTTTCGGAAGAGCGTAATCAACGAGGGCCCTGCGCCTTACGTCTTCACTCTCATTCAAATATTTATCTCCGTATTCACCGGCAAATTCCTCTGCAAGCACACGGATATCGTCTCCGTGGTAACTGTCCTCCGGAAGCTCCACTGCATCCTCACCGAGGAAATGCTGTCTGTAGCGGACATCAAGAGAAAGGCCGAATTTATCTATCTGGTTTCCGGCATCATTTATGTAAAACTCACGGGACACGTCATATCCTGCAAAGTCAAGTACCGCAGCAAGGCAGTCTCCGAGAGCACCGCCGCGTGCATTTCCCATATGCATAGGTCCTGTCGGATTGGCCGAAACGAACTCAACCAGCACTTTTTCGCCATTGCCGTAGCTGCTCTTCCCGTAGTTGTCGCCCTTTTCAAGTATGTCGGAAAGAATATCAGAATAGTATCTGTCAGAGAGGTAAAAATTCATAAAGCCCGGCCCTGCAACATCAACCTTTTCAAAATAAGTACCGTCAAGGTTTATTTTTCCGGCAATGAGCTCCGCAGACCTTCTCGGCGGCATTGACCAAACCTTTGAATTTACCATAGCGACATTGGCTGAAAAGTCTCCGTTTTGCCTGTCTGCGGGAACCTCAGTCTTATACTCCCGTATGTCGCCGACCGGAAGTTCTCCGGACTCAACCAAAGCGGATACCGCTTTATTTATGATACCAAAAAGTTGAGTTCTAACATTGCTTACTATAACTGACATTTGTTTTTCTCTCCCGCTCTTTTTACATTTATTTTCAATTCATTCTCGGAAATTTCTCCGCCGCCGACATCAAGTGAGTAAGCAAACGTAAGATCTCCGCCCATATTTTCCATTGACGAATTGATCTCATGCGCATACACTCCCATAAGAAGGCTTCCGTAAGGCGTTTCATAACAACAGTTATGTCTCTTTCCGCACTCAAGTATAAGTTCCGTAGAAAAATCTCCCCCGCGAAGCATTCGTACCGAACCCGGTTCATTCACGAATATTTCCGTAACCGTTCCGGCAAAGTCTCCCGCATGTTCCGCGTAGCAAATGGTGTAACCTCCGTTTGTAAGATCAAGGTTACCCATAAGCTCGGTTTTTGACTCACTGGTTTCCCCGCCTATGGTATGCTTGTCATATATGGTTATTTTATAATTTTCAGCTATTTCTTCCGGTTGCATCTGATTTACTCCCATCTTTTTTCGGCAAGTGATAAAAGGATATCGCAAAGTTCTGTGTAAGAAATGCCGGCAGCTTCTATCATCTTCGGATACATACTTATCGATGTAAATCCCGGTATGGTATTTATCTCATTGAAAAGAACCCTGTTGTCCTTCTTTGTTACAAAGAAATCCACTCTTGAAAATCCGCTGCCGCCGAGTGCCTTGAAAACTCTGACTGCTTCTTTTGCAATCTCATCGCGGATTTTTTCCGAAACAAGTGCAGGTATATTCAGAAGGCTTGCGGCATTCGAATATTTTGCATCATAATCATAGAATTCATTCGCCGGTGTTATCTGTCCGACTACACCTGTTTTAACTTCATCGTTTCCGAGAACCGCGCACTCAACCTCAAATCCGTCAATGAATTCCTCAAAGAGCACTCTGGTATCATGTTTAAACGCAAGTTCCAGCGCCCCTTTAAGTTCTTCATAATTATGCGCTTTTGAAATACCTACGGAAGAGCCTGCATTTGCCGGTTTGACAAAAATGGGATACCCGAGATTGTCGCCTATAGCTTCAAGTGATTTTACACCCGAATCAAATTCGTATTTTGTGATATAGTCCCACTTTGCCTGCGGAATATGATTTCTGTCGGCGACGGTATTGGTAAGAATTTTATCCATGGAAACAGCACTGGAGGTCATGTCGCATCCCACATACGGTATACCCGCAAGCTGGAAAAGCCCCTGAATGGTTCCGTCCTCACCGTTTTTTCCGTGAAGAACGGGAAATGCAACATCTATTCTTATGTTTTCGTATGTACCTTCATGGAGTACGGTTACACCGTGAACACTGCGATCAGGAGAGACAAATGCCATTTTTCTTGTTCCCGTGGTAAGCCATTTATCTTCCGGCAATGCATCCACCGGTCCGTCATACAGATACCACTTGCCTTCTTTTGTTATTCCCATCATATACACGTTGTATTTTTTTCTGTCCATATTTTCAAGTACAGATGACGCAGATACGACGGATACATCGTGTTCGCTGGAGCAACCGCCGAAAACAACCAATACGTTTTTCATGTTTGAGACCACTTCCACTTAAAAATGTCTTTTGATATATATTTGGTTATATATATTAACATATCATATTACTCACTTCAACAAAAAATGTTAATGACAAACCCATATTCATGTGATAGAATGGTTCTACTAGTTTTGGAGGTAGAGACGCAAATTATGGTTTCAAGAAAAGATACAAAACTCACACTTATAAAGTCTGTTGACGGCACAATGAAGGCCGCAGGTCTTGCACAGGAAGGCAAGATAAACGACGCAGATGAAAACATTGCATTGAAATACACAGGTGATACCGGAGAAGTATCGATTGAGCTTTCCGACAACGTTTTAAGCGTTGCCTGCAAAAAGGACGACGGAGACTTCCGTACGGTTTCACAGATCCTTTTTGAATGTGATGATGAAGACTTTGACATAAAGGATATCAAATATTCCGCAAATGAAATTTCCGAGAGTGTCTCATCTTTTTTCGGAACAGAATGCGTTTATGATACCCAGGAAAACAAAAATTCAGCTGCAAAGTCCGGCAAAGGCGCAAAAGGCGACGTTGCCATGACACCTGAAATAGAAGAATTCCTTGCTAAGGGTAAAAAGAAAAATAAAAAAGAAAGCACTGTTACATACGAGCCTGAGAATCTTGCGAATCGTATGGAAAATATTTTCCCGGTGCTCAAAGGTGAACTTGATAAAAACATTGAAAAATACGGAACATTTTTATCAGAGGAGTACTTTGAAACTCTCGTAACCCCGAAGATAGTTGAAACAATAAAGCTTGAGGACAAGCCGGTTCTCAAAAAAATCTTCAACGCTTTCAATATATTCTTTGACGAGGGCGACAACGACATGCAAAGTCTGATTGTGGTTTCTATACTCGGCGTAAGCTTTGCAAACGACGATACATTGCTCCCCAAATGCGAGAAGTATATGTCCGAATTACTGTATGAAGGTGTTACACCGGTTGTTCAGTACCTCAAAACGTCCACCGGCAAGAGGAAGATAAAAGATCTTGAAAACCCAAAGCCGTATGTTCCCAAAAAGTTCGGAAAAAACAAAGAATAAAAATAATAAGAGAAAGACCCGCAAGCTTTTGCCTGCGGGTCTCTCCCTTATAAAACGAAGGGGCAAAGAAGATATCAAAATTTAAGTATATTCCTAAACCAAGTGCAATTATATCAAACGTCCTCTTTTATGTCAAATCCTTATTCTTCTTAGAAATTTTGCCCCCCTCTTTATTATGAATATATTAATCAATATTCCAAAAAAAATACAATTGTAAAACTTATCTCTTTATGCTATAATTTTTGGTGCATTTTAGAGCGTAAAAATTTATAAACTTTTAAGGGGGACTTTTTAATGGCAAAAAGTTACGTAATCCTTAAAGATGCTCCTGTAATGGACTACTCAAAGGATTTTGTTGCACTTCCCGAAAATTACGGAACTTATGACTACTTCCACAGAGAAGACATAAAGGCTATCCGTGAAACGGTTTTTGCGGCACTTAACGAACTCAATGAAAAGACTAACTTTGCCGAGGAGATGGCAAAATACGAGAAGGTTATCATCAAACCTAACCTTGTAAACGTTTTCCACAACTCAGGATTCTACGACAAAGACGGAAAAACAGACTTTCCCGAAACTACCGACCCTCGTGTATTCGAGGCTGTTGTAGCATGGGTAAAAGACTACAATCCTAACATCATAATTGCAGAGTCATCGGGAAAACCTTTCCCTGCAGCTGCTTCTTTCAAAATTACTCATTATGACTGGATTGCAAGACAGTACAACACAGAACTTGTTCCTCTTGAGAGAAGACCTGTTGTACGTTACATGTGTCCAAAGGCCGAGGTTCAAAAAGAAATCCTTATTCCGGACACATTTGATGACATTGTAAACGGAAAAGCATTCTACATCTCAGTTCCTAAGATGAAGACAAACATCTACACAGGTGTTACTCTCGGATTCAAGAACGCTATGGGTACTATTCCGTACTTCCTTCGCGAGCGCAACCATACTCATGATATCAACAAGAAGCTTGCTGATATGCTCTATCTCTTCAAGCCAAACCTTACCGTTATCGACGGTATCATCGGCGGTGAAGGAAATACACCTGCTCCTGTTGATCCCGTTGACGTACATATGATCGTTGCTTCAAACCAGTCTGTTGAAGCTGACCGTATTACAACATACATGATGGGCTTTGACCCGAACGAAAACAAGCTTATCCAGGAAGCTGACAAACGTGGATTCGGCGACAAGGATGTTGAAATTGTAGGTAACGTTCGCGTTACACCTTTCAGACCCGCTTGTCCGTCTGTTATGCGCGGAGAGATCCACGACAAGTTCCCGGGTATAGTAGGTCTTGCAGGACATACGCTTCCTGGCGCACCTGAAATAAAAGATAAAGATACAGTTACACCTGACATGGCTTTTGCTCTTGAGCAGGCATGCGTAGGCGGTTGCCTTTCATCAATAGGCATGGGATTTGCATCTGCTCTCTACGGACCTGCAAAGCCGCACAATCCGGACCTCTTTGTTGTTGAAGGACCGGGTGTTGAGATTGACGGCGTACGTTATTGGTTTGACAGAGACGGAAAGCCATATACAAAGGAAGACATCGTAAACGGCGGAAAGAAAATCATGGTTATGGGTAAATGCTGCGGCGAAGACATGCTCAGCATTGCCGACTATCCTATCAGAGGCTGCTGCGACCCTGCAGAGTGCCTCAACGCAACGCAGAACGCTCTCGGAGTTGTAAACCCACAGCTTCGTCCTTGGGGCAATACATCTCTTATTCCTATAGCTGTTCCGAACCTTGTAGGAACTATGGTTTACAGAGCTAAGTGGATTCTTCAGGGCAAAGCCGTTGACGTTCCACGCAAGCATGAGGACAGAATCTTCGAACTTCCGCAGCTTTCAGCAGAGGACGCTCAGAAGGATTACATCTCATGGCCTATTCCTCCGCTTACTCCAAGCGAGAAGCTCAGCAGCATAGCAGATATGCTTAACTTCGCAGGCTCTCTCACAGGAATGCCGGGAGCTATCAAATATTACAAGAAATAATCAAACAATAAACGGCTACAGTTTTTGGGGGCAATCACTAAGGCGTAAGACCTTGTGGTTGCTCCCTTCGTTTTTCTTAATTTTTAACTTTTGCCCGTCTTGTTTTATCACGTCATATTGTGTAAAATGATGTTGTTAAAAAGACATAAAATGAATTACGGAGTGATTGAAATTAATATATATGTAAAAAAGGCAATCTGCCTATGCCTCTCGCTTATCATGTGCTCATTGCTCTTCGCCTGCGGTAAAAATGAAAACGATAACTCAGACACAACCGCGATACCCACAGTTAAGATCACCTTCCCCGAAGGCTATACCATTCTTCAGATATCCGAAAAGCTTGAGGAAAACGGCGTATGCTCTGCAAGTGAGTTCAGAGAGCTTTGCAAAACGATCCCCGAGGGCTACAGTGCACTGCTTGGCGATATTGACACCTCAAACAAAATCTTCGCTCTTGAGGGTTATATCTTCCCGGACACATACGAGTTCTATGTAAACGAAGGAGCCAAAAATGCGCTTGCAAGATTCCTCTCAAATACAAGAAGTAAAATAACCGTCAGCTATTTCGACCGTGCGGAAGAGCTCGGCATGTCCATGAGCGAGGTATTCACTCTCGCATCCATCATACAGAGTGAATGCAGTGATTCCGACGAAATGCCGAAGGTATCCTCTGTTTTCCACAACAGACTTGCCAATCAAGCCAACGGCTTCCCCTATCTCGGAAGCGATGTAACCCGCCATTACATTGAAAAGAAAATGAAAAGTTATATTGAGGAAAACAATCTTGACTATGATTCACTGTTTGCCGCATACTGCACGAATGACGAGTACGACCTTAAAACCAAAGGGCTCCCGGCAGGCCCGGTATGTAATCCGGGAATTGCCGCAATAAATGCTACTCTTTGGCCGGATGAGGATGACTATTATTACTTCTTTACGGATACTGACGGCGCTTTCCACTATCACAAAACCTACAGTGAATTTAAAAGTGACTGGAACAGTATAAGCAAATAAGGACGAGTGTATATATGAAAAAATTTATCTCGTGGAACGTAAACGGTATACGGGCGTGCGAAAAAAAGGGATTTCGTGAAAGCTTTGATTCTCTTGACGCCGACATCTTCTGCCTACAGGAAACAAAACTTCAAGAGGGTCAAATTTCACTTGAGCTTGACGGGTACAATCAATACTGGAATTACGCAGAGAAAAAAGGATATTCCGGAACTGCCGTATTTTCAAAAGAAAAGCCTTTGTCGGTTACATACGGACTCGGTTCGCCTGAGCACGACTGTGAGGGTCGCGCAATAACACTTGAATTTGAAAATTTCTACTTCATAACCGTATATGTACCAAATGCTCAAGAGGAACTTAAACGTCTTTCATTCCGCATGGAGTGGGAGGACATATTCCGCAACTATGTCGTTAATCTCAACAAGAAAAAACCGGTTGTTTTTTGCGGCGACTTAAATGAATCACCATCAAGATGCAAATCGAAGCCAATAATAATTTGCGGTGATCTAAACGTTGCCGCAAGCGAGATTGATTTGAAAAATCCAAGAGCTAATATTGGTAAACCGGGTTTTTCGTACGAAGAGCGTGAAAAATTTCAACAACTGTTAAACTCAGGGTTTACGGATTCTTTTAGATATTTATATCCAGATAAAACAGGGGCCTATACTTGGTGGTCATATCGTGCCAAGGCACGGCAGAACAATGCCGGCTGGCGTATTGACTATTTCTTGACGTCTGACGATGTAAAGGATAAAATAATAGATTCAAAGATTCATTCTGATATTATGGGCAGCGATCACTGCCCCATTGAACTGGATATCAATCTTTAAGATAAACATCAAGATGTATTTCGGCGCCTTTATTTCGTCCGAGATCTTTAACATCATATTCAATGCGAGAAACGATTTCCTTCAGGAAGTCGTTTTTTGTTTTTCCTTCAATATCTGGATTTTTTAACATTTCCACACATTCGGAAAACTGAATAATTTTCTCTTCATAATCTACTTCGGCCGGTTCATTTTTCTTTTGTTCCAAAATGGCGGCTTCAATAGATTCAATACGCTGCGTCAAAACAGCTTTTCTTTCCAAGAATTCATCATCGGTATAAATTCCGCGTTCAAGCTTATCAAACAGACCGGCACGTTGTATCTTAATTCCTTCAAGCTCTCTTTGCATAGATTCAATCATTTCAGCATGGTGCTTAGCCTCGGCTTGCTCTGCTTCATTCGTCATCTTAAATTTAAAATCCGCAATATAAAGTTGTAAAGTTTGAATAACGGCTTCTGTTACTTGCTGCGCAGAAGTAGATTTAAGATTGCAAACGGTAGATTCTCTATGAACATATCGAGGAACTGTATTTCCTTTTTTGTGGGCATAACTCTGATAAGCAATTGCTTTCCCACAACGCTTACAAAATAACAATCTAGCAAAAGGATTTATAATTGCTTCATTTGCCTTTACCGGAACTTGTCCAACAAATAAGCTTTGCGCTTTATCAAACAATTCTTCAGAAATAATTGCAGGGTGCTTTCCGTCAACGATTAAATAGTCTTCTGTAATCTGACGGCGCTTTTTCTTACTGATCACACCGCCGTCAAGCTCTTTACTTCTTTTGCGTCTATACCATCTTATTTTTCCAGTGTATAAGTTATTTTGCAAAATATCTTTGACGGTTGCCCGGTTCCATTCTGGTTTCCCGGTCCGGGTGGGAATATGCATTGCGGTTAGTTGCCTCGCAATTTCTCCGGAAGACATCCGGTCATTGACGAACCAATTGAACATCATTTCAACATATTTAGACTGATCGTTTAGTTTTAGGGTTCGGTCATTGCGCCCTCGTTTATCAATATCGTAACCATAGGGCGGCAGACTGCCCATATAATTTCCCTCTTTAATAGCTTGTAACTTTCCGGTCATTAAGCGGCGCTGAATAGTCTTATATTCTCGGCGAGACATAAACAGACCAAATTCAAAATATTCTTCATCATATTGATTGTTCGGATCGTAGGTCTTTACTGGCGTAATAATTAATGTATTGGAATATTTGAATGCTTCAGCAACAATTCCCTGGTCTCTTGTATCACCGCGAGCAAGGCGCTCAACTTCCATTACAAGCACGCCATCATACTTCTTTGTATATAGAAGAACACGCCCGCATCACTCTCAACTTGACGGTCAAATTAGAGGAGTTGATGAGCCTTTTGAAGTAGCAGGAAGAAAGGCAATGTATCCGGGCAGCTTTGGTGTGGCTTCTGAAGATATAAATTGCCGGTGTGTTAGTCTGACCCGTGCAAGATGGGCACTAGATGAAGATGAACTTCGGACCTTGAAAGACCGTGTGGAATACTATGGGCTAGATAAGATAAAGGATTTCGAAGATTTTAAGGAAAAGTATATTTACATTTCTAAAAACGCCGGTTATAATGGTATCGGTAGTAATTCGTCCCGTGGCGGTATAATTAAATCCGATAGTAGCAGGGTACACAATAGCGGTGCGACTAGCGGCGCATATAATAACAGCAATGACCCTGAAGGAACGAAAAGAGACGAACACGCGAAAAGATTTTATAACGAATTAAGGAATAGCCAAAAGGATATTATTGTTAGCGCTATTGCTACAAATGCAGAAATTGATCTCGAACAGGTTTCAAAAATGTACGACCATTTATTAATTAATGAATATGATCTTGAAAAAGGAAAATCAAGATTTGAACCTGATTATTATATTGCAGAATCATTGCAAAGGTTAAGTGATGGTAAAAACATTCAGCCACATGATTTGATTCTGATTAAACACGAATCAATGGAATATGATCTAATGAATAATGTAAACATGAGTTATGAAGAAGCACATGCAATAGCAAATAAATCATATAATTATCAAGAAGCACTTGATGAATGGCTTGATAAAAATGGAAAGTAGGTAGTTTGATGCTGAAATTTGAACTGATCGAAGAAAACGAAAGTAAAACATTATATAAGTATTTTCCGGAAGGTGGAAGTGAATCAGGCGTTGTTTCAGTTGATAAGGAATCAGGAAAATGCAGCATTGAAAATTTATCATCTAATGACAGGCATCAAAGATATGCGATAAAAATGTTTAAGAGGTTAAGAGAATATTTTGACAGCAATTCCTTTGATAAATCAGGAATAATTGCCTGGTCGTAAAAGCATCCTGAAAAGGGTGCTTTTTTCATGCCCATTTTTGAATATTAAGGACGCTGAATAAGCGTCCTTTTTATATTGTCCTAAGTATGACGTTTAAACCACTTGAACAAAAATATTGTCCCCAGTACGACATTTAAAATGCTGATTTGCTCCGGAGACACCGGATATAAAAACAATGCAAATGAAAGGAAATCAAATGGAATTCTTAAAAGAAATTTTGGGAGAAGAACTTTATAAGCAATTTGAAGAGAAAATCAATGCTTACAACGGCAGTGAAGCGAATAAAGATAAGCAGGTTAAACTTGCAAATCTTTCGTCCGGCGAATATGTCGGTAAAGGCAAATATGATGCTCTTGATGAATTGCTTAAAGGCAAAACAACCGAACTTGACACGGCAAACGGTCTTATTGCTGAACTGAAGAAAGGTACGAAAGGCAATGAAGAACTTCAGGGCAAAATTACCGGTTACGAAACACAGGTTGCAGATCTTCAAAAACAGCTTGCAGAAACCAAACTCAAGTCTGCAATTAAGGTTGCGCTTCTCTCGGAAAAAGCACTTGATGTTGATTATTTGACATTCAAGCTGGAGAACAAGCTGAAAGAGGAAAACAAGTCAATCGAGCTTGATGACAATGACAACATTAAAGGCTGGGACGATTTGATTTCCGGACTTAAAACTCAATTTCCAACACAGTTTGCCGGAAGCGAAGAGAAAAAATATGTTGAAAAGAAACTTCCGGAAAACGATGACAACAAGGGCTTGACAAGAGCCGACATCCTCAAAAAGCCTTATGCCGAACGGGCGGCACTTGCTGCCGAAAACCCAGAGGCATACAACGAGGCAATGAAAAAATAATTTTAAGAAAGATTAGGTGAAATTTTATGGCAGTAACAACAATGGCAAACATGATCAATCCTCAGGTTATGGGCGATATGATCGACGCAAAAATTGAAGCACTCTTGAAAATCACTCCGTATGCAAAGGTTGATACATCTCTCCAAGGCGTTCCCGGTGATACTAAGACTGTACCGTCTTGGAATTACATAGGCGATGCAGAGGACGTTGCAGAAGGCGCAGAAGTTGACCTTACAGCAATGACAGCATCAAGCACAACCTTCACGATTAAGAAGGCAATGAAGTCTGTTGGACTCACTCAGGAAGCAATCAACAGTGGGCTTGGTAATCCGGTTGGACAGGCTGAAAAGCAGCTTGCTAAGGCTATCGCCGGCAAAGTTGATGACGACGTTCTCGCTGCAGCTCTCACCGCAACTAATATAGTTGGTGATGGTACAGCAGTTATTGGCTATGACGGCATCGATGCTGCGATGAATACTCAACTTGAATTACTAAAGACAGAAATTGAAAGTCTAAGAAAAAGAGTAGATGGCTTATAAACCATCTACTCTTTTTAATAAGTACATAATGTATTATAGTAAAGGGCACAAAGCAATCTGCGTCTTGATGGTTATTTAAATGTTGCGCACAAAGAGATTGACCTTAAAAATCCAAAGCCCAACGTAGGCAAACCCGGCTTTTCATATGAAGAACGTGGGAAATTCACAGACCTTCTCAACGCAGGCTTCACAGATACATTCAGGTACAAGTACCCGGATCTCACCGGAGCATACTCGTGGTGGTCTTACAGATTCAACTCCCGTGCAAACAACGCAGGTTGGCGTATTGACTACTTTGTTGTTTCCAATGATATCCGTGAAAAAATATATGGCGCAAAAATACATACAGAAATATTCGGTTCTGACCATTGCCCGGTTGAACTTTTATTAGACATTTAAAGAGAGTCCGCAAATTCGGCAAAGTCGAAATTTGCGGACATTTTTTTCTTCTCCGCTTTTTAAATTGTACATTTTACGTATAAAAATACACAATTCATAAAAGTTTTTTGTTTATTATGATTGATAGTTTAACTGCTGTTATGCTATAATTACAGTTAAGTATACTGTTTAAAAGGAGACAACTATGGAAAGGTTAAAGAATTATTCGAACCTTCTCTTCGGTGAACAACTATCCATCCAGGAAAGGTTCTTTAACTTTGCAAGCCTCGGGGGTGCTCTTGCAAGCGTTTTTGCAACTCTTGCATGTGTAGTCTCAAAAGTCGGAACTATAGGTATTCTTACGTGCTGTGCCTGTGTTGCATTCTTTTTGGTTATATTTGCTGTTTTCAGAATTACCAAAAAGCTTAAAGCATGCATAATTGCGTGCCTTATAGGCTTAAACGGGTTGATTTTTCCCGCCCTCTATTTTACCGTAGGCGGAATAAAGAGCGGCATGCCCATTTACTTTGTAATGGGACTGGTATTTACCGTTTTGATGCTCGACCTTAAACCAATGGCTGTCATGCTGGTTCTCGAATCTCTGTGGTATATCTTTATTTTCAGATATTCGTACCTTCATCCGGAAGTTTCGGACGCCATATTTGTCATGCCTGACAATGCAATGTACCTTGACCAGGCCATGGACTTTTTCGTAGTGGGCCTTTCAACGTCCGTGCTTGTAAAGGTTCTCGCTCTTTGTTTTGAATACCAGCAAAAACGTACTAACGAATTGCTCAAACAACTTGAGGAGCTTTCTGTAAAAGACCCGTTGTCAGGAGCATACAATCGAAGATTCCTTCTCAGGTACATTGAATCCGGAATTACAAAGCACAAAGAAACCAGAGCCCCGCTCTCCATAATCATGTTTGACATTGACAAATTCAAACGTGTAAATGATGATTACGGCCATTTGGTCGGTGACGACGTTATAAAAGGATTTTCAAAGATCCTGCTCAACAGTTGCAGAAATTATGATGTTGTAGCAAGATACGGCGGAGAGGAATTTATTCTTGTCATGCCGGGCGCATCCGAGGAAACCGCGTTCGCAAGGGCCGAGCAAATACGCAAAAAAGTAGAAAAGGCTTCATTCTCAGAAGAGATAGACAGACCAATAACAGTAAGCGGAGGCGTAGCGGGCTACGACGGCCGAAATAAAACGGTTGAGGAATTTATAAACGTAGCTGATGAATACCTCTACACTGCCAAGGAAACCGGAAGAAACAAAATAGTCTGGAGAGATTCTCTGGACTGAAAGGAGTCATCAGCTGATGACAAAACAAAAACTTACTGAATTTTATGAAAAATATTTCGGAGATAATGTCCCCGCAAAAAGAAAATTTCTAAACTATGTGTCCTTTGGCGCACCGATTTTCTCGATGCTTGCGACTTTGGTTAATTTTATTACTCAAACAGGTCCTATAGGACTCATAGTTTGCTCTATCTGCACGGTTTTGTGCCTCCTCTTACTTCCCATTATCACAAAATCAAAAAATCTCGATATTCCCGTATATGTCTTTTCTTTCGGCCTGAACTTCATAGTTTTCCCAATGCTTTACTTCACTGTAGGTGGTATAAACAGCGGAATTCCTTTGTTCTTTGTGGTCGGTATTGTCTTCACCATTCTCTTAATAGACAACAATATCATATCCGGAACAATAGTTTTTTCAGTATTTGTATGGGATTTTCTCGTTATGATGTACGACAAAGCGCATCCGGAATTTGCGGCAAAATTTTGCGTGATGGACGACAACATATATCTTGATACCTTTCTTGATTTTATTGTAGTTTCTCTTTGTATTTCACTTATAGTAAAGGTTTTACTTGTAAACTTAAGAAAACAGCAAGAAAAGACCGATATGCTCCTTGCGCAAATGGAGGAACTTGCCGTAAAGGATCCTCTGACCGGCGCCTACAACAGAAGATTTCTCATAAAATATCTTGAGTCCGGCATTTCAAGTGCCAAAGAAGAGAATCGAAACATGGCAATTGTCATGTTTGACATTGATAAATTCAAAAGAATTAATGACGACTACGGTCATCTTGTCGGTGACGAAGTTATAAAAGCGCTTGCATCGACTCTTATAACAAGTTGCAGAGACTACGACATAGTTTCAAGATACGGCGGTGAGGAATTTGTACTCGTTATGCCGGGTGCAACTGAGGAAACCGCATTGGTACGTGCAGAACAGATAAGGGAAACATTCTCAAAGCTCAAAATTGCCGCCGAAATAGACAGACCCGTAACCATAAGCGGCGGTGTTGCAGAAATCAAACAATCAATCAAAAAGCCTGAAGATTTCATCGCAATTGCAGATGATCATCTTTATACTGCAAAAGAAACAGGAAGAAATAAAATTGTAGGAACTACGTACAACAAAGGAGAAAACTCATAAAATGAAAAAACTTTTCAGGCCCCTTTCCTTAACGTTGTGTCTGATTCTGATTATCTCGGCAACTCTGCTCAGCGCAGCAGCAACCGGATCGGTAACAGATACAAAGACAGAGGAGGCCTCAACCAGAGCAGATGAGATTGTCACTGCATTTTTAAATCCCAACGGAAGAATTCTGAGCGTTGCAAAAAACGGTGTTCCGAGACTGTTTCCGGCGGATTCTCTCGAAGGAATAAAGGCATGCATTGACATGAATGTGGACATTGTATCTGTCTCTGTACAGAAAACGAAGGACGGTAAGTTTGTCCTTCTGGAAAGTGAAAATCTTTCAAAGTCCTGTGTCAAAGCCACGGATAACACAGACGCAGAAGGAAAGGTTTCGGATTACACGCTTAAGCAGATACAATCCGACTTCCTCCTCAAGGAAAAAAACGGCGGCAATTACGCAAAACCGACAAAGTATAAAGTTGCATCCCTCGAAGAAGCACTGAACACATGTAAAACCAATATCATGCTCATGATAAACAACGGTTTTAAATACGGAAAAGAAATAAATGCGGTAGCACGTTCCCTGGACTCATGTGATATCGTCATTTTACGCGGTGCAGACTCAACAGACAGTATTTCAAAATTTATCAACGACACCGGCACTCCGATTTGCCATATTGCAGCCGTATACACCGGAAGTTCCAGCGGCTCGGCAAAAAAATATGTAACCGAAGCCATGTCGGCGGGTGCACAGACCGTTGAATTGTCAGCTGAAAAATCCTATTCAAGTATCTTCAACAATTCAGTATTAAGCAAATTTGAAGGAAAAGGACGTGCCTTTATAAGCACAACCAAGCCCGAACTTTGCGGAGGTCGAATGGATTTACTCGACGGCTGGACAGAGCTCACAGCGTGCGGCTACAGTATCATAGAAACCGATTATGCAAGGGAACTTGCAAACTATGTAACAGAAATTGAAGGATACCGTTCAGAACTCTCATCTCTCATTTCAGAGGCTCAGGCGCTCAGCACATCGAAGTATACCTCTGACAGTGTGAAATCTCTCACATCCTCTTTAAAAAACGCCGAAGAGGTTGCGGCAATCGGATGTGTATCTTTAAACGATATTGACGAAGCGAGATACAACATACAGGAAAGTCTCGATAACCTTGTAGTTAAAGCAGGAAATGAAAAGACAACCCTTCCCGTATGGGCAATTGTTTTGATTGTTATTGCTGCTGTCATTGCAATGTCTATACTGATTATTTTCGGACTTCGCCTCTATAATAAAATCAAAAACAAGCGGAAACGCATGGATAAATTCAGAGATCAGTTCAAGAACCGTGCCCCGGAGGAAAACAACACTCTTATGAGCATAAACGGTGAAGAGATATCCCTTGAAAAAGACGACTCTGTTACATCTGCGGCAGACGAAACATTAAGCGAACTTGAAGCAGAACTGGACAGCAAAAAAGAAGAGGCATCAAAAGCTGTTGACGAGATTGAAAACAGTTTTCTGCACCAAAGCAATTAACACGAGCACAACTACAGCACAAAAGAGATTTAATTGTATACTTGCTGCAGCTTATAAAGCGGCAAAAAAATAAGGCTCTCATCCTTCGGATGAGAGCCTATAATAAATCTGCTCCTAATGTGCTAACGTGTTAAAATCAGTCTTTAACCGCCTGTGCTAGGGAAAAGGTTGCCTATTCTTTCAAGGAGTCCTGCCATTCCCTTCATACCGTTAACCATGCCTTCCATAGCATCACCGAGACCTGAAACGATTCTCTGAGCCTGCTCAGGGTCAACCTTCTCAAGGCCACTGCCTATTGCCTGCATAGCGCCTGATGCACTGTCAATAACACCCGGAAGCTGGTTAATCATGTTTGCTGTGCTGTCAGCAACTGCATCCATGTCAGCACCCTTAACGCCTTCGAGCATAGCATCTGTCAACGGAGTGATTGTCTGTACAACATTTGCAAGCTGCTGTACCATACCGCTCATGATGAGACCCATATTTTCTACAAATCCATCACCGAAGATACTGTTGATGAAGTCGCCGAGACCGCCGTTCATCATGTTAGAGAGTGACTCACCCATGCTCATAAGCATCGGAGTCATTGAACTCATAACTCCACGAAGGTCAGAAAGCATACCTGACATGGTTCCGAGCATACTGGTAAGGTATCTCATCATACCTGCAAGGTCAATCTGGTTGATTCCTTCAAGCATTACGATAACTTGCTCAAGAAGTCTTGTGAGCTGTTCAACCATTACCGGTACATATGTAAGTGATTCTACAAGTCCGGACCAAATTGTTCCGAAGTCGCCAAACATCTTTTTGAGGAAAGGAACTACTGTGTCGAGTACCGGATCTGCGTATCTCCAAAGTACTACGAGAAGTGCTCCGCTGATAATCATTGTCATCATTGCCACAAACAAGCAAATGATTGCGATGATAAGTCTGATGTTAGAGCGAGATCTTAATTTTTCCTGATAATCCAAGGACTTAGTTAATCTTTGAGCTTCAAGTGTGTTTGAAACACGCATGAGAGCTTCGCCGATCATCTGTTCCTCGGAAGATATGGTGCGTCTCCTGTCGTCCATATCTGTCCCTCACTTTCCTAATAATTACAAATTTCCGAGCAGAATTCTATCCACTATACAAGGGATTATACCTTAAACGCCGAAATAAATCAATAATATTTATTCTTTTTTTGTCTTATTTTTTGAAAAAAACCATATATTTTTATGATTTTTACTCGTTTTGCACAATTTGTGTGTTTTTCGGGGTTTGCCTTTTTAAAGCCACAATATATTGCCACCCAAAACAGACCGAGACATATTTACAAAATCCATTTTATGCAGGCATGCACGCTTAATATTCATTGCGACCGCAAACGCCTCAACAGGCACGGCAAGCGACCCGTATATGAGGAGAAGGTTGCCCGTGGACCTGCCGATATTTTCGTTTATTATGCTTTTTTCCATAAACACACCTCTTTGATTAGTATTTCCCGTGAAATTGTAAATACTTTGTACAAGTAAAATAATCAGAGACGATTTATATGGTTTTAAATGGTTAAATCGCTTGAATGAGAGAGTTTTTTCTGCTAGTATAAAAGAGTAATTATAATGGCAGTTATAGGTATTATTGTTACAACCTACGGCTACAACGGCGCTTTGCCGTACACTCGGGTATACTGCCCGATCATATTTTCAGAATTCATTTTCAGCGAGGTTTATTCATGTCAGTAAAGAACGAAGACTTATCAGTTCCCGTATATCTTTTTCATCAGGGAAACAACGCAAAGTCATATGAATTTATGGGTTCACATAGAATAGATGAGGACACGGTTGTCTTTCGGGTATGGGCACCGCACGCTACAGCCGTGAGCGTGGTCGGTGACTTTAATGATTGGGATAAAAATACTGACCCCATGTACAAAATAAGCGACAGTCTGTGGGAAGCCGAAGTATCCGGTAAGATCCTGCCTTACACGAACTACAAATACGCTATAACCGGGCGAAACGGAAGCACTATAATGAAGAGTGATCCGTACGGCTACCATATGGAAACCCGTCCGGGTACTGCAACAAAGTTCTACGAAATGGACAACTATCAGTGGAATGATAAATCTTGGCTACAAAACCGTGCGGCAAATCGCATATACGATATGCCGGTTAACATATACGAAGTACACGCAGGGTCATGGAAACGCTTTTCTGACGGAAATCCGTTTTCCTACAGAAAACTTGCGGATGAACTCATACCGTATGTCCTTGATATGGGTTATACCCATATTGAATTCATGCCGTTGTCCGAGTATCCGTTTGACGGTTCATGGGGCTACCAGGTATGCGGTTACTATGCCGCAACATCCCGCTACGGAACACCGGATGACCTGCGCTACCTCATAGACAAATGTCACCAAAACGGTATAGGCGTCATCCTCGACTGGGTTCCCGCTCATTTTCCGAAAGATGAGTGCGGACTTTACGAATTTGACGGTGAACCGTGCTACGAGTACGCCGACCCTAAAAAAGGTGAGCACAAATCCTGGGGAACAAAAGTATTTGATTTCGGACGCTGCGAAGTGCAGAGTTTCCTCATCTCAAACGCCTTGTTCTGGATTGAGCAGTACCATGTTGACGGGATCCGTGTAGACGCTGTTGCATCCATGCTTTACCTCAATTACGACAGAAAAGACGGCGAATGGATTCCGAACGTAAACGGCGGTGTGGAAAATCTTGAAGCAGTTGCATTTTTGCAAAAGCTCAACGAGTTTGTTTTCCGCGACCATGACGACGTTATGATGATAGCTGAGGAAAGCACGGCATGGCCTATGGTTTCAAAGCCGACTGACATGGGCGGACTCGGTTTCAATTTCAAATGGAATATGGGATGGATGAATGACGTTATACGTTACTTCAATCTCGACGGTCTGAGCAGAAAATACAATCACGATTGTCTCACGTTCTCGTTCTTTTACGCTTTTTCAGAAAACTTTATTCTGCCTATTTCACACGATGAAGTTGTTCACGGAAAAGGCTCACTTATAAACAAACATCCTGGTAATCCGGATATTCCGGAGGAGTACAATGCAAAATTTGCAGGACTTCGTTCCATGCTCGCATATATGTACACACATCCCGGAAAGAAGTTGCTGTTCATGGGCTCGGAGTTTGGACAATTCAAAGAGTGGGACTACGAAAACGAGCTTGATTGGGGCCTTCTCGAATACGACATGCACAGAAAAACCCGCGAATTCACAAAAGCACTGAACAACTTTTATCGCAACACTCCGGAACTTTGGCAAATTGACTACAGCTGGGAAGGCTTTGAGTGGATAATTCCCGATGACAACTGCAACTCCGTTCTTGCTTACAAACGCAAAAGCGACAGGGATGAGCTTTATGTCATCTTAAACTTCACAAGCGTAAATCGTGAGGATTACCTCATGGGAGCTGATCCCGGAACATATGAAGTTGTTTTCAGTACGGATGCAAAGGAGTTCGGCGGCACGGGGTTTGGCACAAAAGGCAAAATCCGCACCGTAAAACAACCAATGCACAATCATAGCGCAAGTCTTAAATTGAAACTCGCCGGAAATTCGGCGCTTTTCCTCAAAAAAGCAGAGAATGCCCAAACAAAAAAGAAATCTCAAACAAAGGAGAATGAATATGCCCCGAAAAAATGAATGCATATCTATGCTGCTTGCGGGCGGACAGGGAAGCCGTCTCGGAATCCTTACAAAAAGAATAGCAAAGCCTGCTGTTCCTTTTGGCGGAAAGTACAGAATCATTGACTTTCCGCTTTCAAACTGTGTAAACTCGGGTATTTACACAGTAGGTGTTCTTACGCAGTATCAGCCCCTTGAACTTAACGACTACATCGGCAACGGAGAACCGTGGGATCTCGACAGAAGCAACGGCGGCGTACATGTTTTGTCCCCGTATCAAAAAATTGAAGGGACCGAGTGGTACAAAGGAACTGCCAATGCCATTTATCAAAATATCAATTTCATAGACAAGTATAACCCGGAGTACGTTGCCATCCTTTCGGGCGACCATATCTACAAGATGGATTACTCCGAGATGCTCAATTATCACAAAGAAAAAGGCGCTGCATGTACAATCGCAATGCTGGAGGTTGAGTGGGAAGAAGCCTCGCGCTTCGGACTCATGATTGTAAATGATGACGGAACCATAAAAGAATTTGAAGAAAAGCCCCAAGTTCCTCACAGCAACAAAGCATCCATGGGCGTTTACATATTTACATGGGAAAAGCTTCGAAAATACCTCATTGAGGATGAAGCCAACAAGGACTCAAGCAACGACTTCGGAAAAGACGTTATCCCCGCAATGCACGCTGCCGGGGAAAAGCTTGTCGCTTATCCGTTTCAAGGTTATTGGCGGGATGTCGGAACAATAGACAGCCTTTGGATGGCAAATATGGACCTTCTCTCCCCGACATCCGGCATAGAACTCAACGACCCAACATGGAAGATATACGCAAGAAGTCCAAGTGCTCCGCCTCAGTACATATCCAAAGACGCTAAAGTTCAAAACGCGATGATTGCCGAAGGTTGCGAAATAGAGGGCGACGTTGACTTTTCCGTTCTTTTTGCCAATGTAACCGTAGAAGAAGGCGCCGTCGTTCACGACTCCATCATAATGCCGGGCTCCGTAATAAAAAAAGGTGCCCGCGTTGAGTACACAATCGTTGCCGAGGACTCAGTCATCGGAGAAAACGCAGTTGTCGGAGCACGCCCCGAGGATTACGAAACAGAGAAATGGGGTATCACCGTAATCGGTGAGGGAGTAACAATAGGCAACAGTGCAAAGGTATTACCGAAATCAATGGTATCCGAAGATGTAAAGGAGGAAGCGTAATGAGAGCGAACAATGTACTCGGTATCATACATTCTCAAGCTTACGACTATACACTTCGTGAACTTACATCCATAAGAACTATGGCATCCGTTCCGTTCGGTTGCAGATACAGAATGATAGATTTCCCGCTCTCCAACATGGTAAATGCGGGAATCACCCAGGTGGGAATCATAACAAAAAACAACTTCCAGTCTCTCTCCGATCACGTCGGTTCGGGAAAACCGTGGGATCTTGCGAGAAAACGTGAAGGTATGTTTATCCTTCCGCCATACAACACATCAAATGCAGTTATAGGTCACGAATCACGTCTTTCATCTCTTTACAGTATTGCCGACTTTCTTCGCAAAGCAAGACAGGAATACATTGTAATGACAGATGCAAACTCCGTATACAATTTCGACTTTTCAGACCTCTTCCGCTTCCATACGGAAAAAGAGGCAGACATAACTTTGGTCTATAAAAACGGCAAGGTTCCGAAGTGCCCCGACCTTATGATGTTTGATATTGATGAAAATGACCGAATCACCGGCGCTTCCACAGCGCAAAGCCAAGATTTCGGTTTGGAAGCAAATTACTCTTTCAATATTCTTGTAATGAGAAAATCTCTCCTCGAATATCTTGTACGCACAGCCATCGCGCGCAATGCAACGTCATTTGAAAGGGAAGTCATCCAAACAAACATCTCAAGCCTTAAGGTCTACGGTTATAAAGTTCCCGGCTTTGCCGAGACAATCGACAGTCTCCAAACCTACTACAGAGTAAACATGGACTTACTTCTTCCCGAAAACAGAAAAACACTGTTTAACAAAAACAACCAGATAAAAACAAAAATATGCGACAATGTACCCGCTACATACGGGCTTCATGCGGATGTATCAAACTCTCTCATCGCCGACGGATGCACAATAAACGGAACTATTGAAAACTCCGTTATTTTCCGTGATGTTTATGTTGAGGAAGGCGCAGTGATAAAAAATTCCATACTCATGCAAGGAACAAGAGTACAGAAAAACTCATCACTCAACTGCGTAATAACGGATAAAAACTCCATCATTACTCCAAACAAGCAGCTTTCCGGAGACCCTACCTACCCGGTTTACATCAGCAAAAATATCATTGTCTAAAGAAGTCATATTGGAGGATCTTATGAAGATTTTATTTGCCGCAAGTGAAGCAACACCGTTTGCACAGAGCGGCGGACTCGGTGAAGTTGCGGGAGCGCTTCCGAAAGCACTTGCAAAAAAAGGCGAGGATGTGCGCGTAGTACTCCCGCTCTATGAATGCATAAAGCAGGAACTTCGCGATGAAATGGAATTCCTTTGCTATTTCGATGTTCCCGTAGCATGGAGAAACCAATACTGCGGAGTTTTTAAAAGTAAAATCGGAGATGTCATATATTATCTCATCGACAACGAATACTATTTCAAGCGTTCGGGTCTTTACGGATACTATGATGATGCGGAAAGATTCACTTTCTTCTCCAGAGCGGTGCTTGAAACCATCTCTCATCTTGACGATTTTAAGCCGGACATCA
Organism: Acutalibacteraceae bacterium; assembly: GCA_963629305.1. Taxonomy (GTDB): domain Bacteria; phylum Bacillota; class Clostridia; order Oscillospirales; family Acutalibacteraceae; genus UBA1227. Next base: position 42,425 of record CAVGIJ010000009.1, read on the forward strand.
TACATTGCAACGACTGGCAAACCGCTCTCGTTCCGCTTTATTACAATTCATTCTATGCAAACAGGCCGGGTTATGAGGGAATACGCACTGTTTACACAATTCACAATATTCAGTATCAGGGAGTTTACGGAAATGAACTTCTTGATGAAGTCATAGGCATTTCTCCTTCCGACTATTCACTTCTTGACTACGACGGACTTGTAAACTTCTCAAAAAGCGCAATAGAATGCTGTAACAAGGTTACAACTGTTTCACCATCATATGCAAATGAGATTCTTGATCCATGGTACAGCCACGGTCTCGACAACATCTTACTTAAAAATTCATGGAAGCTTGCGGGAATCCTCAACGGAATAGATGTTGAGAGCTACAATCCGCAGACCGACAAGGCTCTTCCTTGCAAATATTCAGTTTCAAGAAAAACCGGAAAAACCAAATGTAAGGCGGCGCTTGAAGACAGGTTCGGATTTGAGCACAAGCCGGAAGTGCCTATTATGGCTCTTATCTCACGTCTTGTCTCACACAAAGGTCTTGACCTCATAATAAATATGATAGATGAGCTTCTCTACAATACCGAGGTACGATTTATCGTTCTCGGAACCGGAGACTCCATGTACGAAGACTTTTTCAAAGGTCTTGCCACACGTCACCCGGACAAGTTCAGACTTGAGCTTGCATTTGACCCGGCACTGTCCAGACAAATCTACGCCGGTTCAGATATGTTCCTTATGCCTTCAAAGAGTGAACCGTGCGGACTTTCACAGATGATTGCTCTCCGTTACGGAACCATACCGATTGTGAGAGAAACAGGTGGTCTTAAAGACTCCATAACCGATTGCGGAGACGGCAAGGGAAACGGATTTACGTTTAAAACCTACAATGCGCAGGACATGCACTGGGCAATAAACAGGTGTATTGATCTCTACTATAACAATAAAGACGCATGGAAAAAGCTTGTTACCCGCGCAATGAAGTGCGACTTCAGCTGGGAAAAATCGGCCGACCTCTACATACAGATGTACAAAGAGGCATTATCATAACGAACATTTCAAAAAACAATAAAGCGAAACGGAGCGTGACAAACTCACGCTCCGTTCTTTGACAGCCTATAAAAGACCTGCTATACTGACATTCAGATAATCGTTTACCCACGATGACACAGTGCCTATGCAATCCGGTACTTTTTCCTTTGTATGCTTTCTTGCTCCCGCCTTTACGTCGTGTAGCATATTGCTTACAGTGGTTCCGAGATACGCTGCAGTGTTCATGTTGAGCGGGTTGTTGCCCATCCATGATACCGGAAGCACACCGTGTTTTACACCGGCATAAACTACAAAGTATGTTGCAATTCCGTATACACTGATTATGTATTTCATAAGTTCATCATCTTTGCTCATTCTTGTGGCAGCTGCGATTGAGGCACGAACAATGGTATCCGTGCTCATCTCAAGATCCTCAGGGATATCGGATATTTTCGGATCCTCATCAAGCGAAATGGTGCTGTTTGAATTGCCGAGCAAAAAATCGCAACTCACGCCGTAGTAGTTTGCAATATTTACAACAAAGTCGAGGCCGCATTCACGCAATCCGTTTTCGTAATGTGATAAAAGTGCCTGGGATATACCGAGATCCTGTGACACTTTTTTCTGACTGAGGCCCTTTGTTTTTCGAAGTTCAGTTATCTTTTCCGCGAAGACATCAGATGCATCGCGTATACTGTTTTTAGACATATAAATCACAACCTTACAGTATCAAATATACAATAAATCACCCTCGGAGGCAACTATGAAAACATACAAGATTCATCTTATAAGACACGGTCTTACACAGGGAAATCTCGACGGAGAATATGTCGGACACAAGGATATACCTGTTTGTGAACAGGGACTTTTAAGTCTTCGTCAGATGAAAAATGAAATGACTTATCCCGACTCACCGGTTCTCTTTTGCAGCCCGTTGCTTCGCTGCAGACAGACGGCAAAAGAACTGTTTCCCGACAAAGAGCCTATCATAATAAACGAGCTCATCGAGTATAATTTCGGCGAATTTGAAGGTCAAACAGCGGATGATCTTAAAAATAACGAAATATTCAAAGAATGGCTTTCGGGCGGTCCGGATGCAGCTCCGCCGTTCGGCGAATCGAATGCGCAATTCGGTGCACGTATAAGCGAGGCATTTGAAAAAATTGTGGAAGGTATGCTTAAGACAGGAGTCACGGAAGCGACAATTGTAACACACGGTGGCGTTATAATGGGACTTATGAGTCGCTTCGCGCTCCCCGAATTGCCCATGCCGGAATGGCTCTCACCGAACGGCTGCGGATATACCGTAAGAATCACTCCGTCCCTTTGGACACACGCGAGAAAAATGGAAGTCGTTGAAGAAATACCGTATGTGGAGATCCCCGATGAAGAAAGTTACGACGACTTCGGCGATCAGATGACCGGATTCGGCTTTGTAGATATGGAGGATTGACACATTGGCAATAAAAGGCGCAATTTTTGATATGGACGGGACTTTGCTTGATTCCATGTATGTATGGATAGATATCGCTCCGCGTTACCTTAAAACGAAGGGCATAACAGTAACCGAGGAGCAAAGAAAACTTCTCGGAACCATGCTTCTTCAGGATATGGCAAATTATTTTATAAGCAATTTAGGCTTCACACTTACTGTTGACGAAATAGTTGCGGAAATTAATTCTATAGCGGAAAGTGCATATTTCCACGATGTAGTGGCAAAGCCCGGTATTTCAGAGCTTCTCTCGGAACTGAAAAAACGCGGTGTGAAGATGTGCGTTGCAACAGCCTCAGACCGATATCTTGTTGAAGCCGCATTGAAACGCACCGGAATAATTGATTTTTTTGACTGTATATTCACATGCGGAGAGCACAATGTCGATAAGAAAACGCCTTACATATTTGACATTGCCCGTGAGTCCCTTGGAACACCAAAAGAGGAAACCTATGTATTTGAGGATACATTGACCTCTGTAAAAACCGTAAAATCTGCCGGATACCCGTTGGTTGCAATAAGAGACAAATGGTCAGAAAAAAACAGAGAACAAATAAAATCATTGGCGGATTTTTATGTCGATTCACCAAAAGATATAAACGTAGATTTACTTTAAAATTTTCCGGCGCATATACCAAAATCAAAAAAGGCCATCATCGTGAAAGATGATGACCTTTTTCTGTTATTCAATTTAATTTTCTCACAGCATTATAACCCATGCAATAAGGTATGGTAAGCCATATGCAAATGCGATACTTGTGATGACCGTTATACAGTACCTCTCAAGGTATGCACCGGCAAGCATTACCGCTGCGGGAACTGCCATAAAAATCTTTGAAACAAGCTTTGAACTGTTTTCCTTTCCATAGAGGTGGTCCCACATATTCACTGCGTCCTCAACCAACGGGAAACAGTTCATAAGGAATGAGAGACCGAAATAAATAAATATATACGAAAATACATTTATTTTTCCGAGATAGAAAAGGTTCATTGCTGACGGTATTACAAAGCACAATCCGCAAAAAAGAGTGACTATATGCGGCATAAAGCAAATACCGAAGCTGCCCTTTTTAGGACTGAGCATATGCTCAACGTGTCCGCAGAGTTCATTTTTCTGTATGTACTTTGAATACTCAACCGGAACACCGAACATACGACAACTCAAATGCTCCATGAAAGCTTTAAACATTGTTCCGGGAAAAGTCAGGATTTTAATTATAAAGTATATCAACCCCATGTGAAATCTCCTTCCCCGTTTACAAATACATCTTCTATCGTCATACTGCCGTCAAGTATTTTTTCGACTTCTGCGGCAAGACCGTATCCGTAACCTGTAAGCTCTTCACTGACTGTCTTTGCGGTCTCGCTGTCGTCAGTAAGTTCACAGCAAAGATAATAAAGACTTGCCGACGAAAGAAAACCGCTTGCGGTATTTGCATTTTCATATGCGGTTTGCGCATACGTCTTAGCTGTCTTATTCTGTCCTTGAAGCAAGCAGATAACCGCCATCTGATAGTTTATGAGTCCGTCATTCGGGATAACATCAAGAGCTTCATTGCAAGCTGCTGCAGCTTTCGGAATATTGCCTTGCAATCTGTAAGCAACAATTTTGTACCAATAAGCATAAGGTGTTTCACTGTTAAAATCTTTTATCTCATTTGAATACTTTATCATTGCGTCATAGTCCCTGTCGGACAATGCAACCTCTCCCATAAGCGGAAGATAAAGCGACTTGAAATCCGGATCAACTTCTTTTATCTTGTTTAAGATTTCCATCTTTTTCTCAGAAGACTCACCGTATGTCACAGCTGCATAATATTTATAATAAAGAACCTGTGCCTCGTTGAAATCCTCGCCTTTAATCTCTTTTTCATATGCCTCTTCAAAGGATGCATAGTCCTTCGCACTTTGCATGGCGGTATCCACGCATTCATAAAGGTTTGAATAAGAGGTAACCTTATCACTTATCTCTTTGGCTTCCTTGTTATACCATTTATCTATTGCCGTACCAATATAGTATTTATCGATAAAATCCTTAAGTGTTTCATACTCATCAATACCAATCTTGTCATAGACACGAAGCTGGTAAAGAAGGTATTTTGAGCCGAAATTGCTATCCGTAACTTTTATTTCGGCATTTATTTTATCATAGGCTGTAAGCGCGGATTGAAGCTTTCCCGTTTTTACAAGCTTCTGCGCATCCACGGTCTCCTTGTATACGGGCCATGAAATCGCAAAGAAGCTGAAGCTTAACACAAGAAGAATTGCCGTGACTACGGGGACAATGAATTTCCACCAGTCAAACGGGTAGTGCTTCATTGTCTCAAGGCAGTTCTCGCAATATGTTTCGTCCTCATCAATCTCGTTTTCTCCGCAGCATTCACAGAGTTTTCCGGTTGGAGTTTTGCAGGCAAGTTTTGCGTCCCTTGCCTCCTTTACAATTTCTTTCCACTCCTTGTCGGGACTCTCCTCCATCATCTTGTCAATTTCCTCTTGAACAAGATCCTTAAGGTCGGATAGTTCCGCTTCAAGCTTTTCCGGATCAATACCGCTCTCAGGATCAAGCGGTATCTTATCATCCTCCGGCGAATTGACATCCAGAATAACCTCACCCGGCAAAGATTCTACAAATTCAAGTAAATCATTGTTTTCAGCGACAGATGCCGATTTTTTTTCTTCCGTTTCCTCTGAAGTCTCAACTACAGAGGGGTCTTCAGTTTTATTTGCCAACCGGGTTCACTCCTTTATGAATTTTTATGATTTTGTCTTAAGCATACCGTTATTATCAAGTCTTGGGAACAAGAACTTGCCAAGAGCGAGAATACCGATAAGTGTGATAATTGTTTCCGGTATCATATATCCGGCGTTGTATGAGAGTGAATATGCAAATACCTCTTTTGCCGCTTTTCCTTCAGACCACTGGCCCCAAATGGTGGCACCTGTAATAAAGTGGCAAAGGAATCGGATAACACATACCATAACGGTTCCTGCGGTTAATTCTAAACTTGTATTCTTAAACTTGCCTTTAAAAATTCCGCCAAGTCCGAGAAGAGTGTATGGAACAACGTAATCAAAGAGCGCAAGGATGATATACGCTCCTATACCCTTTACATATGAGAAGTTTGCCAAACCGAAAATAATTTGAAGAAGTGAAAATGTAAATCCTGTGGCAAGTCCCCATCCCGGTCCGAAGATGTAGCCCATTGAAATAATGGGAACTTGGCTGAAAACAGTTACTCCTCCTCCCATTAAAAACGGTGAATCGAATTTTACAAATTCATTGAGCACCGTTGCAATGGCTACCATAAGAGCTGCCATAACCAGCTTATACGTCCTGTTTTTGTCTTTTTTCATAATAAAATCTTCCTTTCCTACGCAGGCATTATCCTGATCAGGTACGGACTCATCACTTCTGACGCAAAGAAGCGGAGTCTCAGGGACATCGACTTTACGGTCTCATCTCAGCCGAAGAATATTCAGCGCCCCGTTTATTAAGTTGTCTGCTTTTGTCAGCCGTATGACTTTCAATTTACGGCTACAGATAATTTTACTTATCAATGTTATTAAAGTCAAGAGCGATACATCGCCTCGTCTCGGCAAAATACCCAAAAATTCATCTTTCTCTTGAAAAAGCATGTTTGCGGTGTTAAAATGCTGTCTTGGTTTATAAATTATAGGTATTATATTAGATAATGAAACGCTAAAAAAGCGAGGGTGGTTTTATTTTGAAACTCAGAGAAGACATAAGAAATGTTGCGATCATCGCGCACGTTGACCACGGCAAGACAACATTGGTAGATGAACTTTTGAAGCAGAGCGGCACCTTCCGCACAAACGAACAGGTTGAAGACAGAGTCATGGACTCAAACGATCTTGAGAGAGAAAGAGGAATTACAATTCTCTCAAAGAATACATCGGTACACTATAAGGACACGAAGATAAATATCATCGACACTCCGGGCCATGCTGACTTCGGCGGTGAAGTTGAACGTATTCTGCTCATGGTTGACGGAGTACTCCTTTTAGTCGATGCATTTGAGGGCTGTATGCCACAAACCCGCTTTGTTCTGAAAAAAGCCCTTGCACTCAAGAAAAAAGTTGTAGTTGTAATAAACAAAATAGACAGACCGGGAGCACGTCCGGCAGAAGTTGTTGACGAAGTAATAGACCTCTTTATAGAACTCGGTGCCGACGAGGATCAGATCGAGTTTCCCGTAGTTTTCGCTTCCGCAAAAGACGGCTACGCTTCATACGACTCACGTGATCGTAAGGGAGATATGCGTCCTATCTTTGAGGAAATCATCAAGGAAATTCCGGCACCCAAGGGTGACAAGGACGCTCCGCTCCAGGTGCTTTTCTCAAGTCTTGACTATGACGACTACGTAGGTCGTATCGGAATCGGACGAATCGAGCGCGGAACGATCCGTAAAAATATGCAGGTTGTTCTCTGCAAGGCTGACGGTGCCAAAGAAAACGTCAGAGTTTCGAAGCTTTATGTATACGAGGGTCTTAAGAGAGTTGAAGTTGATGAGGCAGCAGCAGGTGAAATCATCTGCGTTTCAGGTATTTCCGACATAAACATAGGTGAAACAGCATGTGATCCCGAGTGTGTTGAGCCTCTCGACTTTATAAAAATAGACGAGCCCACCATTTCCATGAACTTCATTGTAAACAACAGCCCGTTTGCAGGAAGAGAGGGAAAGTTTGTAACGTCAAGGAACATTCGCGACAGACTCTTCAAAGAGGTTGAAACAAACGTGTCCATGCGCGTTGAGGAAACAGACTCAACAGATACATTCAAAGTATCCGGACGCGGAGAGCTTCACCTTTCAATCCTCATCGAAACCATGCGCCGCGAGGGTTATGAGTTCCAAGTATCTCGTCCGAAGGTTATCTACAAAAGAGACGATAACGGACAGCTCCTTGAGCCTATGGAAATTCTCTCCGTTGAAGTTCCGGAAGAATATGTCGGAAACGTAATTGAAAAGCTCGGTTCAAGAAAAGCAGAGCTTACAAATATGGTCGTTCACGAGGGCGGTGCTACACACCTCGAATTTTCTATCCCGTCACGCGGTCTTATAGGTTACAGAAGTGAGTTTCTCACCGACACCAACGGTAACGGTATCATGAATCAACTCTTTGACGGATACCAGCCGTACAAGGGAGACATTTCGACGCGTGAGCGTGGCTCAATAGTTGTTCACGAGACAGGTGAAACAAATGCATACGGACTTTTCAACACGCAGGAGCGCGGGCGTCTTTTCGTCGGCCCGGGCGTTGAGGTTTATGAGGGCATGATAGTCGGCGAATCCGCAAGAAACGAAGATATTGTCTGCAATGTATGTAAGACAAAGCACCTCACCAACACACGTGCATCCGGCTCCGATGACGCACTTCGTCTTGTTCCTCCTACCATTTTAAGCCTTGAGCAATGTATGGAGTTTATTTCCGACGATGAGCTTCTCGAAGTAACACCTGTTTCACTCAGACTTCGCAAGACAATTCTTTCCAAGGAAGCTCGAATGAAGCAGCAGTTCAAAAATAAATAAATTCCCGCAAAGTTCATCATCTTTTACACAATAAAGCATTTAACCCCACAGATATGCATCAGCATTATCCGTGGGGTTATTTTTTTCGTGCTTTTTAAAAATCTTGCGATTTTGCGGATTTATACATTTTTCTCAGAAAAAAGTTTGATACACCGTTCAAGATCCTTTGTCATATCCTCTGTCTTTTCTTCCGGAATGGACAAAATACGAAAACAGCATTGTAAAACTTTCGGAAAAAGAATGTCAATCTGGAACCGTTCCGGGTTCTCTTTTATCATTTGACAAACGGCACCCAGGTATCCGTAAACAGAGGCCATCGTGAACTCATCCACTTGTGAAACCGGAATGATATCACCAAGAAGGCTCCGATAAATACTCGTGATAAAAAAGGGGAAATCCGCTTGCGGCAAATAAACCGGATAATCAAGGTAATAATCAACCAAAAATCGTCCGATTTTCGGATCATTAAGTATTTGACGCCACATCAGATACAGAGCAAAAGCGCATTGATGAGAGGGTATCTCGGTATATGCCACGGCCGTTTTCTTGTTTTCGGTAAAAATTTCCCACATCACTTCGTAACGTATGACTTCTTTTTGCTTGAAATGATAGTAAACGGACCCACGGTTGACATGAGCTGCCTTGCAAATATCATCGTAACCCGTCGCACGAAAGCCTTTTTCCAAAAACAGTTTTCTGCTTTCATCCAAAATCAGCCTGCGTGTTGCGATACCGGTTTCATATTTCTTTCCGGACATCCGACGTTCGCCCCCCTTTTTTTGCAAAAGAGAGAAATTTAAACATATTTCGACTTTGCTCAAAAATGACAAAATCATCTTAACATTATTGAAAAAAATATGCAAGTTTCCTAAAATATAAGTATGTTAAAGAAAAAGCAGACATACTAAAGAAGAACTAATAATCGGAGGTGCTAAAATGCCGGAAAACACATTACTTGAACAGAAAAAAACCAATCTCATGAAGGCTCTCAACCGTGAGGGTGCTGATTACGTGCCGACAATACTCGCTTCCAGTTGCGCTGAAGTTGCATGGACAGGGCAAAAGGTTGTCGATGTTATCAACGATGCAAACGCATATGTGGATGCCATGACGGATGTATTCAAGGTTATGTGGGGAGATGCAAACACGTTCTCGGGTACATTGTTCACCCCTGCTATTTCCGAAATCATTCAGCCTGTGCAAAATAAATTCGGCCCGGACGGAGTAACACCGGAGCATGTGCAGGAGCCACAGATGGAGCAGGATGAGTACGACAAGCTTATTGCGGATCCTTTCGGATTTGTGGCAAATGAACTTCTTCCGAGAAAATACCCGAAGCTCTTTGAGGATCGCGAGTATGCGAAGAAAACTCTTAAAGCCATAGCCGCAGACAAGGCATATGCAATGGGAGTTCTGTTTGGAATGACCGATAAAAAACTTTCCGAGGACTACGGAATTACGGGAATGTGCAACTTTGCGGATGTATTTTCCAATCCTGTTGACACACTATTTGATTATTTGCGTGGCTTCAAAGGAACGCTTATAGATCTTCGTCGCCAGCCCGACAAGGTAAAAGCCGCTTGCGACAAACTGTGGGAGACATACAATCTGCCGAAGCTTCAAGGTAAACCTGCACCGTTCCCATATGCTTGTCACATGACACATATTGCACCTTACTTGAGCCCAAAGCAGTTCTATGAAATCTACTGGCCTTACGAAAAATACTGGATTGAGCGTGCAGCCGCAGCCGGAACAAAGGTATGGATCATGATGGAGGGTCGCTGGGAAAATGTATGGGAGTGCTTCAAAGAAGTACCGAAAGATTCATGCATTCTTCATATTGATGATGACGACATTTTCAAGGCAGAGGAACTCCTCGGCGATTATCAGATTATCGAGGGCGGTCTTAAGATGGTTTCTGTTAAGACCGACACACCTGAAAAAGTCAAGGACAATGTAAAAAAGGTTATAGATGCATGTCAACCGGGTGACGGCTTCCTGTTCTGCACAGACAAAGCATGGATTGCACCGGGAGACGTAAATCAAAATCTTATCGACGCATACAACTTTGCTCATGAATATTCACTGAGCAACACACGTAGGTAAAGGAGGGTTTACCATGAGTGAAATAAAAAAGGAACAAACAAACCGGGAATATCTTCAGGGAGTTGTAGATGAGATACTCGCAGATGATGAGTGGGATCTTCCAAAAGAACTAAGATTTTGGCTTATGGGAACCTATACTTGGGAGTTGCTGTATCTTTAAAAAAACGTTTCGTTGTCAGTTGTCGGGTGAAAAAACTTCCGATAAAATGAATTTAATTTTTGCGGATGGCAGGTAAAACTGCCATCCGTTTTTTTATCTCGTTTTCCTGTCGGTAAATTTCGACCTTTCATTCTTTTTTTACAGGATTTTTGTGAAGTTGTTTTCAAGAGAAAAATATGCTGGGTTTTTCATATTTCTATTCTCTGAATAATTTATATGCATAAATAATTATTTCAAGCTGAAAAATTCATGGAATGCTCTGTATGCCATATATACATCTGATTTTGCAACCACTTCAAACGGTGAGTGCATGGAGAGTACAGGTACTCCGACGTCGACAACGTCTATGTCGAGTCCTGCGACATAGAGCGCAACTGTTCCGCCGCCGCCTGCATCTACAGCGCCGAGTTCGCCGATCTGCCATACAACGTTGTTCTTTTCAAGGAATCCACGGACCTTGCCCATGAACTCGGCAGAGGCGTCGGATGATCCCGACTTGCCGCGTGAACCGGTATACTTTGTTATTACCACGCCTTTGTTAAGATATGATGCATTGCGCTTTTCCATAACCTCCGGGAAAGTCGGGTCAAAGGCTGCGTTGACGTCGGCTGAAAGACATTCGGATTTTGACATAACATCCCTTCCGTTTGCTCCGAACACTTCAGCTATGTCGTGTATGAAGTTCGGAACATACGCAGAATCAAGACCGGTATTGCCGACACTTCCTATCTCCTCTTTATCCGTGAGAACCGAAACAGATGTGAATTCCGGATTTTCAAGGCTGAAGTTTGCCTGTGCTGCAGGATATGCGCAAACGCGGTCGTCGTGACCGTATCCGCCGATCATGCTTCTGTCAAGTCCAATCTCACAAGCCTTAAATGCAGGCACAATTTCAAGCTCGGCAGAAAGAAAATCTTTTTCGACCATTCCGTATTTTTCGTTGAGTATCTTAAGAATATTGAGCTTTACAAGATTTGATGCCTTGTCATCCTTAAACGGTCTGCTGCCGACTACAATATTGAGCTCTTCGCCTTTTATTCCGTTGCTTAAGGGGCGCTTGCCCTGCTCGCCGCCGAGGTGAGGAAGAAGATCTGTTATAACGAATTTCGGGTCACCGTCGTCTTCACCGATATTAACTGTTACTTTTTCGCCGTTTGCTTTCACAATAACGCCGTGAAGAGAAAGTGGCATAGCTGTCCACTGATACTTCTTTATTCCACCGTAGTAATGGGTTTTGAAGAGAGCCATGTCATCGGACTCATAAAGAGGATTCGGCTTAAGGTCAAGGCGTGGTGAGTCAATATGTGCAATAGCGAGTTTTACGCCCTCTCTTATGTCCTTCTTACCGAATACACAGAGAATGATTGCCTTTTCACGATTTACTCTGTAAACACGGTCACCGGGCTTATAAGTCTTTGTCTTATCAAACTCGGTATAGCCCCTTTTTATTGCCTCTGCCTTTATGAACGCGGCCACTTCGCGCTCTGTTTTTGCGGTATTAAGAAATGCGATATATCCGTCGCAGAACTTATCCGCTTTTTCAATTTCACTTTCATCTGCAATTTTTGAGATGTGCTCAGGTTCGTAGCAGAGCTCTTCTGCAAGCTTCTCTGCTGCTGACTTTTCATTAGCCATTTCTAAAACCTCCATTACTTTCTATTTTGAAATTCTATACTATTATTCTGCTTCACCGCTTATTTTAGTCTCAATAAGTCGAGCAGTATAAAGAATTTGCTCTTTCAGGCGCTCGTCATCACCGTCATTGTGAATGACAACATCAGAATTTTTTATAAAAAAGCTTTCATCGTGCTGTGCCGACATGCGAAGTCGTGCACTCTCCTCATCAATACCGTCTCTCTTTGTAATGCGCGAAAGTCTCATCTCCTGCGGTGCGGTCACAGACACGATAAACCCGCATTTGTCGGAAAGTCCGCTTTCAAAGAGCTGTGGTGCATCTATAAGTACAGCCTCGTAGCCGTTCCAGAATTCCCCGTTTACCTTTTTCATTATAAGCCTGACTATTTCAGGATGCGTTATCGAGTTGAGAAGCGCTGTCTGTGACGGATCCGAAAATGCACGCTGTGCAAGCACCTTTCTGTTAAGAGTTCCGTCTTCATTGAGAGTACCGGGACCAAAAGCCATTGAGAGCTGCGTTAAAATCGGAGACCCTTTTTCAGTTATGAGTGCTGCAATTTTATCGGCATCTATAACAGCATATCCGTATTTTTTCAGCATTTCACAAACTGTGCTTTTCCCCGCACCGGTCTGACCGGTAACTCCTACTATAATTGCACGACGCATAATATGCTCCTTAAAGTTTTATTACTTTGAACTCCGCGGCACGAAGAAGTCTGTTCATAACCGCAAGGCCTACCCCATCGTATGACGGGCAATGTACATATACCGATGAAAGTCCAAGTTCATCACACTCTCTGAGTGCGGCAAACAACTTGTGCGCATGTGCACAGTCATCGTCCTTTTCACCGAATGAAAGTGTCTTGCAAATGAAGCCGTCTTCTTCACCGTCAAATACAAGTGCAGCTGTTTTAGATGCTCCGTTTTTCTCTGCGACCTCATTGACAAACTTTTTAAAGTTTTCTTTGTCTGCATCTACAACCGTAACATCTGCATTCGGCGAATAGTGCTTATACTTCATTCCCGGGCTTGCGGCGCACTCACCCTCTTTGAGTTTACCGAGAACGGCATCATCAATTTCAATCTCACCGAGAACCTCTTCAAGCTCATCCGGAGTAACTCTTCCGGGACGGAGAAGTCTCGGTTTTCTTGTACACAGCGTTATAACGGTGGATTCAACTCCGACACCGCACGTGCCCCCGTCAAGAACCGCATCTATCTTTCCGTTCATGTCATGCATGACATGTTCTGCGGTTGTCGGGCTCGGCTTGCCGGACGTGTTTGCCGACGGTGCCGCAAGAGGCACGCCTGCAGCATCAATTATCTTCCTTGCAAGCGGGTGTGACGGCATGCGTATTGCGACCGTCAAAAGCCCGGCGCTCACCTCATCCGGTATTATGTCGGACTTTTCCATGATAATGGTGAGCGGACCCGGCCAGAACACGTCGGCCAAGTCATAGACGACCGGAGGCACGAATGCCACAAGGTCATCAAGCTGTGAAAGCTTTGAGATATGTACAATAAGAGGATTGTCCTGCGGTCGTCCCTTTGCCTCAAATATCTTTGCAACAGCTTTGCCGTCAAGCGCATTTGCGGCAAGACCGTAGACGGTCTCTGTAGGTATACCGACAAGTCCGCCGGATTTCAGGATTTTTCCGGCCTCATCAACATCTTTTTCTGTAAGTAACTTAGTTTCCATTTAAAAATCACACTTCTGCTTTTAACTTTTCAGCTGTATCTGCCGTTATGAGCGCATCAATAAGCTCATCAAGATCGCCGTTCATTATAGCCTCTATTTTGTAAAGAGTGAGGTTTATACGGTGATCAGACACACGTCCCTGCGGGAAGTTGTAAGTTCTTATACGCTCACTTCTGTCGCCTGTGCCGACCATTGACTTTCTTGCGTCGGCAATCTCGGCATCATGCTTTGCCTGTTCAATATCAAAAAGACGTGAACGCAAAATTTTCAGCGCCTTGTCTTTGTTTTTATACTGACTTCTCTCGTCCTGGCACTCGACCACCATCCCGGTCGGAATATGCGTTACACGGATTGCGGACGATGTCTTGTTTACCTTCTGCCCGCCGGCACCGCTCGAGCGGAATACATCAATCTTTACGTCGGCAGGGTCAAGCTCAAAGTCAACATCCTCGGCTTCAGGTAAAACCGCAACCGTAACCGTTGATGTCTGAATGCGCCCCTGCGATTCCGTCTCAGGCACACGCTGAACACGGTGTACACCGCTTTCAAACTTGAAGCGCGAATACGCACCGTCTCCCTTTACTTCGAAGCTTATCTCTTTATAGCCACCGAGCTCCGTCGGGTTTTCATTGAGAACTTCCGTTTTAAAGCCATGCGCCTCCGAATACATGGTATACATGCGGTACAGCGAATTTGCAAAAAGGGCCGCCTCTTCGCCTCCGGCGCCGGCACGTATCTCAACTATAACGTTTTTGTCATCGTTCGGGTCACGCGGAAGCAACAACACCTTGAGTTCTTCGGATATACGTTCAACATCTTCTTTTGCAGACTCAAACTCCTCCTGAACCATCTCCTTAAAATCAGGATCAAGTCCGCCCGCCTCCAAAAGATCTTTTGCCTCGCAAAAGGACGACTCAGCCTTTTTATACTCGCGAAACTTTTCAACAACGGGGGTTATCTGCTTCAGTTCTTTCATGAGCGATGTATACTGCTCAATATCGGAAACAACCTCCGGATCTGATAACAGTTCATTCACCGTTTCAAAACGTTCTTCAACTTTTGTCAATTTATCTGTCATAAAGAAAAATGCCTTTCATAATTCGTGTCATAAATCATATATAAAAAAACCTAAATTAGTATATCACAAAGCCTTGAAATATGATATACTTTACCCAAATTTTTGAAAAGGAGATAATAACAAATGGCAAACACATACACATTTGATGCAAAAGACGCCACAGAAAAATGTGTGAAATGGATAAGAGAGTGGTTCGACAAGAACGGCAAAGGCTGCAATGCAATTGTTGGTATCTCCGGCGGTAAGGACAGCTCAACCGTCGCTGCACTTTGTGTAAAAGCACTCGGGAAAGACCGTGTTATCGGCGTGATGATGCCTCAGGGCGAGCAGTTTGACATTGACTATTCCATAGAATTATGCAAGCTTCTTGACATAAAGAATTATACGATAAATATAAAAGACGCCGTTGACGGTGTATACGCTGCAACAGACGGCAAATTCGAGATCACCCAACAGTCAAAATTCAATCTTCCCGCACGTATCCGCATGGCAACACTTTACTTTGTAGGCGCTTCAAACAACGGACGTGTTGCCAACACCTGTAACCTTTCCGAGGACTGGGTAGGCTACGCAACCAGATATGGCGACGGTGCCGGTGATTTCGGCCCGCTCTCACACTTTACGGTTGAAGAGGTCATCGCAATAGGCCGTGAGCTCGGCCTTCCCGAAAAATTTGTGAAGAAGCCCCCCATCGACGGACTCTGCGGAAAAACAGATGAGGACAATCTCGGCTTTACCTATCAGACACTTGACGACTACATACGTCGCGGAATTGAACCGTCTCCCGAAATAAAGGAAAAGATAGACCGCATGCATGAGATAAACAAATTCAAACTCGAGTATTTTCCGACTTTCAAATATTTCGACTGATTTGTTCAACAAATGCACCCCACAGGCGTTCAAAAAGGCTTCGGATAAAAATCCGAAGCCTTTTTTCATCCAAGCCGCCGCTTTGCTCCTACACTCTGTATATGTCTGCGGGATTTGCAAGTGCGTATCCTGCCTTATCAAGTACCGCCTCGGCACGCGGGATGTCATCCGTGCGTACAACCATAAGAGCTTTCCCGGTAGTCTTTCCGACACAGGCATACATGTACTCAACGCTTATTTCGTTGTCGGCAAAAACCTTAAGAGCTCCCGCCACACCGCCAGGAACGTCGTCCATAACAACCGCAACAACATCCGTTATCTTCACCACAACGCCGCTGTCAGAGAGTATTTTTTTTGCCTCCTCCGGTTTATTAACAATAAGTCTCAGAACACCGAAATCAGTGGTGTCGGCAAGAGATAAAGAACTTATGTCAATGTCATTATCCGCAAGTGCCAAAGTTATGGCGTGAAGTCTGCCTTTTTTATTTTCCACAAAAACTGAAAGCTGTTTTATAATCATAATACCATCTCCGTTTCCTGCTTTTAATTATACATTATGAAGATTTCTGTTATCAATAACACGTTTTGCTTTTCCCTCAGAACGCGCTATTGATTTCGGGTTTACAAGGTGAACCTTTGCTCCTATACCAAGTGTTGATCGGAGCTTTTCGGTAATCGTCTTTTCGATTCTTTCAATGGATTTTACATCGTCGGTGAAGAGATCCTCGCTCATTTCAACATTTACGTCGAAAGTATCCGTGTTGTTCTCTCTTCCGACAAATATCTGGTAGTTCGGAGTGATTTCACCGCCGGCAACCTTAAGAAGAACTTCCTCAATCTGTGACGGGAATACATTGACGCCGCGTATGATAAGCATGTCATCGGATCTGCCCTGAGGTTTATTCATACGGACATGTGTTCTTCCGCATGCGCACTTTTCATAATTCAGCGAGCAGATATCTCTTGTGCGATAACGTATAACCGGGAAAGCCTCTTTTGTAAGCGATGTAAATACCAATTCGCCCGTAGATCCTTCAGGTAAAACCTCACCGGTATCAGGGTCTATAACTTCAACTATGAAATTATCCTCCCATATATGCATGCCGCTCTGACACTCACATTCACATGAAACACCGGGACCGAGAACCTCGGAGAGTCCGTATATGTCATACGCCTTGATTCCGAGTTTTTCCTCAATCTTCTTTCTCATTTCTTCTGTCCACGGCTCTGCGCCGAAAATGCCGGCCTTAAGGCTCAGTTGATCTTTTACGCCCATACGCTCTATTTCTTCACCGAGATACATCGCATATGACGGTGTGCAGCAAAGAACCGTAGCGCCGAAATCGATCATTGTCTGGATTTGAAGCTGTGTGTTTCCCGATGACATCGGAATAACGGTAGCCCCTATCTTTTCAGCACCTGCATGTGCACCGAATCCGCCGGTGAAAAGGCCGTATCCGAATGACACTTGAACAATATCGTCCTTTGTTGCACCTATTGCAACCAGCATACGTGCAAAACAGTCGGCCCACATTTCAAGGTCACTTTCCGTATACCCTACAACTATACGTTTCCCGGTAGTTCCCGACGATGCATGAACGCGTTTTACCTCAGACATCGGAACGGCAAATAAACCATACGGATAGTAATCTCTCAAATCTTTCTTATACGAAAACGGGAGCTTCGGAAGATCCTCTATTCCGTGGATATCCTCAGGCTTAAGTCCTGCCTCATCCATACGCGTTCTGAAACATTCGACATTTTCATATGAACGTTTTACCACTGAAACCAGTCTCTCACTTTGAAGTTTTTTAAGTTCCTCCCTCGACATTGTTTCAATATCGGGATGCATGATTTTTTCTGTCATTTTAAGTTTCACCTCATTATAGATTTTGTGAGCTTTTATGCAGAAAACAAAAAGTCCTCTGCAGTTTCCTGCAGAGGACGATTAATAAACCGTGGTACCACCTCTGGTTCGCCGTCACCTCACAGTGCCGGCCTTATCGGGTACTTCATACCCTAGTGCTGTTACGGGCACTCCCGTTGCTTCCTACTGTAATTTTCAGCGCACAACTCTCGGAAGGAATTCGCAGTAAATATATCCGATGCCTCGCACCATCCGGCATTTCTCTGAAGATATCTAAAACTGTTACTGGTTTCCGGTCATAGTCTTTAGAACCAATATTCAATTGATTGATGTCGTTAATATATCACTTTTGCATTGCCTCGTCAAGAATTTTAAAAAATTTCTTTTGCCGCTACAATACAATCCACTTTTTTGTCGTGTTCCTCAACCTCGAGTGTATCAAAAAGTTGAAAATCATATGCAAGCGCAATTTTTGTTATCTCTATGCCTTTTTCTTCGGCTTTTTCAATATATCTGTCGTAATAACCGCCGCCGTATCCTATACGAGTATGATCCTTGCCGAACGCAAGACCGGGCATTATCATAAGCGCCTTTTTAAACTGCGGAATCTTATTGACCTCGGCCTTCGGCTCGGGTATCCCGCAAAAGCCCGATTCTATTTGGTCAAACGAATCGATTTCAAAAAAATCCATTTGTCCTTCTCCGGTAACTCTCGGAACAGCAACAGTCTTTTTATCTGCCCACGCTCTTTTGATAATTTCGTCCGTTTTTATTTCTGTATTATATGCGAGATAAGGCAAAATAACAGAAGCATTTTTATAGGCATCCGTTTTACAGAATTGTATGGCAATTTTTTGTGAACATTCTTCTACATCTGACGTCGTCAACAGTTTCTTTTTCTCCTTAATCTTTATCCTTATTTCCTTTTTTTCCATGGCAATCACCTCGAAATTAAATGAACATCAAACGTTTTCTTCTTTAATACTAGCAATTTTGCCCCAAATAATCAACAAAAAAATAAGACACTTTTTGTGATATGCTACGAATCGTTGTGAAATCATGAAAAAAAAACTCATAAAAGCGGATTTAAAAGGACTGATTTTTCCTTTATTATTGGGATATCCCAATATTTTATGAACATGCTTCGTTTCATTCAGGAACACATTGAAAGTAAAATATACTTTTTAGAGGGGAAATATTGTGATAAAATTATTAGCGGAATTATTTTTACACAACAAAAAAGGAAAGGTGGAAAAAACAATGGCATTTAAAAGCGACATTGAAATCGCACAGGAAGCAACTCCTTCACACATCCGGGAGATTGCCGCAAAGATAGGTCTCACCGAAGACGACCTCGAGTACTACGGAAAGTACAAGGCAAAGGTTGACTACAACCTGATGAAAAAGGAGAAGCCTGATCATAAAGCAAAGCTTATCCTTTGTACTGCAATCAACCCTACTCCCGCAGGAGAAGGAAAGACAACAACCACAGTCGGCGTAGGAGATGCACTCTCTCTTCTCGGTAAGAAATGCGTTCTCGCACTCAGAGAGCCTTCACTCGGTCCGGTATTCGGAGTAAAGGGCGGTGCTGCCGGCGGCGGATATGCTCAGGTTATACCGATGGAAGACATCAATCTTCACTTCACCGGAGACTTCCATGCAATCGGAGCCGCAAACAATCTTCTTGCAGCAATGCTTGACAACCACATCTATCAGGGCAACGCTCTCGATATTGATACACGTCGTGTTGTATGGAGACGTTGCGTTGACATGAACGACAGACAGCTTCGAAACGTTGTTGACGGTCTCGGCGGAAAAGCTCAGGGCGTTCCTCGCGAGGACGGTTTTGACATAACCGTTGCTTCTGAAGTAATGGCAGCATTCTGCCTTGCTACAAGCATTGATGACTTGAAAGCCCGTTTTGCACGCATTGTTGTTGCCTACAACAGAAAGGGTGAGCCCGTAACAGCAGGACAGCTCAACGCACAGGGCGCTATGACCGCACTTCTTAAGGATGCTCTCAAGCCGAACCTTGTTCAAACTCTTGAGGGAACACCTGCTTTCATTCACGGCGGTCCTTTCGCTAACATCGCACACGGTTGTAACTCTGTTATGGCTACACGCATGGCAATGTATTTCGGTGACTATGTTGTAACTGAGGCAGGATTCGGTGCTGACCTCGGCGCAGAGAAATTCCTCGACATAAAGTGCCGTCTTGCAAATCTCCGTCCGGACGCCGTAATTATAGTTGCAACAATTAAGGCTCTCAAATATAACGGCGGAGTACCTAAGGCAGATGTAGGAAAAGAGAATCTCGAAGCACTTGAAAAAGGACTTCCGAACCTTCTCAAGCATGTTGAAAACATCACTAAAGTTTTCGGACTTCCGGCTGTTGTTGCTCTTAACCGTTTTGCAAACGACACAGATGCCGAAATCGAGCTTGTAACACGTAAGTGTAAAGAACTCGGCGTAAATGTTAAACTTTCAGAGGTATGGGGCAAAGGCGGCAAAGGCGGAATCGAACTCGCCGAAGAAGTTATCCGTCTTTGCGAGGAGCCGAATAACTTTAAATTCTCATACGACACAGATCTTCCGATCAAAGAGAAAATCAACGCTATTGCAACAAAGATTTACGGAGCTGACGGCGTAGACTTCACTCCGAAAGCTGAAAAGGAAATTGCGGAACTTGAGTCCTTAGGCTTCGGAAAACTTCCTATCTGTATGGCTAAAACACAATATTCTCTTACCGATGATCAGACAAAGCTCGGACGTCCGACCGGATTCAGAATTACAATAAGACAGGTAACGGTTTCCGCAGGTGCGGGATTCATAGTCGCTCTTACCGGTGAAATAATGAAGATGCCGGGACTTCCGAAGGTTCCCGCAGCCGAAAGAATAGATGTTGACAACGACGGAAAAATCACCGGACTTTTCTGATACGGTTAGATATACGGAGGACAGATATGAGCAATATACCCACCTGGTCCTGTGAAAAATTTGTAGATGAGACATTCTCCAAAGCCCCCGTTCCCGGGGGCGGCGGAGTTGCCGCTTTAGTAGGCAGTATTGGCGTAGCTCTTGCCGGTATGGTATGTAACCTTACAACAGGAAAAAAGAAATATGCCATGTACGAGGATGACATACAAAGAATCATTAAGGAAGCAGAAAAACTTAAATCGGATCTACTGTCTCTTATAGACAAAGATGCGGAAAACTTTTACCCTCTCTCACAGTGTTACGGTCTGCCCGCAAATACCGATGAGGAAAAGATGATAAAAGAAGAAAAAATGCAAGCAGCTCTTAAGGTTGCGATAACCGCACCCATAGAGATAGTAAAGATCTCATACAGAGCGATAAAATTACATGAAGAACTTGCAATCAAAGGCTCGAAGCTCGCAGTTTCAGACGTAGGTTGCGGAGTTCTTTGCCTTAAATCCGCAATGGAAAGCGGATGGCTCAATGTAATGATAAACTTAAAGTCCATACATGATGAGGAATTTATCGACTCAGTTGAAGCAGATCTTCTCCCGCTCATTGACGCAGGAGAAAAGCTTGCAGACGATATATACGAAGATGTAAAAAAACAGTTGTCGTACAGATAACAGATTTCAATGACAGTTTTATCAACAAACACATCCGTCAACTATTGTTATAAAATGTGATAAAAGGAGTTTTAGGAATGGCTCAAGCACTTGATTGTAAAGCCGTATCACAGGCTATAAAAGATAATTGTAAGAAGGAAGCAGATGAGCTCCGTGCAAAAGGTATTACACCAAAGCTCGGTATTGTAAGGGTCGGAGAAAAAGGTCCCGACCTTTCCTACGAGAAGGGCGCTACAAAAACAATGTCGGAGGCAGGAATCGAAGTTGAAGTTTTCGCTCTCCCTGCAGACATTTCTCAAGATGATTACATTGCAAAATTCCGCGAGATAAATGCTGACCCGCAAATCCACGGAATCCTCGCTTTCAGACCGCTTGACAACATTGATGAAACAGTCGCTATCTCGGAAAACCTGAGTGCTGTTAAAGACTGCGACTCATCAACAACAGAAAACATGGGTAAGGTTGTTATAAACGATCCTACGGGTCTCTATCCATGTACCGCTGCGGCAATAATGGAAGTTATTGACTTCTACGCAGATGAAATAAAGGCTCATGTACGCAAAAAGTACAAACCTCTTCCGCTTGCAAGACCCGGACAGGAGGATGACGTATGCTGTGGGCTTGACGTTTGCATAATCAATAACTCAAATGTTATAGGAAAGCCTCTCTCCATGATGCTCACAAACCGCTTCGCAACCGTATCAATAGTTCATCACCTTACGCATGAAGAGGTAAAAAATGACTATATAAAGCGCGCCGATGTAATTGTCTGCGCAACACCGTTTAAGGATTCTGTTACAGCAGAAATGATTCCGGAGGGCGCAATAATTATAGATGCAGCTGTAGTTCGTGAAAAAGCATTCGACGAAAACGGCGAGCCTATCATGAACGAGAAAACCGGCCGTCAGAAGATAAATACTTTCGGATGCTGTGCTGCAGACGTAGAGGAAAAAGCCGCATACAAAACACCTGTACCCGGTGTCGGAGGAATAACATCGGCATTATTGGCGAAGAACCTTATAAAAGCTTGCAAGGTTCAAAACGGAATAAAATAAAAAAGAGGATCGATTCTTATGATTTATAGTGAAAAAAAGCCAATTGATGAGCTTCTTTCAATGATCGGTGATAAGAAGAAAGTTGCTCTTGTAGGTTGCGGCAGTTGTGCCACCTCCTGCAAAACAGGCGGAGAAAATGAAATTGAAGAACTTACAAATATTTTAAAAGAAAAAAATATTGAAGTCGTTGGTTCCTGTATACCGGCTGAGAGTTGTCAAAAGATGCTTGTAAAGAAAGAGATAAAAGCATTCAGAGACAGCGGAGCAGAATGCATTATTTCAATGGCCTGCGGCGACGGCGCACAAACCGTTGCACAAAATACAGATCTTCCGGTTTATCCGGCAAACAACTCAATGTTCCTCGCTCAAACCGAGCGAATCGGAGTTTTTAATGAGATGTGCCGTCTTTGCGGTGACTGCGTCATAGGTCACACTGCCGGAATCTGCCCGATAACAAAGTGTGCAAAATCTCTTGTAAACGGCCCGTGCGGAGGACAGAAAAACGGCAAATGCGAAGTAAATCCGGATAATGACTGTGCATGGATTCTCATTTACAATAAGATGAAAGAACAAGGCCGCGAGGATGAATTCGTATCTCAGCTTCTCTCAGATAAAGGTTATGGCAAATTCAGTTACCCGCGTTCCGTAAACCTTAAGGAAAGGGACAAAAAGGAGGAGACGGCAGAATGAGTATTTTAAAAGATACATTTGACGCAGGAAAATTTGCTGTTACCGCAGAGATGGCGCCACCTAAGGGTTGTGACTTCTCTCACCAACTTGAGGACGCACAACTTCTCAAGGGCAAGGTTCACGGTATCAATGTAACAGATATGCAATCCGCATGCCTCAAAGCGTCCTCAATCGGACTCTGTGCTGCATTGAAAGCCGAGGGCCTTAACCCGATCATACAAATGACCGGACGTGACCGCAGCCGAATGGCTATCATGGGAGATTTCCTTTCCGCAGCCGCACTCGGCATAGACACCATGCTTGCACTTACAGGTGACCATACAACAGTCGGTGACTGTAAAGAATCCAAGCCGGTATTTGATCTTGATTCATGCGGCATTCTTAAAATGCTCTCTGAGATGGAGGCAACAAATAAGGACTGCGGCGGAAACGATCTTGACGGTGAGGCTCCGAAATTCTATAAGGGCGCTTGTGTAACTCCCATATATGAACCGCAAATTATGCAAATTGCAAAACTCAAAAAGAAAGTTGATTGCGGTGCGGAGTATATCCAGACACAGGGAATTTTTGATATTGAATCTCTTAAAAGATTTATGGACGCAGTCGAAAAGGCAAATATAAAAGTTCATATAATGGCAGGTATCATTCCGCTGAAAGCTGCAGGAATGGCAAAATATATGAATGCAAATGTTCCGGGAATTGATGTTCCCGATTACATGATACAGCGTCTTGCGGATGCTGCCGCAGAGGGCAAAGAAAAGGGAGTCAAAGGTCTTCCCGCAAAAGCCGGCATGGAAATGGCAGCAGATATGATAAGACAGATCAAAGAAGAAGGAATTTGTGACGGAGTACATGTAATGGCTATAGGCGCCGAGAAAAATGTTCCGACAATTCTTGAAATGGCAGGTGTCAGCATATGAAAATAACCATCATCGGTGCCGGCCCCGGCGGATACGAGGCTGCCATTTATGCGGCGAAAAAAGGTGCCGAAGTCGTTCTTGTGGAAAAGGATTCAGTCGGAGGCACATGCCTCAACCGCGGCTGTATACCGACAAAAGCATTTCTTGCTTCTTATGATGCAGTTAAAGCGGTTGAGACCGCGTCCGACTTCGGCATAAATGCCGATGCCGAGGTATCCGTTGATTACCCCTTTATTCTTGCACGCAAGAATAAAGTCATGGGCTCCCTTGTCAAAGGAATAGAATTCCTTTGCGACAAGGCAGGTGTAACCGTAATCAAGGGCATAGGTTGTATGAAGGATGCTCACACCGTAACCGTTACCAAAAATGACGGAACATGTGAAGACATTTCAACCGACTTTATCATTCTCGCAACCGGTTCCGTTCCTGTTACCCCGGGATTCTTCAAGGTTGACAGAAAACGTGTCATAACATCTGATGAGATCCTCGACTTTGACCACGCACCGCAAAGTCTCATTATTGTAGGCGGCGGTGTTATAGGCTGTGAAATAGGTCAATTCCTTCATGCAATGGGAACAGAGGTTACAATTGTCGAGGCTTTGCCGAGAATTATGACAACTATGGACGAGGACGTAAGCAAACAAATAACACGTCAATTCAAAAAAGAAAAACTCAAAGTTATCGCAGGTGACGGAATAGCTGAAGTAAATCCTTCCGAGGACTCGGTTTCCGTCAAATTGTCAAGCGGAAAAGAGCTCGCCGCAGAATACATCCTTATAGCTGTAGGCCGTGCTCCGTTCACAGCAGGTGTCGGTATTGACAATGTGGGAATAACCATGACCGAACGCGGTTTTGTCAGCGTTGATAACCACATGAAAACAAACATCGACAATATTTATGCGATAGGAGATATTGTACCAAGCGCACAGCTTGCACATGTTGCAAGTAAAGAGGGATTAATTGCAGTTGACAATATTTTCGGCGAAGATAAAACCATGACTTACCATGCTGTACCGGGCTGCGTATTTACAAATCCCGAGCTCGCATCATGCGGAACACTTGAAAAAGATCTCATCGCAGACGGCAAAGAGATTGATAAGGACTACCGTATAGGCACTTTTGATTTCAAGTCACTCGGAAAAGCTCAGGCCTCCGGTCATACAACAGGATTTGTAAAGGTAATAACCGACATGAACGACGTTCTCATCGGCGCCGAAGTTGTAGGCGCACGCGCATCCGATATGCTTCAGGTTCTTACAACCGCAATCCAGCTCGGTCTTACTTCCGAGCAGGTTTCATCATCAATCTTCCCTCACCCGACAATGTGTGAGGCAATTTCCGAAGCTCTTCATGACCTTCGCGGCATGAGTGTGAATAAAGTCTGATATTAAATTTTAGGAGGTTACTACATGGCAGACATAAAATATACCAAGGATCATGCTTGGGTTAAAATTGACGGAGATACAGCAAAAATAGGTATCACTCCGTATGCGGCTGAACAACTCGGAGACATTGTTTTCGTTGATCTTCCGTCAGAAGGCGACGAGATGACAAAAGGTGAGACATTCACCGAAATTGAGTCTTCAAAAACCGCATCCGAAGTTCCGGCTCCTGTTTCAGGTAAAATCATCGCAGTAAATGAAGCTCTCGATGATGAGCCGGAATCAATAAACGATGATGCTCTTGCAGCATGGATAGTTGAAGTGAAACTTTCCGACTCGGATATCTCTGACCTTCTCGACAGTTCGGAATACGAAGCAATATGCGAATAATTCATTGACTTTACAAAACGGTGGGCAGGTCATAGACACTTGCCCACCGAAAAATTGATTATGCTTACCACCGGAGGTAAAAGATGAATCCACCAAATAAAACCAGATACATATATGCACAGAGCAATTCGTACGACCCATATTTCAATCTTGCTCTCGAAAAATGTCTCTTTGACAATGTAGACAGTGATGAAGTCATCTTTTATCTTTGGCAAAACGAAAAAACAGTCGTTTGCGGACGCAACCAAAACGTATACAAAGAGTGTAATCTTACAAACCTCACGAATCTCGGAGGCCACGTAGCAAAGAGGCTTTCCGGCGGAGGATGCGTTTTCCATGACCTTGGCAATATAAATTTTACATTTATAGCACAGAGCGGTTCCTATGATCTCAACAAACAGATGGAGGTCATTAAAAAAGCATGCGAAAGTTTCGCTCTTTCAATTGAAAAATCAGGCAGAAATGACCTGATCGTAAACGGAAGAAAATTTTCCGGCAATGCATTTTACGAGGCAAACGGACGAAAGCTCCATCACGGAACTATAATGGTTAACGTCGATTCATTGGTTCTTGAAAGTGTTCTCCATGTCAGCAAAGAAAAACTCGTTTCAAAAGGCGTAGACTCTGTTACAGCAAGAACCGCCAATCTTTCAAAATTCAACTCGTCAATAACTCCCGAAAAAATGAAGGATGCACTTCGCGTGGCCTTTAAGGAGGTATATAACATATCATCTTTTTATGAAACCCTTTCACTCGGCGGACAATCCGTACTCAAAGGGACGGGAAAAGGCGGTTGGACTTCGTCCGGCTCCATGCTCTCCATGCTGAAAACCATTTCCGAAAATCAAAAATTCTTTTCAAGCGATGAGTGGATATTCGGAGAAAAGTTTGAATTTTCAAATATTATCTCCGGCAGATTCCAATGGGGCGGAATTGAAATATGCACCGCAGTGAAGGGAGATAAAATATCCGATGCAAAAGTTTTCTCCGATTCACTGCAGCCTGACTTTATAACAGACTTTGAAAACGGGCTTAAAAACACAAAATACACATATGAAGGGATCTCAGAAATTCTGAATTCGGTTTCAGCAAGTTACGGGGATACGGTTTCCGTGATTTGTGAAGACATTGAAAATCTTATAAAAAAGGAGATTTGACATGAAAAAAGCATTCAGTACATTGATTCTCGCGGTGCTTGCGGGATTTTGTATAGGACTCGGCGGCAATGTTTACCTGGCTCTTTTAAACACAAACAAAATTGTAGGAGCAATTCTCTTTACCGTCGGTCTCTTTACTATCTGCACTCACGGCTTCAATCTTTTTACGGGAAAGGCATGCTACATACCCGATAACAAGCCGTCGTATCTCGGAACACTCGCGGTCATCTGGATTGGGAACCTTCTTGGAGCTATCCTTATGGCCCTGCTTGTACGGGCAACTCGTCTTGCGGACAGCTATGCGGAAGCGGCAAGGAGTCTCTGTCTCGGTAAAAATCAGGACAGTTACCTAAGCCTTTTCCTTCTCGGAGTTCTTTGCAATGTGCTTATCTTTATTGCCGTAGATGGTTATAAAAATAACCCGCACGAGCTCGGAAAATATCTTTCTCTTTTCTTCGGCGTTTCCGTATTTATTTTGTCCGGAAGCGAACACAGCGTCGCGGATATGTATTATTATGCTGTTTCCGGAGAAATACTCAGCCTTGATTTTCTCACAAGAATACTCACTATCTCACTCGGCAATGTAATCGGAGGTATTATTATACCTCTCGGGAAAAAGGCATCAAAAAAGCTTGCCGAATAAACACCAAACCAAATTAATTACAGCGACCGAGAAACTGCTTACGCAAACAGATAACCAAAACAAACAAATATAAACTGCATAAAAATCTCCCCTTAACAAATACTAAACTCAGTACTTAAGTTAAGGGGAGATTTATTTATGAAAGCTACCGGAATTGTCCGCAGAATAGATGACCTCGGAAGAATAGTCATTCCGAAGGGAAATCGAAAAACAAAACCGTGCGACAGACACCGAGCTCAAGCTTACAAAGCTCACCGCCAATCTTATAGCAAAACAGGTTGAAACATAAAAATCAGAAAGTTGTCCATGCTCCGTCAACAGTGATTACTGCACCGTTGATAAAGTGAGACTCGTCAGAAGCCAGGAAAAGGGCCGCATTTGCAATATCTTCAGGCATTCCGAGTATCGATGAATTGATAAAACTCATAACAAATGCGGTTGGAGATACGTCAATAGAAATGTACTATTCCGATGGCCTCAGGAAATTGCTAAAGCACGATGAAACTGCATCAATCAGTTATATGGACACGCTTAAGGTGTTTCTCGAGAACAACATGAGTATTACGGCCACAGCTTCTGAGTTATTTATTCACCGAACAACACTGATTGACAGAATTGAGCGAATCGAACGTGAACTTCAGATTGACCTTAAAGATCCGTCGGAGCGTCTCAAATTGGACATAATACTAAAGGCAAAAGAAATCTATGAAGGAATAAACAAATAGAAAAATCCACGCAGCAAAAATTACTGCGTGGATTTTTCCGTTTTAGGAAGTTTTTAATTACTCTTCGATTTTTTTAAGTTCTGCGTCTATTTCCTCAACCTGTTCTTTTGTAAGACCTGCCTGAGGGAAAGATGCAAGTTTTCTGAATGTAAGTCCCTGAACAAGCTTCATCTGCGGGTCTGTTGCAAATCCCGGAGAATATTTTGTGATTATATCACAAGCTGCCTGACTCTTTTTTAATTCCTTAACTTTTGAATCAACTGAAAGTGCCATAAAAAAGCCTCCTTATTTTTTTCATCCATCTAAAATTTTATAGGTGATAAGAAAAAAACTAAAGCCTACAAAAATAGGTATTTTTTCATTTATAACCCCAATCTTTTGCGGATAAAAATTTCGGACCGGTTCCAAACGGAACCGATCCGAAATTTTTGATTATTTATGATTTATTTGCCTTTGATCTCATCAACAGAAGCGGCCTTGCCTGCATAGATACCCATCGGCTCATGGTGAACCTTGAGAACAGATACAAGATGTGTTCCGTTTTCCTTATTGAAAGACTCAAGGTATGGGATATGCTGGAAGTAGTTTGCATCGGCATCTCCATCCTCAACAACCGTGTTCGGGATGATATAGTCTGTCTGCTCACTTATCTCAAGAGTTACACCCTTCTTTTCAAGGATTTCCTTTGCAATCTTAAGGATGTCAGCATGAGGTGTCGGACTTGCCGCAACTATGATCTTCTGACCCTTAAGCGCGTCATAATCCACTGTTGAGTCATATCCGTCTGTTATGTTTTCAAGGTCACATACAACTGCACCTGCATAAGTCTTTTCAATATACTCTTTAACTTCCTTACTGCTTACAGCTGCAATGAGAGCCTTTGTCTTGTCTGTGTTTTCATTGCCCTCTTTTACGGCAATGATATTAGGATAAGCAACGTCTGTTCCCTCTGTCACAAGTGGTGAAAGACCTGCGGGAATTGCATAGTTTGAATTGATTACAGCAAGGTCAACATCTTTAAGAACGTTTGGAACCTGAGCTGCTTCCATCTCTTTGAATTCGATATTGTAAGGGTTTTCCTCAATATCTCTGACTGTTGCAAGGATATCCTCGCCGTTGTCATCCTTGCCCGTGTCCTTCAATGTAATAAGACCCTGCTTTTCAAGAAGCTGTAAAGCTCTTGCCTCATTTGTCGGGTCATTCGGAATTGCGATTGTAACTGTTTTTGTTGACTTGCCGCATCCTGCAAAAGAAACTGCAAATGTAAATGCGAGCGCGATGCAAAGTAAAAGTGAAATTACCTTCTTCATTTTTCATGATCTCCTTTTTTATGCGGCGAACCGCTTTGTTTTCTATGCGCTTATTATAGAGTCCGAAAATTCATTTGTCCAATATAGGAAAGCAAGAGCCGGTTATAGTTTAAAGCTATAACCGGCGCATAATCAATAGTTTCACTTAATTTCGAGATATTTTTTTAGTTCTGAGATGTAGAGCTTTGCCATTTTGCTCGGAACAGTATTTTTTTTGACGATGTATCCTATTTCCATAATGCTGTCTCTTGCGTACTCATCATCTTTAAACGGAACCGCTACGTAATCGGAACCGTTCAGCTCCTCACAGATGATTCCGGAACAAAGCGTATAGCCGTTAAGTCCCACCATAAGGTTTAACATAGTTGCTCTGTCATTTGCCTTTATAACGCGCGGATATTCATTGGTAGACAAAATCTCTTCAGCGTAGTAAAACGCCGCCGTATCTCCCTGTTCAAACGACAGACACGGATAATTCCGCAGCATATCAAAATTTATAAACTTTTCCTTTGCCAGCGGGTGGTCTTTCCAGAGATAAACATAAGCGTTACAATCAATCAATTTATGGAAATCAAGTTCCGCCGAACTGAGAAGCTTCATAACAGCCGTTCTGTTGAAATCACTGAGATAAAGTACGCCAATCTCGCTTTTGAGGGTACTTACATCGCTTATAACATCCCTTGTCTTTGTCTCCCTTATTGCAAACTCATACTCTTTTGTGTCAAATGTCTTTACCATTTCGACAAAAGCCTTTACCGCAAAGGAATAGTGCTGTGTCGAAATGCCGAATTTCTTTTTGAGAGTTCCGCCTTTTCCGTATTTTTCAAGAACATTTTCATACTGACTGTATATCTCACGGGCATAGAGCAGGAATTCCGCACCGTCATTTGTAAGGGTGACGCCTCTTCCGCTTCTGTTGAAGATAGTTATGCCGAGTTCCTTTTCAAGCTCTTTGACTGAGCTTGTAAGAGACGGCTGCGAGATGTAAAGCGACTCTGCCGCCTTATTCATAGAGCCCTTTTCGGCTATTGTTATAACATAATGAAGTTGTGGCAAAGTCATACCGTACACACCACCCAAAATTCAAAACGACAATTATTTATTCTTAAGTCTCTTGTCGGATTTTACGGCAAATTTCGTTCCTATGCGCTGGAAAATCTCAACGATAACTACAAGAAGGATAACAGCGATAATCATAATGAGGTACTCATACCTGTAGTATCCGTAGTTTATCGCAATTTTACCGAGTCCGCCGCCTCCTATGATTCCGGCCATTGCCGAATAACCGAGTATTGTGGTTATGGCAATAGTTGCATTTGAAATGAGTGACGGTACACTCTCGGGAATCATAACCTTGGTTATGATCTGAAAAGGTGATGCACCCATGCTCTGTGCGGCCTCTATGATATTCGGGTTTACTTCACGAAGTGAGCTCTCTACAAGTCTTGCTATAAACGGGAACGCCGCGATTACAAGCGGTACGATTGAAGCCGTTGTTCCGACAGAGGTTCCCACAAGAAGTCTTGTAAACGGAATCACAAGTATCATAAGAATGAGAAACGGTACGGAGCGGAGAATATTGATTATTCCGCCGATAACGGTCATAAGCCATTTCGGAAGCGGAAGAACACCGTTTTTCTCACCTGTAACAAGGAGAACACCGAGCGGAAGGCCGATGATAATGGAGAAAAGTGTAGCCAAAATGGTTACATATATGGTTTCCCATGTGGCCTTTGGAATTTCTTCTGCAAGGATACCGAGTGCACTGTCAAGTGCCTCCTTTGTAAATGCCTTACTCATCATCGTCCGTCACCTCCTCAACAACTATATCATCTATTTCTTCAAGATACGCTTTCGCGGTCTCAAGGTCTTCTCTCGTACCGACAATTCCGAGAAGCATATTGCCGTAAGCTTTTTCACCGATACTCTTTGTGTTTGCTCCGAGAATACTTGCCGCAATGCCTTTATCCATAGCAAGCTTTGCGATAAGAGGCTGTTCTGTCGCAACGGCGCCATTGAACACAACGCGTATTCTGTACTCTCCGTCCCTTCGTGCGAGAACCTCCGCACTTCCCTCCGGGAAAACGAGATGCTTTGCCGCGGCCGATTTCGGACGTGAGAAGATATCCGAAACTTCGCCCTCCTCAACAACAGAGCCTTTTTCAAGAATTGCAACACGTCCGCATATTTCCTCTATAACGGACATCTGGTGCGTGATAACAATACATGTGATACCAAGCTTCTTGTTTATGTCTTTTATAAGTTCAAGAACCTCATGTGTCGTCTTCGGGTCGAGCGCGGAAGTTGCCTCATCGCAGAGCAAGATCTTCGGGTCTGTTGCGAGAGCGCGTGCGATAGCTATACGCTGCTGCTGACCGCCCGACAGCTGTGCAGGATATGCATTCGCTTTGTCGGGAAGTCCTACAACCTCGAGAAGCTCCTTTGCACGTTTCTCGGCATCGGCTTTTTTCACGCCGGCAAGCTCAAGCGGGAAGCATATATTTTTAAGGCATGTTCGCTGCATAAGAAGATTGAAGCTCTGGAAAATCATTGTAATGCTTCGCCTCATTTCGCGAAGCTCCTTTTCGGAAAGCGCTCCCATATCAACGCCGTCAATAAGAACTTGTCCCGACGTCGGACGTTCGAGCATATTTATACAGCGAACCAAAGTGCTCTTTCCGGCACCGCTCATTCCGATGATACCGTAAATACTACCGTCCGGAATTGTGAGCGAGACATCTTTCAGCGCATGAACTTCATCTTCAGCGCCGGTAAAGCTCTTTGATAAATGTTTGATTTCAATCATTACTATGCCTCCGTATTTAACGAAATTTGACGTAATTTTACACTAGTACAATATACTTTGTCAAACGAGTGAAAAATGTTTGACCATTAACAATCATTGTGATAAACTTTATCCGTATATTTATCAGTATTATAACAATCTTGAGTATTATAGCATAAAACTCACCGGAGGTAAGCGGAATGTACAAAAAAGTTTCGACAGATCTTAACTTCGTCGAAAGAGAAAAAGCTGTACAACAGTTTTGGAAAGATGAAAAAATATTCGAAAAGACCGAAGAGAAAAAAGGACCTTCCTTCGTTTTCTATGATGGTCCTCCGACGGCAAACGGAAAGCCGCATATCGGACACGTTTTAACACGTGTAATAAAGGATATGATTCCTCGTTACCGCACAATGAAAGGATACTTTGTTCCACGTAAAGCCGGATGGGACACACACGGTCTCCCTGTTGAGCTTGAAGTTGAAAAGGAGCTCGGACTTGACGGTAAGGAGCAGATTGAGGAATACGG
The DNA here is from genome assembly GCA_963629305.1 of Acutalibacteraceae bacterium. GTDB lineage: Bacteria > Bacillota > Clostridia > Oscillospirales > Acutalibacteraceae > UBA1227. The sequence goes on from CAVGIJ010000009.1 coordinate 75,091, forward strand.
TCTTGAACCTTTCATAGACATGTGTAAGGAAAGCGTATGGAAGTACAAGGGCATGTGGGAAGACTTCTCAGGGACGGTAGGCTTCTGGGCAGACATGGATAACCCATATGTAACTTATCACAATACATTTATTGAATCAGAGTGGTGGGCACTCAAGCAGATCTACGACAAGGGTCTCATGTACAAGGGCTTCAAAATTGTTCCGTACTGCCCACGTTGCGGAACGCCGCTTTCTTCTCACGAAGTTGCACAGGGCTACAAAGACATAAAAGAGCGCTCTGCAGTAGTAAGATTCAAGCTCAAAGACGAGGACGCATACTTCCTTGCATGGACAACAACACCGTGGACACTTCCGTCAAACGTCGCTCTTTGCGTAAACCCGGATGACGAGTACGCAAAGGTAAAGGCAGCCGACGGATACACATACTACATGGCAACAGCTCTTCTCGACAAGGTTCTCGGAAAGCTTGCCGACGAAGAGAAAGGTATAAAGGCATACGAGATTCTTGAGACATACAAGGGCAAGGAACTCGAGTACAAAGAGTACTACCCTCTTTACGACTGTGAGATTCCCGTTGTTGAGAAGCAACACAAAAAAGGCTTCTATGTTATGTGTGACTCATATGTAACCATGTCAGACGGTACCGGTATCGTTCACTGCGCACCTGCATTCGGTGAAGACGATGCACGTGTATGCGGAAACTACGATATGCCTTTCATCCAGTTTGTAGATGCAAAGGGTAACATGACAGAGGAAACTCCGTTTTCAGGCCTTTTCGTAAAGAAAGCCGACCCTGAGGTTCTTAAGGATCTTGACAAGAGGGGTCTTCTTTTCGACGCACCGAAGTTTGAACACAGTTATCCTCATTGCTGGCGCTGTGACACTCCGCTCATCTACTATGCACGTGAGTCATGGTATATAAAGATGACGGCAGTCAAGGATGACCTTATAAAGAACAACAACACCATCAACTGGATTCCGGAAAGCATCGGAAAGGGACGTTTCGGAGACTGGCTTGAAAACGTTCAGGACTGGGCTATTTCAAGAAACCGTTACTGGGGCACCCCGCTCAATGTATGGGAGTGTGAAGATTGCGGACACAGACACGCAATAGGTTCCATAGAAGAACTCAAGAGCATGTCTGACAACTGTCCCGATGACATTGAGCTCCACCGCCCGTATATTGACGCTGTGACAATAAAATGTCCTCACTGCGGAAAGACAATGAAGCGTGTTCCCGAGGTTATCGACTGCTGGTTCGACTCAGGCTCCATGCCGTTTGCTCAGCACCATTATCCGTTTGAGAACAAGGAGCTTTTCGAGTCACAGTTCCCGGCAGACTTCATCTCAGAGGCTGTTGACCAGACCCGTGGTTGGTTCTACTCACTTCTCGCCATCTCAACACTCATCTTCAACAAGGCACCGTTCAAAAACGTTATTGTTCTCGGCCATGTTCAGGATGAGAATGGACAGAAGATGTCAAAATCAAAGGGCAATGCAGTTGACCCGTTTGATGCGCTCAACACTTACGGAGCCGACGCTATCCGTTGGTATTTCTACACCAACTCCGCTCCGTGGCTTCCGAACCGATTCTACGGAAAGGCAGTTACAGAGGGACAGCGTAAGGTTATGGGTACACTCTGGAACACATATGCGTTCTTTGTACTCTATGCAAACATAGACAACTTCGACGCAACAAAATACACACTTGACTATGACAAACTCCCCGTTATGGATAAATGGTGTCTCTCAAAGCTCAACACCATGGTAAAGGGCGTTGACACCAACCTCAGTAACTACAAAATACCGGAGGCTGCAAGATACATTTCCGACTTCATAGATGAACTTTCTAACTGGTATGTACGCCGCTGCCGTGAGCGTTTCTGGGCAACGGAGATGACACAGGACAAAATAAATGCCTACATGACACTTTATACTGCCCTTGTTACAACAGCTAAAACCGCTGCACCTATGATTCCGTTCATGACAGAGGACATCTATCAAAACCTTGTTCGTTCTATCGACAAAGACGCGCCGGAAAGCATTCACCTCTGTGACTTCCCGACAGTAAACGAAGCATGGATTGATGCGGATCTCGAGGCAAACATGGAAGAAGTTCTCGACATTGTCGGCCTCGGCCGTGCATGCAGAAACGGTGCAAACATAAAGAATCGTCAGCCTCTCGGCACTATGTACGTAAAGGCAAACAAGGATCTTTCGGAATTCTACACGGAAATCATCAAGGATGAACTCAACGTAAAGAAGGTTGAGTTTGTAAGCAACGCAGATTCACTTCTCTCTTATGGTTTCAAGCCGCAGATGAGAACACTCGGTCCGAAGTACGGAAAACAGCTCGGCGAGATACGTGAGGTCCTCGCAAATGTTGACGGAAATGCCGCAAAAGCCGAACTCGACAAGACCGGAACTCTCAAGATTCAGATAAGCACAGGAGAGATTGCCCTTTCCGAAGAGGATCTTCTTATCGAAGCAAAACAGCAGGAAAGCTACTACAGCCTTTCCGACTTCGGCATAACAGTGGCACTTGATACCAGACTCAACGACGAGCTTATCACTGAGGGCTTTGTACGTGAAGTGGTTTCAAAGATTCAGACCATGCGTAAAGACGCAGGATTTGAAGTTATGGATCACATTGCAGTATACATTGACGGAAGCGAGAAGCTTATCGACATTGTAAAGAACAACAAGGACGCCGTAATGGGAGACGTGCTTGCTGACGAACTTCATACAGGTTCTGTTGACGGCTACACCGCAAAGTGGAACATCAACGGAGAAAAGGCAAAAATGGGCGTTCGAAAAATTTAACGTTCTCGCTTGAGTATTGATCTCATTGATTTTGAAAGCCCTGGGTTATTTCACTCAGGGCTTCTTTGCAACTATAAACAATGAAAGGGAGAATGAAAATGCAGCTTGCTTTCACATGGCAGGAAATCATTAATCTGTTTTTCATATATTCGTTTATCGGGTGGGCCGTCGAGGTTGCCTACGCGGCAGTAAAACACGGGCGTTACCAAAATAGAGGTTTTCTGATAGGCCCCATATGTCCCATATACGGTTACGGAGTAGTTGCTGTTCTTTTACTCCTAACTCCAATAAAGGACAATTTACTTCTCCTCTTTTTCTGCTCGGCGCTGGTTACAAGTTTACTCGAATTTGTCACCGGCTGGTTTCTTGAATGGAAATACAACGAAAGATGGTGGGACTACTCAGACTGTAAATTCAATATCAAAGGCTACATATGCCTTGAATTTTCAATTCTTTGGGGAATCGCCGCAACAATAGTTGTAAAATTCATAAACCCTCCGATTGTAGAACTCGTTGATAAATTTGCATATACAAAATTCGGAATGATACCCGGGTTTTTCTTCCTTGCGGTTTACATTGCCGACAACATACTTTCCAACAAAAAAATACGTGAATACACCAAAGGTGTTCAGGCTGTCGAGGCTATGGACGCCGCAATCAGAAAGGTTTCCGACTCAATCTCTCTGAATATCTATGAAAACGCAACCGAGTCAAAAGAAAAGGTTGAGGAATTCATGGAACGTGATGATGTCAAGGAAGCAGTTGAAAATATCTCCGAAAAGGTTGAAGGCGTAAAAGCTACCATAGAGGAAAAGCAAGAGGAACGCGCAGAAAAGCGTGAGGAAATTGCCGAGGCTATTGAGCAACGCCATGACGAACACAATGAGCGACGTGAAGAAATTGCATTTGCAATAGAAAAGAGACACAATGAGCGAGCCGAGGAGCGTGAGAAAAAGCTTTCAGAACTGCGCAGACAGCTTGCCGACATGCAGGCAGAACGTGAAAAGCTGCGCCTTGAAAACGAAAAGAACTTTAAACGTATCATCAGTAAATTCCCGCATGTTGAAAAAGGCAGACATAAGGATATCTTTAAACGCCATGATGACAATGACGAGCAGATTTAAGATAAGGGGCTGTAAAAACAGCCCCTTTTATCTTAGCAATAATAAAGGAATGAGCGTAGCCGCGACCATCCGCTCTCATCCCAGTCACCGTCAAGTACCAGTTCAAAAAACGGAGAAGAGCATTTTTGTGAAATTCCCCTAAGGCTTAACACCGTCTCGGTATTTTCATAACGAGGCGATAGCATCAAAACTGCGGAGGAATATTCGCTCATTTCAACCGCCTTCGCATAGCGATAACGCCCATTCGCTCCGGCAAAACCGTCAAGATTTTCTCGTGCTATGCTAAACAATCTTTCCTTATCATTTGAGAAGATACCGTCAGAGCCCATTTCTGCCGAAACGGCATCAAGAAGTGTGCGGTCGGCCGGTTTACCGTTATCACGCCACAAGAACCACAGCATCTCACTAAGTGGCATACGGCGAATGGTTTTACCCTCGTTTTCCAGAGTCGTCAAAATTCCTTCATCAAGACTTGTAAGGCACATTGGTGTGCCTACCGCTGCTATCACGTGTTCTCCTGTGGGAATTCGTTTTGCCAAGGCAAGCATTTCTTCCCTTTTAAGAATATGATTCGGCATAACCTGTTTGCGACAACACGCCGGCAATGCATATACTATGTCTCCCGTAAGAATCGCACGAATAAGCAATTCGGGATTATCTGCTTTTTCAGAGAGTTCTTCAAGAACAGGGGCCACAATTTTACATTTTGTATAACCACGACGGTCAAGAATCGAACGCACAACTCTTGCATATTGGCCGTCCGAATCGGCACCGTACCCATATGGAATGAGAAATTGCAAGCCCGCATCTCCGCCGTTTTTCTCAATAATTTGCAAGCATGCTCCGACCAGCGCAGGCAACGGCAGATACTCTTTAGAATTCATTTCAGCACGACCGAGTGTCAATATTTCGCGAGTGTACTCAGGCATTGACTCGGCCTTGTATCCCTGTGAATCAAAGTACTCCGTAAGATACGGTGTGTATGCACCGAGGTTCGGAATAAACAAACGATAATTTTTTTCAGGCTTTTCCTGAATGTTTGTCGGATGCATCGCCACGTCAAGAATGTTAAAGTTACTCGGAAGTTCTGCGTTTGGGCGACCGGACAGGCTGTTTAAGAAGGCCTCTATTCGAGTTATAACACCAACCCTGGAGAAGTGTTCGTCAACTTCAATTTGCAAATAGGGCTTATCTCCCATCTCCTCACGAACAAGATGAGAAATCAATGTATCCGGACCGCAACCGTGACTTGTGATATAAACAGCATACAAATTCGGATGGTGTGCAACCATTTTCATAGTTGCCAACACATGGTCACCAAATGGCCAATACATGTGCGGATAGTCTTTCGAAACATCCAAATCCATACCCGGCAAATGGCCGAGCGTCATAACCTTATAACCGCGGGAGAGCAAGATTTCCGGAATACCCATGTTGAGTACCGGGTCCGAAATTCCGTAATTGCGAGTGACGAGAACCAATACTTTATCCTCAGGCTTTAAATTCTCCAACATTTCACGGCCGAGACTTTCCACTCCGGCGTTGTATTTTTGAACTGCCATTGCTCCCTTAACAAGCCCCGGCAAACACCGCGGCTTTGAAAATCCTAATGCTTTACCTACATCAAGCATAGCAATAGCCATCATCTGCGCACCCAGGTCAAGGTCAAGAATGGGGCTGAGCAATTTAATTCCCCGCTTTTCAAGTCCCAAAGTATCAAATACCGACTTTGCCGCCATTTGCATATACGGACAAGCATAGTTATGTACCGCATGAGAGTGCGGATGACGAATTGTGTGAACGGATGGCAAAAAGATATAATCCACACCCTGTTCGGCAAGTTGCATCATATGCCCGTATATAAGTTTTACGGGATAGCAGGTCTCTCCCCTGGCATATTGTTGAGAAATCTTGATTGTCTCCTCATTTGTAGCGTGGGATAAAACTACATTGAAACCGAGATTTTTGAAAAATGCGTTGACCATCGGGAAAAACTTAAACATGATGAGTGTTAACGGTACACCGATAGTTTTCTTCGTCGGATCGATTGCTCCGTCATAATCCTCAACAGCAAGCTGGCCCGCCTTACGATAAAAAGCTTTATTGCGTCGTATTTCCTCACTCGTGGCAACAATTTTTCTCTCTTCTTTCGGGAAATCAAAACCGAGAAAAGAACTTGGCCCCGTACCCACAGTTTCCATTGCAAGCATTGCCGCACCGAATGCCCCCGAAACAGAAAAAACAGGCGACACCTGCACGCGTTCTCCATAAGCGCTTTGAAATGCGGCAACAATACCGGGATTATAATCCACTCCGCCTTGAAGAACAATATGCTCTCCCACGTGTTTGCCGCCTACTACCTTGTGTAAATAATTTCTGACAATAGAGTGGCACAATCCCGCCGCAATATCAGCTTGTGACGCACCTTGTGCCTCTGCCTGCGCGATAGATGTCTCTATAAATACCGTACATCGTTCACCCAAATCGCAAGGCTTTGTCCCACTAAGTGCCAAAGAGCCGAACTTCGCAATGGGAATACCCATACGGGCAGCCTGCTCCTCCACAAAAGATCCCGTACCGGCAGCGCAGATCTTATTCATCTGAAAATCGGCCACTTGACCGTTTTTAAGTGATATATACTTGCTGTCTTGACCACCTATTTCAAATACAGTATCTGCCTTTGGCACAAAATGACTCGCTGCGCGTGCCTGCGCGGTAATCTCGTCACGAATAGCGTCCGCCCCCATCATCCGTCCAATACGTTCACGGCCGGATCCGGTAACACCGACTCCAAGCACTGAGAACTCTCCATATTTTTTCCGTATTTGACGAAGTCCTTCACGTACAACGCCCTCCGGGTCACCCGCCGTACGTAAATATTGAAAATCAATAAGGGTATTATCTCTCCCCACAAGCACCAAATCCGTACTCGTAGACCCAATATCAATTCCGATAAATGCACCCTCATTTGGCATAATCTCGGTACATTGCGGTTCGGATAAATCCGTTTCCTCCTTCAGAACGAGTCTCGGCAATGTAATTTCCCGCTCGCTCCCCATTTCATCCTTTGAAAGGGCGGCCAACAATATTTCGGTTTTAATTGTTTGATTTGCACTTTGAGCCGCACCGTATGCAGCGGCATATTGCGCATTTTGCGGAACTATCAATTCATCATCCTGTAATTGAAAAAGGTCTTTTATTGCACGTATAACTCCGCTGTTAAGCGTTACTCCTCCGCAAAAAATCATCGGCTTTTCAATCGGAAGATTCTTAACAATAGTTGCCTTATAGTTTCGAATCATTGCATAGCATAGCCCAAGCAATATATCCTCCTTCGGCACTCCTTCTTGTTGGCGGTGGATAATATCCGTTTTTGCGAAAACTGCGCAGCGCCCGGATAAATTCGGAATTTCCCGAGCACATGCCACCATCCTTGAATAATCCTCTATTTTCAAACCAAGTCGAGACATCTGATCCTCAAAAAAAGATCCTGTTCCGCCTGCACAATGCTCATTTACCGAAAAGCGTGGTGCTTTGTTATTAATTTCGGTGATAAAACGGGCACTTTGACTGCCAATCTCAATTATACTGCCGGCACCTGATGCAAGTTCTTTTGCTCCGGAAACAATTGCAGGAATATCCTCCATTTGCGAGAGCTGCGGACACTTTTTCACTACAATATTACGATTGCTGCCGGTTACACATACTGCAATTTCCTGTGGCAGATTCATTTCTTGCAAACCTTCATGCAAAGTTTGCGCTACTCTGCCATGATGCGCCTTACACCAAACTGTATGAATACCATTGTTCATAAGAACAAGCTTAACAGTTGAAGTTCCCAAATCAATACCTATTTTGTTCATAATAGATCCTCTCTCGTCGTATCTGAAAATTTCCCGGTTTTTTCTCCGCCAAAGTTAGCAACCGCTAACTTTGGCAGTAAAAAAATCTGTTGCAAGGCTTTTGCATAAGGTCGATGCCCCACAACAGGTCACTAAAATCAGATTTTATTTTATTTTCAGGCAGTATTATAACACAGATGTATCCATTTGCATAGGAAATTTTTACACCGTTTCCTTTATCCTTTTTATGATATGGTCCATAAGATAATATTTAGTTGTAATTAACAATCTGTTCAAGAGCATAGAGAAGTGTTCCGTTCGTCTTGGCTTCTTCTGTGATTT
>CAVGIJ010000010.1:0-73162 GCA_963629305.1 Acutalibacteraceae bacterium
TGTCAACAGTTTTCTGACTAATTTTTATTTTTGTGAAATTCGGCAATTTAGACTTTAAAAATGCATTATACTTTGTAAACTTGAATTCACATTATGTTATGTCTTATGGAAAATATATTTAAAATCAAAATATATTTTGATTGATTAAAAATCTGTGTTATCATTAAAATAGATTATCAACAGATAAAAAAATCGTCATTAACCAATCTAAAAATCCGCAAAAGTTTTAAAACGAGGGATAAAGATGCTAGAATTTACGCAAACACTTATAGACAAAGCCTTGGAAATAGGATTTGAAACCGCAAAAGAAATTGACGTCGGCACCCTCGTAGTCCGCGAGGACATACGAGAGATGTGTGCTGTGGACAAATGCCATGCGTTTGGCCATAACTGGACATGCCCGCCGGCATGCGGCGAGCTGTCCGAGTGTGCCGAACGCATAGCGAAATGTCACAATGGAATCATTGTGCAGACAACCGGCAAAACGGAAAAAACCATAGACACCAAAGCATACAGGCGTATTGAAGTTGTACACAAGGACCGTTTTGCCGAGCTTGCGGTATTTGCCCACAGCACACATGCTGAGGCACTTTGCCTCAGTGCCGGCGGCTGTCGTATATGCAAAAGCTGCACATATCCGGACGCGCCTTGTCGTTTTCCCGACAGAGCTTATTCATCAATGGAAGCGTACGGCTTATTTGTAACGCAGGTGTGCAAAGACAACGACATAAACTACTATTACGGTGAAAAAACCATGACATATACATCCTGTGTCCTGTTCTGATTATTTAAGGAGGCTCGTTTTTGAATAATTATACCGATTTTATAGATGTTACATTGTCCGACTTTGCAAATGACCCCGGCTGCGCTCATGCACTTGAAGAGTTTAAAAAGAAGCGAAAAGCGGAAATGAGAAGTCGCGAGATGGTCCTGAGAAAACGCGGTCTTTCAGATGACAAGGTCATTTCGGACCTCATAATAAGTGAAAATATTGACGCACGTCACGACTTTATAAAGGAGCAGAGAAAATCCACCGAGGACAAAGCCGAAAAGACTCTTTTTGCGTTGAAGATCCTGCTCTCTGTAGTCTACTATATGGCAGTCGGTATCTTCTATATACTTGACAGCTTTTATAACGACGACTGGGCGCACTCATGGGTCATAATCGCCGGAGGAATTGTTCTTTATATACTCATACTTTTTCTTATGCCTGATAAATTCCACTACAAAGGCCGCAGAAAAGTGCCGTTTAACTACGCCGTGACCATTTCGGTGGTTGTAGTCGCAATATTTGTATTTCTTGTCATGGAAATTGTCTACAACATGCACTACAGCGGAATCATTTTTTCAATAACAGGATTTTTCATTTTCTTTTTCGACTCGTTTATACCGATACTCACGGGACAAAAATACGGACTGTGGCACTCCATCACGTCAATTCCCCTTGCCGGTGCATGCCTTTACATAACGCTTTCACTTCTTAAGGTTATTCCGTGGCAGACAGGATGGCTCCTTATAATTGCCGGAATCGCCGTTTCGATTGTTGTATTTGTAGTTGCGTATAATAAAAAGCATCAACTTTCAAAACGTGTTACGGAATTTCGAAAAAGAGAAAATGCGGAGGTGACCAAGGGTGAGTAAAAAAGAAAAGCTTCATGCGGAGCTCTGGGATAAAATGCACTACCTCTTTCGCGACTTCAATGACCGTATGATACACGTTGCTCTTGACTATGATTTCAAGATAGATATAAACGCACTTAAGACCGTCACCGTATGCTTCTTCGAAAAAGTTCCTGTCCTCCACTCGAGCTTTAAATCAAGTCCGATAAACCCATATTGGACAGAAAACGACTACACGGTCGAGGACATCATAACTGTAATAGATGATCCTGACGACGTTGAAAAAGCAAAATCGGATTTTCTCATGCAGTATCTGCCTCCGGACAGTAAGCTTCAAATGAAAATTGCCGTTATTAACAAGGATGAAAAGTCCTCACTCTGTTTTATCATTAATCACATGTGTATGGACGGCGGAGACCTGAAATATTTTATTGCGTCATTTTGCAAAGGCTATTCAGAATACCTTGAAAATTCAATCAGCCCTTTGGATATACGGTCCGGTTCACGGTCATTTGAGGAAGTATACGCGGATATGAACCCGACAGACAAACAGGCTGCAAAAAGGCTGTACAAAAATGTCTCAAACAAGGACAAACACCGTTTTCCGTTTACACCTGATTCAAAGGACGATAAATCCTTCTATGTAAAGCGAAAAATAGATGCAGAGCGTTTTAAAAAAATTCACCTTGCGGGCAAGAAGCTCGGAGCAACCGTAAACGACGTGATAGTTGCGGCTTTTCTCCACTCCCTTTATGAGATAACAGATTACGGTGATGATGAGGAAATCGTTGTGTCATGTGCCATAGACTTAAGACGTCATATTTCAAACATGAGCGGTAAAGGCTACACAAACCACACCGCATTCATGCCTGTATCGTCAAAAGGAAAAGGACGTGACATAAAGGAAACTGTTGAATTTGCCAAAATAAATGCACAAAACAACAAGGACGATAAATTTCTCGGGCTTTACGGACTTCCTCTTTTAAAACTTGCATATACCATCATGCCGTATGCGGCTTCTGAAGAAATAATAAAAATAGGTTATTCAAATCCTCTCATTGCCATGAGCAATGTAGGCATATTTGATCCGAAAAAATTGTCTCTTTGCGGACATGAACCCGTGGATATTTTCTTGACAGGTGCCGTAAAATACAAGCCCTATGCTTTGCTTACGGCAATAACCTACAAGGGAGTACTTACTCTCTCCGTCTGCGAGCGCGGAAACGATGCCGACAAAGAGATAATAAACAATCTCTTTGACCATATGGAAAAGCACTTTAATGAGCTTGCAGAAGAAATTACGGACACATAAAAAGAAACCGCTTACAAAATGTAAGCGGTTTTTCATTTAAAACTCTATTCTCAAAATGAGAAGCTGAGTGCAACAAGCATAAGCCCGGTAAAATACGTGAAGCTGTTACAGCGAAGAATGGCTTTGCTTTCTTTGAACTTGAACTTATGAAGCGAGATGAAGTAGTCGGAAATCATATAAAGAATCAGACCGACAAGAAGGAGAACGGATTTTATGTCGTGTAAGTAGAAAAGTCCTACCATACTGAGAGTTCCGTGAAGTGAAACCGAAAAGAGATAGAACGGGAACATCATCTTCATTTCCTTCTTCATATCATACCAGTCATGCACAACAAGATATGCATGAGTACCGATAAGAATAACAAGAGGTATCATAAAGAACCAATACTGCGAAAACGTAAGTCCGTGTTCTTTAAAGTACATGATTTCATAGACAAAAAGAACTACATTGCCTATACCAAAGGATGTACCGCCCTTTGAAAAGCTCCAAAGAAGCCACACGTCCCCGACAAAGCAGAAAAATACACCAATAAGGCAGAGCGCCTGCAATGTCACACCGAGATTTCCGTGGCGTATAGTCGCATAAATTGCATAGATAAGAAACATACAGGCAAGACATATCTTATTTATTGCCCTGCGTTTAAAATTTCCGCTCGTCTCAGAAAAGAGATAAGAAACAGTCGTTGCCATATAAACGACAATAAAAATAAGCATTGGAATTGACATAAAATTCTCCATTTTTCCTATTATTTATTTTTCAAAAAGAACTTAACCATCTTATTGATTGCTTTTACAGACGGAGTCGTTTCGGGATCAAGTACCGGATAAACATGCATAAGTTTCGGGTTATACTTTACGTCCAGTTTAACACTATAACCTCTGCTCTTTAAGTCTCTGTATGTTCGCCTTGACGGCACAAGTGCGAGAACGTCCATAATACTCGAGAAAATAATTGTCGGAGGATAATCATCGCATTCATCAAGAAGCTTGTCAAAATCTACAAGGTTCTCATACTCAGTCCCCTTCCATTTTCCCAGTACATGAGGGGTATAAAGCGCCATAATTCCTTTCGGGGAAAGATACGGAACAGGCGATGTAAGACCTATTGCTTTAATATCTATGTCCGGATTTACACAGTCGTATGCACTGCGTATTTTCTTACATTTGCATGCAGCACCGACAAATGCGGCAAGCTGTCCTCCGGCAGAGTCGCCCGTAACATAAACTCTTTTTTTGTCACAAGGATAATCGCTTAGATGCTCTCCGATAAACTTAAGAGCAGCCATAACATCTTGAACCTGCTCTTTAATTCTTACTTCCGGAACAAGTCTGTAACTGATGTTAAAAACAACAAATCCTCTTTGCGCAAGATGAAGATTGTAATTCTTGTTGAGTTCTTTATCTCCGTAATACCAACCGCCGCCGTGAATATCTATAATCACCGGCAGTTTTGCACTTTTTTTTGTCCCCTGCGGATAATAAACGTCAAGTTTGTGGTACTTGTGTCCGTCACATATGTACTCAATATCATTTATCTCCACAAGGTTGCTCGGATAAACCTGCGTTGAAAGTCGCTTTTGGTCATTGGCTTCGCAGCCTTTCCAAAAGGCTCCAAGCAACTTATCAAATAAGTCCATGGTAACCTCCTATTAAATTTTAATCCGAAGTCGGTTAAACAACCGAGTATTTTAACTGCTAAAATTTTATCATATAACACATAAATATTCAATCAAATTATTGAAACGCCTTACTAAAAAGTGTAATATTAGATGAATTGATAAGGAGTGTTTTTAAATGGATGGACTTATTTTCCCAAACAAATACGAATCAAAGCTCTCTCTCAAAGAGACACAGAGAGCAATTAAAACAACTAAAGATCTTTTTCAGACCAATCTTTCAAAAGCGCTGAATCTTGATCGCGTTACGGCACCTGTAATTGTTGTAAGCGGCAGCGGAATAAATGACGACTTAAACGGCGTTGAGCGTAAAGTATCATTTGACATGAAAAAAGTCGGCGGAGAGGCCGAAGTCGTACAGTCACTCGCAAAGTGGAAACGTATGGCTCTCAAGAGATACGGTTACCTCCCCGGAGAAGGCATATACACAGATATGTCCGCTATACGCCGAGATGATGACTGTGACTCACTCCACTCCATCTACGTTGACCAATGGGATTGGGAAAGAGTAATAAATCGTTCAAACAGAACCGAAGACTTCTTAAAAGGAATAGTAAAACTCATTGTTAAAGCGCTTGCAGACACAAAGGACGCGGTAAATTTTGCCTTTCCGCAGCTTGAACATAAAATGGAGAGAGATGTTTTCTTCATAACAACACAGGAACTCCTTGATCTCTATCCGGACCTCTCCCCGAAAGAGCGTGAAAACAAAATTGTAAAAGAAAAGAAAACCGTTTTCCTTATGAAAATCGGAGATAAGCTCTCAAACGGAGAAAAGCATGACGGACGTGCTCCCGACTATGATGACTGGTCACTAAACGGAGATATCCTTGTTTGGAATGAGATCACGGAATGTGCATTTGAACTTTCATCAATGGGCATACGCGTTGACGAAACATCTCTCAAAGAACAGCTCGAAAAATGTGATGCCGAGGACAGACTTCAGTACCCATATCATCAGGGAATCATAAACGGTACTCTCCCACTCACCATAGGCGGAGGTATAGGTCAGTCACGTATCTGTATGTATATGCTTGAAAAGGCGCATATCGGAGAAGTACAGGTTTCCATCTGGCCCGATGAAATGGTAGAAGAGTGCAAAAAGCACGGAATAATTCTTTTATAAATCTCTGCATAAACCATAAAACTATCATTGAATTATATTTTATTTACATTGACTGCTTTCAAGAGGTAAAAAGATGAATAAAAAATCATTGGCAGTATCTGTTGCGATCAGTGTGCTTGCCGTACCGCTTACAGTGCTTGATATTGCACACATGGCTCTCCTTGACAGAGATCCTCTGCTGAAAATCAAATTCAAAGCGTCTGAGGGAAAAAGCCTTATGCCCGTAGAAAGAAAAAAGCTCGATGAAACCGAGAAAAAAGGCTTTGAATGGTTCAAAGTGCAGGACTTTCAGACACTTCACATGACAAACACACGCGGTCAGACCCTCTGTGCCTACTACATACCTCCGAAGGGCGGTATAAATACAATAGTGTTCTTAAGTCACGGCTTCGGATCAACCGCTTTCCGTGACCCGATGATTTTTGTCAGACACTACTACGAAAAATACGGATTCGGGCTCTTTGTTGTTGATCACACAGCTTGCGGAAACAGCGAGGGAAAATATATCGGATTTTCCGGATTTGAAGCAACCGACTGCGTAAACTGGCTCCACTACATAAACTCACGCCTCGGAAACTTTAAAATAATCATTCACGGCGTATCGATGGGTGCCGCAACAGTGCTTCGCATGTGCGGTGATGAAGAGCTTCCGCGCAATGTAATTTTCTGTATTTCCGACTGCGGTTTTACAAGTGCATACAACCAACTCATATATGAGATGAAACTCATGCATCTCCCCGCCCATCCGATTGTAGATATCTTCAATGTAATAAATCTTTTAAAAGCACATTACAGCATAAAAGATGACTGCGACGTTATCGGACCTGTAAAGGGCAGCAAAATTCCCATCCTGTTCATACACGGAGAAAAAGATGCGTTTGTACCTACCGACATGGCATATACACTATATGATGCATGTCCGACAGACAAAGACTTACTTATAGTAAAAGGCGCAACGCATGCCGCATCATGTATCTATGACCCGGATGCTTATTGGGAAAAAGTAGACAATTTCATAAACAAATACGATTCTTTGCCAATTGTCGGGATGCAGAAATCACCGACAAAATGAATTTAACTTTTGCAGACTGATTTCAATGAGCAATATTAACCTTAAAAGACAGCTGAAAGCGGAAAATCCGTCCTCGGCTGTCTTTTTTTGCTTATAATGTTTATTCTTTTATAAATTTCACTATCGCATCCGCGGTTTTGTCAATCTGCTCGTACTTATCGATAATCGATGTATGATCTCCGTTTTGGAAGCCGTATGCGCCGAAATTTCCATGATTTCCGCCATCGATAACTATTTCGGTCATATCATTTTTAAAGTTGTCATGGTATTTTGTATAACGTTCCTTTGAAAGAACACTGTCAACAGAGCCGTAAATACTAAGTGCCTTCATGTCGGTTTCATTCATGTTATCGTTTTTATCGGGATGTGCTGCAAGGAAAACAACGCCATCATAAACACCGGGTCTGTTCACTGCGTGTTTGCATGCAATGGTTCCGCCGAGAAAATGACCGCCGATATACCAAGTTTTTATATTTGGAAATTTCTTCGTATATTTTTTTATATATTTGTCAGCCGAATTGGGACTTAGAACCGCGAGATTTACCGGCATTCCGCATACAACACAAAAAATATTTTTTTGTGCAATTCGTGTGAGCAATTCACCATATGCGTTCAACCCTACTTTTCCGCCCGGATAAAACATAAATCCAACTTCACATTTATCACCGTCGCCGTACTCCATATACCCAAAATTTCGTTTTATACGGACACCTTTTGCATACTTCATTGTCTTTTCCGCATGATAGAAATTCAAACCGTATAAGCTTGTTATAGACATTATTCCTATTACAATTCCACACGCTGATTTTACTACCACCTTAAAACCACGAAAAAATAAATTCTTATTCATTTTCTACACTCCAAAGCCAATAATCATTTTAATAAAACCGTATTAATTATATTAAAAACGGGATCTTATTAAAAGACCCCGCCTTGTAGAAAATGAACATGTTCACTTTGTGAAAAACTACCAATGCAAAGTGTAGCGTAAAAAAATCAGAAGTTGTTTTTGTCCTGTATTATCGCAGTTTAATACTGCTACACCGCTTAGTTTTTCTCAATTTTTTTCTTTCCTCCCACAACAACCTCCGGATGTTCCTTTATGTACTTTGTCCATTTGATGTATCCGTACGTTGAATTCGTAAGATAACCGAGTTTTAAGATAAGAAGCACATACTGACCCGAAAGAATATTTATAGCGCTTTCAAGAATTGCGTCAAGAAACCATGCAATCCACTGTTCTCTGAAGCGGAAAAGTATAAATAAGCCGTTTGCCACTGCGACCGCGGATACACACGCATCAAGATAACATACGATAACCTCAAGAGTCTTGTTACCGCCGAACAAGTCTGTGCCAAGGTCAATCATTGTAAGAAGATATCCTACAACCGCAGTCCAAACAAATATTGCAAGTATAACAAGTGCTTCCTGCTTACCGGAAAGTGTGCGCACCTCGGTAAGTTCATCTTTTTCACTGTCAGGATGCTTGTTCCAGTTTATAAAACTTATTATGTCACACGGCAACCAGAAGAAAAGCGTTGTTGCCATCGTTGCAAATCTGTATGCGAGAACTATACATATTGCAATCTCGGTAAGCTCAACAAATACCGAAACTATGAAGTTCCATTTACTCTGCTTTGAAATAAGGAGTTCACACAAAATGTTAAGCAATGTATCCAGAAGATAAAGTCCCATTATTATCATTCCGTTTACACCGTTTATATCCTCCTCCGGGAATAACACGGCAAATACAGACGCAAGAACGGTTATGGTTATAAACCAAACTTTTTCATAAGTTGTGAATGACTTTCTTTTTATGACCATTATGAGAATTCCTATTATACTGAATACTCCGGCCAATATATAGCTTACATACTGTTCCATTAAAATTCCACCAATCCCTCATCGAGTAATTTTTGAAGTGACATCATAATTCCGAGCTTTGCATGTGAAAATGTAAGTCCACCTTGGAAATATACTGCATACGGCTCTCTTATCGGACCGTCGGCAGAGAGTTCAATGGATGAACCCTGTACAAATGCACCTGCAGCCATTATTACGTCGTCGCCGTATCCCGGGATCGGGTAAGGCACCGGTGTTACATAACTGTCAACCGGAGCGGCGGCCTGGATACCTTTGCAAAAGGCTATCATGCGGTCGGCTGATCCCAGTTCAATAGACTGGATGATATCATAACGCTTTTCAGTACTGTTCGGTACGACTTTAAAGCCGAGACGCTCGTACATATTTGCGGCAAAAATTGCTCCTTTAAGAGCTCCGGCAACCACCATCGGCGACATAAAGAAGCCCTGATAAAGCCTTGTGTTAAGGTCAAGACTTGCTCCGACATCTCCGCCGATTCCCGGAGCCGTAAGTCTGTAAAAACATCTGTCAATAAGATCCTGACGACCGCATATGTAGCCTCCGATAGGAGCCAGTCCGCCGCCCGGATTCTTTATAAGAGAACCTACGGTAAGGTCGGCACCGACATCAGACGGCTCAATTGTCTCAACAAATTCGCCGTAGCAATTATCGACCATCACAATTACGTCCGGCTTTATACTCTTTACAAACTTTATAAGTTCACCAATCTGCTCTACTGAAAATGTCGGTCTCATTGCATAACCCTTTGAGCGCTGTATTTCAATAAGCTTTGTCTTTTCATTTATTGCGGCCTTAATTCCCTCAAAGTCAAATGAATTGTCAGGAAGAAGATCTACCTGTCGGTAAACCACACCCGACTCCTTAAGTGAACCCGCACAGTCTCTTATACCTATTACTTCCTCTAAAGTATCGTACGGTTTTCCTACCGGTGACAGCATCTCATCACCCGGAAGGAGATTTGCTGAAAGTGCGACTGCAAGCGCATGCGTGCCGCACGTTATCTGTCCTCTTACAATAGCCGCATCTGTATGGAAAACAGACGCATATACCTTTTCAAGCGTGTCACGACCGAGATCATCATGGCCGTAACCCGTAGTTCCGGCGAAGCATGCAGCTGAAACCCTGTTATCCTGCATTGCTTTGATAACCTTCATCTGGTTACACTCGGCAACACTGTCTATCTCTTTAAATCTGTCAGATAAATCTGCAAGTATCTCTTCTGAAAACTCAAGAACCTTCTTACTTATCCCCAGTTCCAGAAACATTTTCTCATTGTTCATTTTTGATTTCCTCTTCTATACTCTACTTGTCAATATCTTTGAAAACCTTCATTGCAACTTCGCTCATAACATCCGGCTTTGTCACAATGATTCCGGTCTTTTCATCCCCAAGAATAAGCAATGTATCCCCCGAACTTATGCCAAAGAGATTTCTCGCTTCTTTCGGGATGACTATCTGCCCTTTTTCGCCTACCTTTGCAGTGCCGAAAATATGCTTCCCACTTGGAAGTCCCAATACGTGTTTGCCCCCGGGCATTGAATCATTCCCCCTCGCAGCAGTTTATTTCAGGCTGCCGATTGTCAGTTATACATTTCCTACAAGTATAACTATGTATGCTCATAAAGTCAACTCAATAACCATGCTTTTACAAAAAAATTAAAGTCCCGTTTTGAGCGGGACTTTAAACATTTAGAAATTACTTTGTCTTACCGAGGTATGCCTCTTTAATTGATTCATCATTGAGAAGATCAATGCCTGTACCCTCTTTTGTTATGTTACCTGTTTCAAGGACATAAGCCCGGTCGGCAACCTTGAGAGCCATGTTGGCATTTTGCTCAATAAGAAGGACCGTTATACCGGCCTTGTTTATCGTTGTAATAATGTCAAAAATATCTTTTACAACAAGAGGTGCAAGACCGAGTGAAGGCTCATCCATCATAATGAGCTTCGGGCGGCTCATAAGTGCACGTCCTACAGCGAGCATCTGCTGCTCACCGCCTGAAAGTGTTCCGGCAAGCTGCCAGTGTCTTTCCTTAAGGCGTGGGAACAGAGAATAAACATACTCAATATCCGGTTTCAAGTCATCCTTGCGGAGATACGCACCGATCTTGAGGTTTTCAAGAACCGTAAGATTCGGGAATACACGTCTGCCCTCCGGAACAAGTGTTACACCCTTTGCAACGATCTTGTCAGGGGAAAGTCCGACAATGTTCTCACCGCCGAAAAGAATTTCACCCTTCTGCGGCTTCACAATACCCGAAACAGAGCGAAGTGTTGTTGATTTTCCGGCACCGTTTGCACCTATAAGTGTAACAATCTTTCCCTCCGGGACATCAATACTAACATTTTCAACAGCTGTAATTCCGCCAAAACGTACCTGCAAATTTTTTATTTCAAGCAAATTACTCATCTTCAGCTACCCCCAGATAAGCGTCGATAACCTTTTGGTTCGACTGAATTTCAGAAGGAACGCCCTGAGCAATTTCCTTACCAAAGTCAATAACGTAAATTCTGTCTGAGATATCCATTACAAGGTTCATATGATGTTCAATGAGGAGAATTGTAAGATCAAATTTGTCACGGATAAAATGGATGAACTCAGTCAATTCCTCTGTCTCCTGCGGGTTCATACCTGCCGCAGGCTCATCAAGAAGAAGAAGTGTCGGATTTGTCGCAAGGGCACGTGCAATCTCAAGTTTTCTCTGCTTACCGTAAGGAAGGCTTGTTGCAAGTTCATCCTTTACGTCGGCAAGATCAACGAGTTCGAGAAGATCCATTGTGTCCTTTCGCATCTGAGCCTCTTCCTTTTGATTTAAGTGAAGAGTTGCCGTGAAGACATTCGAAGTTCTTCTCAAATGCTTTGCGGTAAGAACGTTATCAAAAACGGTCATTGATTTAAAAAGCCTTATGTTTTGGAAAGTTCTCGCCATACCGAGCTTTGTAAGCTGATCGGGAGTTTTTACTATTTTGTGCGTGTACTTTCCGTTATTCTCACCCGCATAGAGTTTTTTCATCTTTCCCTGCGGATGATTCTCTATAACCTTTTCACCGTTGAAGAAAATAGCACCGTTTGTCGGCTCATAAACGCCTGTTATAGCATTGAATGCCGTTGTCTTTCCGGCACCGTTCGGTCCGATAAGTGCGACTATCTCATGCTCATTAACATCCATTGTGAGGTTATCAACGGCAACAACGCCGCCAAACTGCATGGTTATGTCCTGAAGTCGGAGAATATTCTTCTTTTCTGCCATCAACCCTCACCGCCTTTCAAAACCGCATCGTCCGGCGATGTATCCTTTTTCTTTGTAAAAAGATTCTTTATCTTGACAAAACCGTCATATACGGAGATCTCTTTTGTTCCCATGATACCCTTTCTGAAGAAGAGTACGACAATCATGATAAGAGTAGAAAATACTACCATGCGGAATCCCGGTCCGAGAAGCGGAATCTTTGCTCCGGCCTCTGTATATGTTTCAAGGTCGAGGAATTTAAGCCACCACTCACTGCTCGCGTAATAAATGAATGCGGCAATAACAGAGCCCGATATGGAACCGATACCACCGATAACAACAACCAGAAGAATCTGATATGTCATTGCAGATGTAAACGATACAGATGAAACGGCAGAGTTACACATTGCAAGCATAGCGCCGGCAATACCACAGAAGAAAGAACTTATTACAAAGGAAAGTCTCTTGTGGTGTGCAAGATTAATGCCCATTGCCTCAGCTGCAACCTCATCATCACGGATTGCCTTGAAAGCACGGCCGTAAGTCGAGTTGATAAGCAACACGATTATAAGTATGCAAACACCGGCAATAGCGGCATATACAAGAATATTTTTCGGAGCGGTAAATGAGTTTATGGGATCAGGTCCGTTAGTTACCGGACCGAAGTCCTGAAGCTGAACTAATCCTCTTACTATTTCCGCAAATCCGAGAGTGGCAATTGCGAGGTAGTCACTTTTAAGTCTCAAAACCGGAAGACCTATAAGCCATGCAAAGAATGCTGCAACAATGCCTGCAAGGATAAGACCTACAACCAGCGGAAGCCGGAAATTTATAAGGCTGTCGCCGTAGTTTCTGTAAACTGTATGACGCATATCCGTAGGAATTGTAAATATAGCGTATGTATACGCGCCGAGAAGCATGAAGCCAGCCTGTCCGAGTGAGAACAAACCGGTAAAACCGTTAAGAAGGTTCATGGAAACCGCAGCAAGCGTGAAAGTACATACTTTACGAAGTACCGAGAACCACATGGATGTGGGCTCGGCAGTGCACTGAATTGTAATCAGGAGGGCAAACAACACAGCTATGAGGCCGAGATTACAAATAGTTCTTTTGTTTCTTTCCCAAAATGTATTCTTCATAATCACACCTTCTCCGTAGTCTTCTCGCCGAAGATACCTGTAGGCTTAACAACGAGAATTATAATAAGAAGTGCAAAAGAAATAACATCTGAGAAGTCGGAAAGGCCTACAGCCTTTGCAAGACTTTCAACAACGCCGATTATAAGCGCACCTACAACAGCACCCGGAATAGAGCCTATTCCGCCTACAACGGCTGCAATAAATGCCTTGATTCCCGGCGTTGTACCTGCAAGGTGATTAACACCGGTATTCTTTGCGAAGTAAAGAATTGAGCCTATTGCGGCAAGAAACGCGCCTATTGCAAATGTTATTGAAATTACACGATTGATTTTTACGCCCATAAGCTGAGATGTTTCAAAATCCTTTGAAACAGCACGCATGGACATACCGAACTTTGTATGGTTAATGACAAGCACAAGCGCAACCATAAGCACTACCGCAACAATAGGTGAAATGAAAACAGTAACTTTGTCCTTTACGCCGAACAATCTTACGCTTTCTCCTATAATAGGGATATCAGGGAACTGTTTTGAAAGTCCGCCTGTGATATATGCAACGAGGTTTTGAAGCAAATAAGAAACACCGATGGCAGATATCATAACCGACATTCGCGGTGCCTGTCTTAGTGGCGAGTATGCACACTTTTCAATTAGGTAACCGATAAAGACCGTAAGTACGACCATTATAATCAGTGAAAACCAAATAGGCATTGTCGGAAAACTTGCGCAAAGGTATATGAGCATAATACCGGAGAGCATAAACAAGTCACCGTGCGCGAAGTTTATAAGTTTTAAGATACCGTATACCATTGTGTATCCTATGGCTACAAGGGCGTACTGTCCGCCCGTTGCAAAGCCTCTTATAAGATACGGAACAATATTCATAAAAAAATACCTTTCAAACTCAAAAAGTACGGCGGGAACAAAGCCCACCGTACTTAAATGAACTTTTAATTCAAGATTTATTACTTACCGTTTATAAGGTCAAACGCGAAGTTTGCCATTACTGTGCCCTGGAACGGATCAAGGAAACAGGTACGGAAGTAATAGTCGTGACCTGCGGTAACTGATGCGTTTGTGCATGAGATACCGATTGCAGGAAGCTTTGCGTTTTCAAATGTCTCAGCAGCTGCAATTGATACGCCTGAGCCGTATGATCCGAGAGAAACAAGTGCACCTTCATTTACGATAGCGGAAGCTGCAGGAACTGCGTTCTCATCAAGTGAACCGTTATCTGAAAGGTAAAGCTTTACAGTATACTCGTTATCACCGATCTTTATCTTGTTGTCAAGAGAGTTTGCATATGTGATACCGATAACTTCCTGCTTACCGCCTGCGGCGTTGTCGCCTGATGTCGGCTCATAGATACCGATTGTGATTGTCTTTGAAGCCTTGTCAAGAGCAATGCCCTTAACGTCACCGTAATCGTGAGCAGAAGCCTGTGTTGCGTCATTTTCAATTGTCTGAAGTTTTACAAAGTTGAACTTTCCGTCGCCGGCTTCTTTGATGTAAGCGCTGTCTTTGATAGCGTCACCATTGCTGTCGAACTGGAGAGTTCCCGCAACACCGTTTTCATAAGTGAGAGTCCAGAGAGCCTCTGCAACATCAACAGATGTAAGGTCTTCTCCCTTTTCCTCAGCTGCGGCACGAATAGCTGCCATAGCAACGTTGTATGCGTCAAATCCGAGAGCTGAAACTGCGGCAACAATGTCATTTCCGCCGTTCATGTCGTAGTAGTTTTTGTTTTCGTTGAGCCAAGCCTTGAAGCCCTTTACGAAGTCAGAAGCTGCTGTTGAGCTTGAATCACTCTCATCAAAGAATGTTGAGCAATAAACTTCGAGTTCTGTTCCCTTAACAGCGTCAAGTATAACCGATGACTCCCATGTATCACCTGCAAGGATAGGACACTCTATACCGAGGTCATCTGCGTTCTTAAGGAAGTTTGCGGCAACGGTTGTTGAGTTAGGGGAAAAGATAACGTCAGCATTGTTGTCGAGAGCCTTCTGAAGATAGTCTGAGAAGTTTGTTGTGTTCTTTGGGAAGGTTTCCATAATAACGGTACCGCCCTGCTTCTCAAAAGCTGTCTTGAAATTGTTTGCAAGACCAAGTGAATATGTGTCGCCTTTTTCAGCGATTACATATGCAACCGAGCCGTTTTTCTTGCCTGTGTCCTTGTCTGAGTTTCCGCCGCATGCAGCAAGCGCAAAACACATACAAAGTGCAAGAACTAAAGCAATGATTCTTTTCATTTTTAATTCTCCTCCGAATTAAAGATTTTTGCTTAATTTCACTTTAATACTTCATCAGTTTAAAATATTAAAAATAAAAATAAGATGAAAGAATTATACAACAAATATGCACTTATAGTCAATTTAAAAGTGCCCGGAACGCGTATTTTCCGAGCACTTTTGACACTTTGCATATAAAATTATTCAAATTTTGGACTTTTCTCCAAGAGCTCAACGTACTCTTCAAGATATCCTTTTATGACATCCATAGACTTTGCATAGTCATCATTTTTTTGAAGCCACGGGTCAGGCACCGGGGTGTATACCCCTCTTGCAGCCTCTGAAAGTGTCATAAATTTCTTTTTCCACTTTCGCGGCAAGAAGTATTTATGTGATTTAGTCATTCCGATAATCACATCGGCCTCATTGAAAAGTTTTCTGTCATACGGACGCAGCATATACCCCGGTTTATGCTTTGAAATCTCTTCTTTTGAAAATCCTTCTTTTTCAAGAGCAATCGCGGTATTTTCATGTATATGCTTTACGGGACTCATTACCGCTGAGGAGTGAACCTCAACCTTTCCCGCAAGTTTTTCACTCTCGGAAACCATTTTCCTAAACATGAATTCACAGTAAGGGCTTCTGCACATATTCTGTGAGCAAACAAATAAAACTTTCATAATTACACCCTGTGTCCTATAAGGCATCAGCCGTTGAGGGCTGCAAAAGCCTTCTTGTTGTTATAATAAAGTGTTTTGAACACTTCATAGTTTTTGTCATAAACTGCCTTGTTTGCAGGATTCGGAAGGAAGGTCTTAGCTGCCGGTATAAACTGCTTTACATTGTCAAGACTTTCAATCGCACCGATTCCGACACCTATTATTGCCGCCGCACCTACCGCGCCTACGTTTTGCGGGCTTGCAACAGTTTCGATTGTACGGCCGAGAATGTCTGCAAGGATCTGGCAAGTTACATCCGACAATGCACCGCCGCCTACAAAGCGTATGGTATCCGATGTTGAAGTTTTCTTGCTCTCCGCCTCAAGCATCCAGCGTTTATGGAAGCATACGCCCTCTATTACAGCACGGATCATTTCCGTTTTACCTGTGTCAATGTTTATATTGAAGAACATACCTGCCGCATTCGGGTCCTCAAACGGGCAACGGTTTCCGTGAAGCCATGGGGTAAATATAACTCCGTTTGAACCGGCAGGAGTCTTTGAAATAACCTCGGAAAGGTAGTCATAAAGGCTTGTATATGCATTTTCAAAATTTTCCGGTGTCTCCGTAACGTCTTTTTTCTCAAGATAAATATCAATTTCATCAAGTGCAAGATGATTCTTGACCCACTCAAGACATTTGCCTGAGGTCTCGAGCTCTGCAAAATAATTGTATCTGCCCTCCTGAGCACCGACTATTGCGGCAATCATTGCACCGGTATCAACCATCTGCTTGTCAACTACAGTAGATACCCATCCGGACGTACCCGAGTAGATATGCGTCTCGCCCGGAAGAACAGCACCTGCACCGACACCGATAAGTGATGCGTCTCCGCCGCCGCCGAAAACAGGTATGTCCGCTATAAGGCCGAGCTCCTCAGCGGCTTTTTGTGTAAGTCCGCCGACAACGTCTGTGGATTTTACAATATCCGCAAGATGTTCCATCTTAACTCCTACCATCTTGCATACGGGTGCGCACCATCCCTCATGGCCTTTTCTGGTATCGTAAAGAAGTTCACCGAAAGCCGAATCGGGTGTCATAACCAGTTTACCGGTCATACGGCCGATGAGATATTCCTTAACATCCAGAATCTTGTATATCTTTGAGAAAATCTCCGGTTCATGTGCCTCAATCCACTTATACTTCCAAATAGGATCCTTTACGGATGATGAAACAGCACCTGTGTAGTAGAGATACGGCAAGAGCTTAAATACATTGGCACCGGCAATTTGAATGCCGTTTGCAATGCCCTTCTTTATCTCCTCTTTTGCGCGCTGGTCCATATAACTCATCGGTCTGCGAAGCGCATTTCCATCCTTGTCAACAACCACAAGACCCTGCATTTGACTGCAGAATGAAATCCCGGCAATATCCGTCGAAGAAATCTTATGTTTTATCTCCTTTGACTCCATTATTTCTTTTGTGGTAACGCACATTGCGTTCCACCATTCATCGGCATCCTGCTCGGCACCGCCGTTTTCGACTATGTAAAGACCGTATCCCATTGATGCGGAAGCGACAAGCGTAATCTCCCTATCAATTTCAAAGAGACACGTCTTAACTCCCGTTGTACCAATGTCGTATGCCAAAACATATTTGCTCATTTTAATCCCCTCCGTTATATTTCAAAGCAATTTATTCAAAACAATTTATTTTAAGACTCTTTTCTTTTTTCAGCTCATTTACCTTCAAGTTTTTTTACATCTTCACGGGTAAAAGTAAACGCGGATTCAAGAAACTTAAGGAGTTCACGAACCATTTTTTCATTGTCGTCAAAAATATCATCGCCGCAATAAATCTTAAGCCTCTCACGATAGTAATCACATGTATATGAAAACTGTAACGACATGAGAAGTGAGTCAAAGAAAAACGCAAACATACTTGCGTCACAGTCAGAGCGTATATCTCCGTCAGCTTTCGCTTTTTCAATAAAATCCTTATACGCCTTTGCCGTAATAGACTCAACTCTGTCTGCAAGTCCGTGAGCCCATTCTGATGCGGACATCTGAGTTATTTCATTGTAAAGCTTTACATACTTTGAGTCTGCGCCGGATGTCGCCTGAATAGCTCTTATAAGTTTTTCGGCGCGCACCAAAACCTTATCGTCCGACGTGGCAACATTGTGGACAATTTCCTCAAGTGTTGTCATTGCGGAATCCACACATGTCAGAAAGAAATCTTCCTTTGTGTCAAAGTATTTGTAAAGAAGTCCTACCGAAACTCCGGCTTTCTTTGCAATGATGTTTATATTTGATTTTTCAAATCCAAGAGTTGAGAACTCGTTGATTCCCGCTTGAATCACTGCATTTTTGTAACTTTCATCAGCTCGTTCAAACGCGGGCTTATGATGTACCTTGTTCATTTTTATCTCTCCATTTGTGAGTTATCACTCATTTCATAAAATTGTAACAATAAGAGCAGATATTTTCAATATTTTTTATCCTTGTTTTAAAAAAATATTTGGGCTTTACGTACTTACTGTGCACAATTTTCAGTTCAAGCCGTATACATCGCCACATATGCCGACGGAAAGAATTTCAAAATGTGATTATGATTAATAAAATAGTACTTCACTTTTATCTCGGGTAGTGGTATACTAAATACGACAATTTTGTGAGCGGTTACTCACATCCATATTTAAAAGATATTAATTGGAGGTAACAAAAATGGAAACAGGATTCGCAATTTCCGAATATCCGGACGCAAAAGCCATCAATGCCGAACTTGATGCGCTCATAAAGAAACCAATGTACTCAATCAAGCCCGACGCACTCAAGGTTTATGAAGAGGAATACTTCAACAAGAAGTGCCTTAAGTCAAAGGAAATGATTTCAGAAGCAAGAAATATCATCCCGGGCGGTGTACAGCACAACCTCGCATTTAACTATCCGTTCCCTCTCGTATTTACAAAAGCTGAGGGCGCATATCTTTACGATATTGACGGAAACAGATACTATGACTTCCTTCAGGCAGGCGGCCCGACAATGCTCGGCTCAAACGATCCTGTCGTTCGTGAGGCAGTTGAAGATCTCCTTAAGACATGCGGACCTTCAACAGGTCTTTTCCATGAGTACGAGTACAAACTCGCAAAGAAGATTTCAGAGTGTGTACCGTCAGTAGAAATGTTCCGTATGCTCGGTTCAGGTACTGAAGCTTGTATGTGTGCAGTACGTGTAGCACGTCTCGCAACCGGTAAGAAGAACATCCTCAAAATGGGCGGAGCTTACCACGGCTGGTCTGATCAGCTTGCATGGGGCATGCGTGTTCCGGGAACAAAGAACCTTCAGTCAAAGGGTGTTCCTCTCTTCGTATTCAAGCATACTCAGGAATTCTTCCCGGGCGACCTTGAAGACCTTGAGAAAAAGCTCAAAATGAACGAACTCAACGGCGGTACAGCAGGCGTATTCATTGAGCCTATCGGACCGGAGTCAGCAACACGTCCTCTTACAAAAGAGTTCGTAAAAGGTGTTGAGACACTCTGCCGCAAGTACGGCGCACTCCTCATCTGTGATGAGGTTGTTTCAGGATTCCGTATCGGTCTTTCAGGTGCACAGGGTTATTATGGCATTGATCCTGACCTTACAATCTTCGGTAAGGTTATCGCAGGCGGATATCCGGGTGCCGGCGGTATCGGCGGTCACAGAGACGTAATGAAGCACCTCGGTGCAGGTCTTGATTCATCAGGAAAGAAAATCAAGAAGGCAATGTGCGGCGGTACAATGGCTGCTACTCCTATCTCCTGCTGTGCAGGTTATACCGCTATCTGTGAAATTGAGCGTCGTAATGCTTGCCAGGTTGCAGGACAGATGGGCGACCGCCTTATCAAGGGAATTCAGGACAGCATAAAGAAATACAACCTTCCGTTCGTTGCATTCAATATCGGCTCTGTATGTCACCTCGACACAGTCGGAACCATGCAGTTCGTAATCGACTGGGGCAAGCTTTGGGAAGTTCCTAACACTCTCAAGGAAACAGGACTTCGTCAAAAAGAAATGGAGCATATGGGTGCAGCTTACATGGCAGAAGGCCTTGTAACTCTCGCAGGTTCACGTCTTTACACATCTGCCGCATACAATGAAGAAATGATCGATGACGCAATCGCTCGTTTCGACAAGGTATTCTCACAGTGTGGTAAGATTATAGTTCCTAAGAAATAATCGAGGTAACAATTATGGCATATGAAATAAACGAAGCAAAAGCTCTTGTCATCGAAGCAGGCAAAAAGCTTGTGGAGAGCGGACTCATTGCCCGCACATGGGGCAATGTAAGTGCCAGAATTTCAGATACACAGTTTGTAATAACTCCAAGCGGAAAGCCTTATGAGACACTCACCCCCGATGACCTCGTAGTAGTAAACATTGACGACTGCGAGTACGAGGGAGATATTAAACCGTCTTCTGAAAAAGGTGTGCATGCCGACGCTTATAAAATCCGTGAGGACGTAAATTTCGTTATCCACACACATCAGATAAACGCATCTGTTTTAAGTCCAATAGGCAGAGGCATAAAATCTGTTCCGGCAAAAGCTGCAAAGATTATCGGACCTGTTGTTCCATGCGGAGCATACGGTATGCCGTCAACGGGCAAGCTCCGTGCGGGAGTTGCAGAAGCAGTAAGGTCTTATCCGCAGGCAAAAGCCGTAATCATGAAGCATCACGGTGCGCTTTGCATGGGCAAGGATTATGATGAAGCATTCGCTATTGCCGAAACACTTGAAGATGTATGCGGTAAAGAAATAGGACGAATTGCCTCTTTCACAACCGGAAAGAGATACGGTGCCGATAAACTTTATAAAGCATTTGAACTCAAATATTTAGACGGCAAAAAGGCTGAAACTCCCGTTGATCTCGGAAGCAGTAAGAAAATCACAAATGATACCTTCGAGCTTACAATGAAAGACGGTTCTTCATACTACTGCCATGTAAACGGAGGAAATGCTTATCACGGTGTGGCTCCGAGAGTTTCGCTCATACATTCTGCCATCTACAGAAATTCAGATGCAAAATTTGTTGAACAGCTTGCATCCAACGATGCAGTAACTCTCAGCAGATTCGGCGCAGATATGAAGCCTCATCTTGATGACTTTGATCAAATTGCCGGCTGCAAAATAAAATGCTGCAACTGGGAAAATACAAGTTACAGAACTGACGCTGCCGATATCGGCAAAGCACTCAAAAAGAACAACGCCGTTCTCGTAAACGGACAAGGCGCTCTTTGCACGGGAACAACAGAATCAGATGTTGAAGCCGTAAAGCTTGTACTTGAAAAGGAGTGCAAGACAGAGATGTATTGCAAGCTCAGTTACAATGTATCCCCTATCGGCATTGCAGATGATATCCTTATGAGAACCATCTACAATTTGAAGTATTCAAAGCAGGCCGACAAAAAATAATAAATCGTCACCATAAACGATAGATAAAATAAGAAATGCATAACAGGTTTATCTCCCGTTATGCATTTCTGTTTTTCAGTGCAATAATTCTGATTACTGTTTTGCGCCTTGGTCAAACTTGTCAAGAACACGAACTGAAACTGCGAAGCAGTCGGCAAGTCCCTGCTCATTCATGTTGTCATAAGTATCACGGCGTGTATGATAGTAATCCTCAAGCTTGTGGTTAAGACCGGTGATACCGGTTGAACGGAATCCGCCCTGAGTAAAGCCCGCATTGTCCGTAGCTCCGCCAAGCGGTGGAACCATACCCTTTGAACAATGAATGTTGAGCTCTTTTGCTGCCTCCATAAAGAGGTCAGAGACATCCTTGTCAGCCTTTACGGTTGCGTTAAGGTCTCTGTAGTTTACCATGAGGTACTTAGGATCAAAGATAGTATCATATGAATAGATGAATGTTGGAACATCCTTGAAATCATCCTTATGAGCCTGTGCCCATGCTTTAGCACCGCGAAGGCCTGCCTCCTCAGAACCTGTGAGGATGACACCTACTTCCGTATGCTCAAGGTCAATTCCGGCGTCTTTCATGGCCTTCATGATTGCAATGCCCATATAGCAACCCGAGAGGTTGTCGTTTGCGCCGTCAACTATTCTGTGTCTGTTCCACATAAAGTACATACCAACCCAAAACGGTGTAAAGAGAAGGCCCCAAAGAGCAACCGTTTTAAGTGTTCCCTCAGGTGCTGCAAAAAGTCCGCCCTGTGCCATTGCTATAATTGCTATAACAATGTAGAAAATAGTACCTACAGCAGAAATAATTGCGTGACCTTCAAAGCCTACGCCTCCGAGAGCATAGTTTACCGGCCACTCCCATGCAGCATCTGTATGGCCGTTGAAGAAGATACGTCTTTCAACTGTACCTGTACAAGATTTTATAGCCGTAACGTTTGTTCCCTCAAGTTCGGGGAAAAGCTTATCTACAAACTTTTTGTATGTACCGAACTGAAGAAGTGCGATAACCCAACCGAAGAGCATAAGCGGAACAGCTATGATAGGAGCTCCGACAAAAATAAGGATAAGACCGATAAACATAAGTGTAAATGTTATCCAGATCCATCCAAAGAAAGAACCGGGGTTCTCTTTAAATGTCTCAATCTGCACACGGTCGCATCCGCAATCATTTTTAAGTACTTCAGCCATATACTCGTTGGCTATACGCTCGCCTTCCGTACCGGGACTGCGTGTAGGCATATCCTTACAGATATGAGTAATTTCGTCAACCATGTATTTGGCGCTCTCCGCTTTGTTGGCAATCAAAGCATCAAATTTCTCACTCATTATGTTTCCTCCTTTATTTTCAACAAGGGTGTTCTCCTATATCCCCTCGCCCTTTACATGAAAAATATAATAAGCAATTAAATTTTATCAAAAAAGCGTCCGAGTGTAAACACTTCGAACGCTTTTTTTAAAATTATTTAGTAATCTTGCAATTACATATCAAGATAAGAATCAGAATAGAGTTCGTTATTCTTGAAAATATCACATGACTTGATTGTCTCCATAAGTCTCTTATCACATGGGTTAACAATAGCCGAGGTAAGACCCTGCATCATAGCCATTGCAACAAGAGCGGAGTCCATGATAGGACGTACATCCTTCGGTGCACCGTTTGAGTTGTTTGAAAGACCGCCTGTTGACTTAAGTCCTTCATCAGCAAACATCTTGATTGCCTCAAGAACGTCCATCTGCTTATCCTGCATGCCCTTTACAACAAGGAAGAGCGGGTCGAACCAGAGATCCTCTGCTTCCATGCCGAGTGACATACCGAGGTCAAGCATTCTGTGGCAATGAGCCATACGTTCCTCATTATCCTTAGCAATACCGTCTGCAGAGCAAAGCGCAATACAGATAGCATCATTTGCAGCTGCAAGGTTGATATTGTCAATACGTGAACCCGCGTCAGCAGAGTTTACTATAGGTTTACCGTTTGTTCTGTTATAAACAGCTATACCTGCTTCAATAGCTTTCTTATTTGCGGTATCAAGTGCAAGAGGTACATTGTTGAAGTTCTCCTGGAGAAGTTTTACAGCCCAAGTCATAAGCTGTGGACCGTTTGACTCTGCAGGTCCGATATTTACATCGAGATATGTTGCGCCTGCGGCTATCTGCTCAGCAGCTCTCTTGAGAATCGGCTCCGGATTCATGCTGTCCATAGCAGCCTTGATTGTCGGGCTTATACAATGGATACGCTCACCGATAGTAACAAACTTCTTCGACTCAACATTTCTCGTCTTGTAAGTTACGCCCATATCAACTACCTTGATTTCAGGTATTGAAGCGGCAATCTTCTCAAAGTCAAGAGGCGCGTTTTCATCAACAACCTTCTTTTCAGCCTTTGGAGCACTTGCCTTTGCAGCCGCAGCAGCTTCAGCCGCCTTGATATACTCGCCGTCTTTGAGATACTTAACAATTTCAACAGCCTCACGCGTACCTACAACAACGTTCCAGTCAGGAAGCTTATCGGCAATTTCACCCTTCATTACGGCAACCTTACCGGGAAGAACGAGAGTCCTGTTATTTATCTTGTTTGCAATATCATACTCCTCAAAGAACTTCTTTACCGTTGATGATGAGAATTTGCCGGCAGCCCATGCAGTAAGAACTGACATACCGCTTGCATCTACAATAAGAAGGTTAACCGGAACCTTTGAACGTTCAAGCTCACCTGACACAAGGAAGTATGTGAGTGCAAAGTCAACTGTGAGCATACAAGGATCATCTGCTGTAGCACCGTTGATAGGATAGATGCCGGGCTCAACCTTCATCGGCTTCTGCGGATCTGTATAGATGTTCTGACGAAGTCCGTAAAGAGGAAGCGCGGATGCCATAGTCATGTTCTCCATAACTATGATTGAACCGTATTTGAGTGTAAACAGTGCGGCATATGCTGTCTGAAGATGGAAGTTACCCTTTGCAATCTTCGGAAGCTTAACTATTGAAGGATAACCGAAAGTACGGTCTCCGTCCTTTATTGCACTGCGACGTACAAGAACAGCATTTTTAAGAGTTTCCTTTATGTCAGCACCTGTTACATCTATAATGAGGTTCTTGTTACCCTTAGCCTCAAGAGCGGCAACAGTGTCATGTATCTCCGAAAGGTCTGCGCCTGTTACACCGAGTGCAATTCCGTTTGCGGTTGCAATCTCATTCATTGCTTCGAAGTTGTCTTTGTTTGCACCGACAAGTGCAGGCTTTTTATCTGCTATAGCCTCCACGGCTGCCTTTGCGGCATCAACATTCGTTGTGTCGATAATAACAGTTCTGCCTGTAGCCGATGCCTTTTTTGCAAGGTCGGCAAGCTTTGCGTCGTCTCCGTGAACCATGATTGTTTCAACATATTCACGTTCACCGATACGCTCATAATCAACCTTACCGATTGCGGCGAGCTTTGCATCTACTTCAGCATCATCCATACATGTGCAAAGAGGTGCTGCGAAAATGTTTCTGGATACGAATGTCTTCTCGTGACGGTAAAGAACAGTCTCTCCGCCGAGAGTATGCTCTTCATCACCTGCGCCGATTTTAATTGTCTTCATCGGAGGTGCTGTTGCCTCAGAAAGAAGAGCCTTCGCGTCATCCGACATATGCGGACATTTGTCAATAGGTAATGCACCTTGTGCTACCTTCATACAGAATGCCATACAAGTAGGGCATCCGCATTCTTTACAGTTTGTTTTAGGTGACAATTTAAATATGTCGAGTCCCTTTACTGCCATTATACGTTCCCTCCTTATACAAGTTCTGAGATCATTGTGGCAATAGTTTTTATTGCCTCGGGATGTCTCATGATAACAGCGTCTGAGCCGCCTGCGAGTGCAGCAGCTGCTGTTGTGATTTCCATTTCTATTGCACGCTCTTCAAGTGAGCCCCACTCAGGCATCTCAGACTCAGCCATGAGTGATTCTTTAACTCCCCATGTCTCTGTTGAGATTGGAGTGATTATCGGCATTGCAAGTTGTGCATCGCCCTGCTGAAGTGCAGCGGCACGAATGCGGTCAAGAGTTGAAGCCACATATTCATAACCATAACCTGCGGCAGCCGAACCGGCGTTCATTACTATTGATTTTTCATCAACACCAAGCTGTGTAAGCATTGTGTTGAGCTGCTTTGCAAGGTTGATATCAACTGCGGATTCTGCGCCGACCTTTTGATTGTACGCAAGACCTGCAGATGCACCTACGGTTTTGTAATTTTCTTCACGTGCCGAAAGAACAAGTATATTCTTTCCTGCGAGTGCTTCCGAAACCTTGTTAAAGATTTCAGCGTCTTTTTCGACATTTTTGCATCCCATTACAACGAGTGGCATTGAGATTGCATCGGAAACATCCTTTGCAAGAGCAACGCAATCCTCAACGGATTTGTTTGCGCCGTTCGGGTCTGCACTTTCAAGATGTAAGCATATGAAAGATACGCCCTCCATTGCTTCTGCGCGCTTTGCCATATCTACAACAGATGTACATCCGTCATAGAAAGCCTTCATTCCGTCTGTGGTGCAAAGTTCCATTCCAATGTCGGAAATTTCAACACCGATTTTTTGTGCATTTTCAATTTCGGCATCAAATGAGTAAAACGGCATAACGTTCTGACCGCCAATTGTAACAGCCTTGTCGCCTGTGCCGAGAGTTACTGCATTTACATGTGAATTGAATGCCTGCAACTTTGGTTCAAAAGACATAGTATATTCTCCCTTTCCTTAATTTGTTAGGTTTATAAATCGAGCTTACGCATAAGGTCGAGCAATGCCTTTTTAACCGGAGTATCATCCGGTACAAATGCGGTAGGCTTGCCTTCGCAATCATATTCGTAAACTAAATTGTCATGCGGTAAAACACCGAGAAGAGGAAGTTCGTGCTTGTTTATTTCTTCAAGCACACCCTCATCAAGCTCTCCGTTTGGTGCTCTGTTTACTATGAGATGTATTTCCGTAGGATTGAGTTTAAGCTCTTTTATCATCTCATTTATACGTGCCACTGCCTGAATTCCTCTGCGTGAGCAATCGGAAACAAGAAGCATAACATCTACATGCGGAAGTGTTCCGCGGCTTATATGTTCAAGGCCTGCTTCGTTGTCAATCACGGTATATTTGTAGTTGCCGACATACTTGTCTATCTGTGTTTTAAGCATGCCGTTTACAAAACAATAACAACCCTGCCCCTGTGTACGTCCCATAACTATCATGTCAAAATCGTCTTCTTCAATAAGGGCGTCTGCAAACTTAAGTTCCGCATAATCCGCTTTTGACATGCCTGAAGGAATTGTTCCGTCAAGCTCAGAATGGGCAATTTCCTCTCTTATAGAACCGAGTGTAACGTCAATATCCACGCCGAGAACTTCATTGAGGTTTGAATTGGCGTCCGCATCTACGACAAGAATCGGGCCCTCATTTTTCTTTGTAAGGTAGTCTATAATCATGCCGCAGGTGGTAGTCTTTCCTACGCCGCCCTTACCCGCAACAGCGATAGTTTTATTTGCCATTAGATATGCTCCTTTATAATAGCCTTAGCTCCGAGTAAATCGACAAAGAGAAGGTCTCCGTCAATCTCCTGCTGTCTCTCCATAAGGTCGGTTATTATAACCTTGTTGTCCCGAAGTTCTATCTTTGCGACATTGCTCATAAGAACATTTTCGGGATCTTCGGTATTTTTATAAACTGTTGACAAACACATTGTTTTTCCTCCTTTGTCTACAGTGAAACGGCGATGTATAAGCCGTATAAAATCATTCTTTTATTTTTGAAAGCGCACTTGCAAGGATATCGTTTCCCTGATTGTAGCATTCAACCGCCCGCATTATTTCATTGCATATCTCTTCATTTCCCGCCTCTTTTATGTCTTCTGCAAGATGAGAAAGTTCATGAGTATGTTCGGCATTGTGACCAACCATATATTTCATAAGTACAACCAATTCTTCCATTGGTGTTTCACTGTGATGGTGTTCATGCACGTGATCGTGATGCATATGCATATTTATAGCTCCTTCATTTTGTTTTTTATAAGTGTGATAAGCGTTTCAGCCATTACTACACGGTCCTCAGCCGCAAAACTGTCTTCAAAGTTATCGGAATAAAGGATCTGACTGCTTGGAGGAAATTCATCATCACCCTCCCAAATAAGGAGAGTTACAAAGTATCCGGGGATAACTTCAAATTCGTATGCAGCATCACCGTGGTTTACTTTTTTTGCACCCATATTCTCACATGCGAGTGAGAACTTCGGTACATTTGTACCGAAGGAAAATGCGGCGCGGGTTATGCAGCGTCCGGTAAAGGGTGAAATGTACATTTCACCCCAGGACATTTCGCGAAAGGTCTTAAAGCCGCCGTGTGATTCACGGTATTCCATTTCAAGAAGGATACGCATGATGAAAGTCTGTGCTTTAAGATCATGGAGCGCGAATGCCTTGCTGTTTTCACAGCTTACAGTGAATTCCGGCCACGTGATTTTGTATTCGTCAAAGAAAAAATTTACGTGAAAAGCAGCACCGTCGAACGCTGCACCGCACCGCGCCGCCGCTTTTTCAGGATCAATTTTCTTAAACTGTTCGACATAATAGGCAAAAGGTACTTCCTTGATATTGTTTTTTATTTCCATTTGAGGGTTATACCTCCTGCTTACTGTTCGGGAATCGTGAAAGGTCCGTATGAGGAATGAAGCACGCGGCAACAAAGTTGTCCATATAACCCGGGTGTGTTGAAAGTTCAACATATGTCATGTTGCGTGAAAGATCCTCTATTTTTTTCTCAGCAGCCCCGGAGTAAACTGCGGCATACGCACCCGAAAGCGATGAATTTCCGATATACTCATATTTTTCGAGAGGAATATCCGGAAGCATACCAATGTTGATTGCATTCTTTATGTTTATACCGCTTCCTATACCGCCGGCAACGTAAAAGTGTTCAACAACACTCTCATCCATATCTATTGATGAGAGAAGAGTATCTATTGCAGAATAGATTGCCCCTTTCGCACGTACAAAACTCTCAATATCTACTTCAGTGAGCGCTATCTCACGACCCGTATCCGACTCATCCGGAGTGGCAATGATATAA
The DNA here is from genome assembly GCA_963629305.1 of Acutalibacteraceae bacterium. GTDB lineage: Bacteria > Bacillota > Clostridia > Oscillospirales > Acutalibacteraceae > UBA1227. The sequence goes on from CAVGIJ010000010.1 coordinate 28,502, forward strand.
CTTCCCATACCGTATTCATCGTGCTTTACACGGTCACCCTCTCTTACATATTTTCCTTTTGAGTTGATGATACCCGTGCGATAAAGTTCTGAAATGATATCTATGATTCCGGATCCGCAAAGACCAACCGGTTTTTGCCCTTCCTCGCCGACAACACTATAGGTCGGATTCATACTATCCTTATCTATTGTTATAGACTCTATGGCACCGTCTGTCGCACGCATTCCGCAGCTTATGTCTCCGCCCTCAAAGGCAGGGCCCGCAGAGCATGCACATGACATCATAAAGTCCCTGTTACCGAAAACAATTTCTCCGTTTGTCCCGAGATCCACAAAAAGTGAAAACTCATCTTTATCCCAGAGAAGAGTAGTAAGTGTACCGGCAGTGATATCTCCGCCGACATACGAGCCGATATTCGGGCAGACAACAAGTTCCGCCTCAGGATTAACGGCAAGTCCTATATTTTGAGCCTTCATTCCGTGTAAATAGAAAAATGTAGGTATATACGGCTCTGTTCTCACCGGGTCGGAGTAAACTCCGAGCAACAGGTGATTCATTGTAGTATTAGAAGCAACACAGACTCTGACTATCTTTGTTATAACAACTTTTGCACTATGGCAAAGGTTACTTACAATAGGAATTATTGTTTCACGAACAATAGCATCCTTAAGACGTTTGATACCGCCTGTCTTGTTTTGCTCAATTATTCTGTTTATAACATCAGCACCATAGCGGATTTGTCCGTTACCGCTTGACGCCTTTGCAAGAAGCTTGCCGTCCTTCATGTCGACAAGCACGGCAGATACGGTGGTTGTGCCGATATCTATTGCCAGACCGCATACCGGAGTGGTATCAAGTGGGCTCAAGATATCATAGATCTTGAAGTTATCGCCTTTCTTTTCCCCGACAATACGAATCATAAAATCAGATTCACGCAGTTGTCTTGCAAGCTTTGCTATAGCAAAATACGGAATTTCAACATTCTTTACGGAAAACGCATCTTTAACTCCGTTTATCAGCCTTTCATTGTCGGGCAATGTATCCGAGAGTGTCGGCTCCGGCAATGTAATAACCGTGTCGCAAAATTCGTTTGAAAGTTCAACTCCCGCATTTTTCATGTCATCAAGAAGTTTTTCAAATATTGCAACTTCTTCACCGCTTGAAAGGTCGGCAGTTTGCATACGGTTCTTGTATGCTGCGGCAATATCCGGAACAAGAACGGTTACGTCCGATTCAACTTTTGAGCCGCAACTAAGGCACCAGCCTTCTGCGGATTCCTCCGGAGTAATATGGCTTGACGGCCAACAATTAAGGTTTCCGGACAAAAGTTTTACCCTGCATTTGCCGCATGCTCCGTTGCCGGAACAAGGTGCATCGATAGCCACGTTTGCAAGTCTTGCGACAGAGAGCAGGTTTGCCCCCGGTGCACATGAAACAGTTACCGGATGCATATGTTCATTTTCAAAAGTGAAAGTTACATCAAACATAAAAATACCTTATCATCAATACTTGTGGGGCAAGAATAAACCCGCCCCACATTTAATTTTGAAATTTAAGCCATTACATGAGAGGTTCCATACCGAGTACGGGATGGTTCTTGCTCTCAAGGAACGGAATAAGGTCATCAACCTCTGTGCAGATGGTTTCATCGGCAATCATATCTGTGAAGTTATCTATACCATAGAGTTCTTTTGCGGTCTTGTTAAGTCTTTCCGCAACGTCATCCTTAAGTTCCTTCGGCATCCATACTATACGAGCTATACCGCCCTCGGCAGAAATAAACTTCTTGGATGAGATGAAGTGACGTCCGTGACCCATGTAACCCGGAGTCTGAACACCGCCGCCCGTGCAGGATGCGAGTTCACCGAATGTCATACCTGACGGAGTCATTCCGGCATACTCACGGTTTACAACTATGACGCCGTTTGAAGCAGGCTCAATACCGCAGATACACTCAAAGCATCCGCATGATGTCATCGGATCTTCAAGGATTGAGTAAAGAGTAACATTTTCAACCGCACCGTGTGTTGCCTCATGAACAATCTTATTTACGTTTTCATAAGAACCTGTACGCTCATCAATAAGTCCCTCTTTCATGATTGGCTGTGAAGGACCGTTAGGATTGAGTTCATAGGTTGCTTTTGCGTCAAGCCATGAAACAGCGCCGCAAAGGCCGAGACGTTCAGGCGTTACTACACAACAGTGTGCCGGAGCAAAGCTCTGACAAAGGATACATGTGAAGAAACGGTCAACTGACTCATCTGTCATGCTGAGGAGTCTGTCATCGCGCTCGTTATAACGCGGTACTGCCTTTGTCTCAAGCATTTCCGTTACTTTCGCAGGATCGGTTATAAGTGTAACCTGGCACTTATCAACAACCGTGTCGAACTCGTCCATAATCATATGGTAGAGAACTTCGGCAAAATGGTTAAGTCTGAGACCCTTATCATATGCTTCCTGTGAAACACGGATTCTGATAAGGTTTCTCTGTCCTGTATGCATAACGCCTTCCATATAGTTGAACCATGCGTGAATCTTACGTTCAATAACACTTTCAAAATCAGGCTGCATCTTCTTACCGGCAACTTCGATAAGTGTACCGAGAGCAAATTCCTTTTCGCCACAGTCAATGTCATTTCCGACAATTTCAATCTTGTGATCCTCGACCTCAGCCATATCCTTCATGAGAACAAGTTCTGCCGTAGGATTCTTGCTGGACCAGATTTCTATTGCCATGTCAGCCTTACGGATTATTTCACCTTCAAATGCCGAAGCAAATGCAACAGGAATAGGAAGATTGGTATCTTTAATTTTTATGTTTCGAAGTTCGAGTGAGTGTTTAACGGTTTCGGAATGGTCAAGAACTGACTCAAGAGCGCCCGGAACCTGATTTTCTCCGAGATCAATGTCAACAATTACAGGGAAACCGAGTGCAATAGCACCTGCACCTGCAGAAACAACAACCTCATCAATAGCACCGAATGTATTTACAAATGCCGGAACACGTTCTTTTGTATAAGTGAGAAGTGTGCCAAGGTCGCCCGGTTGTACATTGCCGAAAATAAGAGCTGCACGAATTGCAACAGTTACAACGTGAATAACAGAAGTAACATCATGTCCGAGAGGAACTACACGGAAATCAAGGCCCATCTTAACGCCTGCATCGGCGCACTGCTCTATAACGTCACCGACCATAAATGTCAAGATACCCTTTGACTGGTATCCCTTTACAACATTTGCAACATCCTCTGCACTGTCTGCTTTTCCGAGAACGACAGCAACACCCGGTATATCTCCTGTTACAAGAGGAACACCAAGCGAACGAATTATCGGATCGGGAACAAAGCCGATTCCGGAATCATTTTCGTATGGCTGTGCACCGTCAACGTATTTGAGTCCCTCAATGATCTCCGCACCGACTGCAGTTGCAAGGCCTGCATTGAGTGCCGGACCTATCTCAGGCTCGTTTGTAATAAGGCTCTTCAGTACGCCGACACATGCAGGCAGGTCGCCGAGTGTCTTGACCTTTACACCTGTTGCGGCATAAATGGTCGGGAAGAAATATGCAGTATCGGGAAAAGCAATTTCCTTATCTGCACCGTACTTTGCAATTGCGTCGTTTACCGCACCTTCGGTAAGACCCGCAACGGCATTTGAGCCACCGTAAATCAAATCAGTTAATGCGCTCATAATAGATATACCTCCTAAATGTTAGTTACAAAAATAATGCTTTGTTTGTTTTTGTGAATTTTATAAACATACACAGTAATAGTATACCACATTTTTTGCACATTGTAGACACTTTCTGCGAGTAAAACCACCAAAATTTAGGCAGTTTTACTCGCACATCTCACAAAATCCTATTTTTCTGTATGTTAAATGTCAATAGGTTCCATTTCAAGTACCGGATGTCCTACCTCTCCGAGGAAGGTAAGAAGCTCTTCGGGATCTCCCGTACTGCAGGTTGTCTCGTCCGCAATCATGTCAGCAAAATTGTCAATATCATAAAGTTCTTTTGCTGTTGCATTGAGCTTATCACGAATCTGCTCTTTAAGTTCCGACGGAAGCCATACGAGACGCTTTACGCCGCCTTCTGCCTTGATGAACTTTTTCGAAGCAATGTAATGTTTTCCGTGTCCCATGAAGCCCGGTGTCTGAACACCGCCGCCGGTCATTGATGCCATCTCCGAGAAAGTCATTCCGAGAGGAGTTATTCCCGCATACTCACGTGTTGTTATAACAACACCCATTGAGCAAGGCTCAATACCGCAGATACACTCAAAGCATCCGCAGGATGTCATAGGATCCTCGATAAGTGAATAAAGTGTTACGTGTTCAAGAGCACCGTGTGAAAGTGTACATACAGCCTCATCAACATCCTCGTAACGTCCTATATTTTCATCAATACATTTTTCTTTTGTAACAATCTGACAAGGTCCTGTCGGGTCAAGTTCATATGTTGCCTTAGCGTCAAGCCACGAAACGGCGCCGCAAAGGCCGAGACGTTCCGGAGTAACAATACAAACATGGCTCGGTGAGAAAGCCTGACACATGATACATGAATAGAACTGCGGAACAGACTCATCGGTCATGGATTTAAGTCTTTCATCACGCTTATCAAATACTTCATTTGCGTGTTTGCGAAGCTCTGCATTCTTTTCGGCGTCAACAACTATCTTAACCTGGCACTTGTCAACAACCGTGTCAAAGTCAGACATAATCTTTGCATAGAGAACCTCGCCGATATGCTTAAACTTAAAGCCGGCTTCATAGTCAGCCTTTGAAATACGTACACGGATCATGTCCCTCTGACCTGTGTGCATAAGACCCTCAACACAGTTTAAGAATGAGTGGAACTTACGCTCAAATACCGATTCAAAATCAGGCTGCATATTCTTTCCGGCAACCTCAACGGTATATGAAAGAGAAAGCTTTGTGCCTGCTTCAAATTCGTCTATTTCAGGTCCGATAACTTCTATCTTATGATCCTCAACCTCTGAGGCATCCTTTGTCTGAACAAGCTCGAAGCAGTCAACTCTTGAGCCGTCAACTTCAACCTGCATATCTGCCTTACGAATGATCTCACCCTCGTAAGCGGTTGAGAAAGCAACAGGGATGTCAATATTTGTTACCTTGATTTTGATTCCTCTTGCCTCAAGGCTGGTATCAATCCAGTCGTGGGTATCTTCATTGATAACGAGTGATTTCGGAACCGACCACATGTCCTCAGTATCATTTGTTATTACGGGGAAGCCGAGTTTTATTGCGCCGGCACCGCATGCAACAGTGATATCCGGTACAGGCTTGTATGCATTTACAAATGCGTTTACCCTGTCAAATGTGTACTTGTGGAATCCGTCCCAATCGCCCGGCTGAATATTACCGAAAATCATCGCGCAGCGTGTAACAAGTGAGATGATATGTCCTACTGCCCAGATATCCGGGCCTACCGGTACAAGACGCACAGGAAATCCCATATTGATTCCGGCCTCATTCATCTGGTCGATGATTCCCCCGATAAGGAATACAAAAATACCTCTTGACTGGTATCCTTTTACTATTTCAACAGCCTCTTCAGTAGAAGGAGCAGGTCCGATGATTACTACAAATCCCGGAATGTCACCCGTTACGAGAGGAACACCGAGTTCACGTACTTCAGCATCTGCAAAATGACCGTGATAAGTTGTTCCCTCATACGGTGTTGCGGTCTTTGCATACTTGCAAGCTTCAATCATTTCAGCCGCAATAGCAGTTCCCACACCCGAGTAAAAGATTGACTTTGTACGAGGCTCTCTGAGCATCATAGCCTTTACGTCCGGGAGAACATCATGAAGTTCTCCGACTGTTGTTACTTTTTTTCCGATATATGCATATATACAAGCAAGGAAATATGCTGTATTGGGCATGTTAAGCGGTGCATCCGCACCGAGTTCATCAAAGATTGCGTTTACGTCAGCCTCGGCTTTTGCAAACATCTCATCTGAACCACGGAATACTCTTTCAAATAATGCCATTATGATTCATCCTTTCTGTCCATCTTTGCCTTGATTGCTCTTATTTCTTCAAGAGCTTCAGGGCTGCAATCATAGGGAGAGAGGCCCTGTCTGTCAGCGTCAATTACTTCGCTGTTATAGCTTATAAAACCAAGCAAATCCTCTTTTGGTATACGGCTATTTACGAATTCTCTGTCTTTATCATCGCGTATTTTATTCGCAACTACATATACCCTTGTTATACCGATATCCGCGGCAAGTTTTTTTACGTTCATGTAAGTTTGAACGCTGCGGGCACCGGGCTCAATAACAACTATGAAAAAATCCATCATCGATGCGGTTCCGCGTGCGAGGTGCTCAAGCCCCGCTTCCATATCCATGATAACAACATCATCTTTACGAAATGTCAGCGCCGAAAGAATCGATTTCAACATAACATGTTCGGGGCATACACATCCGCTTCCGCCTGTTTCGACCGTTCCCATGACAAGAAGCTTTACACCGTTTACATCCTTTCCGTACTTATCCGGGATATCAGATACCTGCGGATTAAGTTTGAAAAATTTGTTTGCGTCATTAGCGCCGGTTCTCTCTTCAACAAGCGAGCGCATTTTTGAAATAGGAACTATGGAATTTACTTCCTCCTCGGAAAGTCCGAGTGCAAGTCCGAGATTCGCATCAGGATCAACATCTGCCGCAAGAACCGTACGTCCCTCATCGGCATAAAGTCTTGCAAGTGTAGATGAAAGCGTTGTTTTCCCCACTCCGCCTTTTCCTGTTATTGCCAGTTTCATAAATCTTATGACCTCTTATGTTTACAATTTATATACCGAGAGCAACACGTTTAGCCTCAATGGCTTCTATCATAAGGTCGCCCATTTTTTCCATGTCTTTTTCAACAGTGAAGTTTGCCTCAACCCACTGCTTACAGCCTGTCTCACCGCGGAGAAGCTCAATTACTTCTTCCGAGCCCTCGCAGAACGGCTCAACACCGAGGAAGGTGTCAATTCCGGTTGCCACTACGTAGTTACCGATAGAAACGGCCTTTTCCGACATCCACTCCGGAGCACATCCGCAAAGCGGAATCTGTGAAATGTTAATACCCCAATCCTTCGCAATGTCCGATGCAAGAATCATCATACGTGAAATGTCAACGCAAGAGCCCATATGTAAAACCGGAGGAATTCCCACAAGTTCACATACTCGACGAAGGCCCTCACCGCAGCAATCTTTAGCATCAAGATCCATAAGTCCCGCTTTTGCGGCAGCCTGTGCGGAGCATCCCGAAACGATAACGATGATGTCGTTTTCAAGGAGTTTCTTCATAAGTTCAACGTGTGAATAGTCAGCACGTACCTTCGGGTTATTACAACCAACCATTGCAACCGCACCGCGAATAACACCGGATTTTACGGCATCTACAAGAGGCATTGTTGTGCCGGTTTCATCAACATGGCTGTTTGTTACTCCGTCAAGGCATTTCTTTATTGCTTCAACAGAATATCCGACACGTGCATTTGTCTTCATGTCGGGAATGTTTACAAGATCAGGATTTCTGTTTTTGAAGTTTTCAACGGCAAGCTTTACTATTGCCTTTGCTTTTTCGGAAGCCGTTTGTTCTGAGAACTCAATGAATTCAGACTCAGGTATACGTGCAATAGGAGATGTTGTTATAAACTTTGTATGGAAGCACTTGGAAAGAGGTCCGAGTGCCGGGAAAATACACTGTACATCAACAACAATTGCCTCACATGCACCTGTAAGAACAACATTTTCCTGCTGAAGGAAGTTTCCTGCCATCGGAATACCGTGACGCATAGAAACCTCGTTTGCCGTACAGCATACACCGGCAATGTTTATTCCCTTTGCTCCGTTTTCTTTCGCAAGAGCCAACATTTCGGGATCCTGTGAATAAAAAACAATCATCTCCGAAAGAGATGGGTCATGTCCGTGAACAATGATATTTACCATGTCTTTTTCCATTACACCGAGGTTTGCCTGTGTGTCAACCGGCTTTGGTGTTCCGAAAAGAACATCTGAAAATTCAGTTCCCATCATTGATCCGCCCCAGCCGTCAGAAAGACCGGCACGAAGTGAGTGCTTTATAAGTGCTTCCGGGAGTGATGAACAGCCCATATGTGTCATATGAAGCGACTGTGAAACCTCACGGTCAATAGCACGCGGCTCAATATCCGCATTCTTCCAAAGATCCTGAGTATGTTCAGGAGCGCGCTTCAAAAAGCGCTGAGTGCCAAATGGTTTACCGTATTCAAGCAGACCGGTTTCGGCAACTTCATGAGCAAGATCATAAATATCTTTACCCTCTGTTTCAATACCCCACTCTTTTGCAATCTTTACAAGTTTGTCGGGATCTTTTACTTGATAAGCTCCGTCCGGTGATGATTCATAAAGTGTATGACAAATTGCACGTCCGTGGTCCGAGTGTGTAGCAGCTCCTCCTGCGGTAAAACGAAGATAGTTACGTGCAACTATACCGTGAGCATCGCACCCGCAAATACCTCTGGGTGATTTCGGTGTTATACGGCAAGGACCCATACTGCAAATACGACAACAAATTCCCTGCTCACCGAATTTACAGTGCGGAGTTTGATTTTTGGCACGTTGCTGCCATGAATCCGCTCCGACCTTTGCACCGTTTTCGAGCAGTGAATTGGTAGCGGCTTCCATATCTTCAATGGAAATGAGTCTGTCCCAATTCATAGTTTTTTCCTCCCATAATACATATTAAGTACATAGTTTACCGCGTCTACTATAACAGAAAAGCAATTATTTGTACCTACCACAAATAGTGAAAAAAAATTAAAGGCACGCTACAAAATGTAGCATGCCTTTTTTTCGATTTTTTTCAATTGGAATTCATCAAAAACCACATAGTATTGGGATTAGTGATTGTGTCCCTCAGAACCGTAGCGATGATTTGTGTTAAGCGGAAGTGCACAGAGCGCAACATATGCTTGAAGTCCTGCCTGTTTCACTCTTTCGGCAATACCCATTTTCGGCATAGGAGCCGAAATGAAATCTTTATCCTTATCAGCCGGAGAAAGACCGGGTATTTCAAATATACGGTCGTCATGTGAAAGCACAGGTGCGTCGCACGGTTCGCCGCGCATTGTGCTTATGGCACGTCTTGCTATCATATCAAGTACATTGATTCCGGTGTGCATAAGCCACGGGTTTGTCGGCATGAGTATAGGAAGAAGTGTTCCGCCGGCCATTGTTATAGTCGATGCACACTTTGCGGGGTCACAGCAGCCTGTAGCTTTCCACTCACAAATATCCGAAACCGTGGCGAGTGTGCAGTTACCCATACCGTACTTCTTTATCGGAAGAGCGGCAAGCTCTTCCTTTGTATAAGGCTTACCGTCTCTGTCAAACCAATAACGTGTTCCGTTTATTACTATGCCCGGGCCCTCAATTACACAAACCTTGAGATTTTCATTTTTCATGGACTTTTTGTGGTTGAAGAAATCCATACCGAATTTTACGGATGCAAGGCATCCGCCCGAGCAAGCCTGCTCAATAGAGAGTGCCATCTCAGGTGTAACGGCATTCGGATCAGTAATTTCCGGTACACCCGGAAGATTATGTCCGGCAACAGCCATAAGGTTCGGGAACTCGCGCACTGTTTTTTCATCAAAAAGACTCGCTATGGCAGGTCTGAACGGAGTTACATTGGTACGTCCGATTATTTCAACCTGCGGATCACCGAAGTTACGTGCGGTAGCCTCTATCATAAGCTTATTCTTCTCAGGATCAAATCCCATCATGTACGTTGTTATTCTGTCTGCCTCAACAGAGTTGTTGGAAACAACAATTTTTCCTACCTTTACAGGGTCAACAGGTGACGGAGTATTTCCCTCGCCTCCGATGATACCGTCGATAACGGTGAGGTCAGGCTTGAAGAGGTAGAGAAGATCCGCAAGTTTCTTGTCAATGTGGTAATTATGGTTTCTCTCACGCAGGAAATACGGAATTGTACCCATTGCATTCTTGAATCCGAGAGTTACGCCGGTATAAAGGTTTGTTTTCATCTTCGGAACAGAGATATAATAAGCATCTCCCTTTACAACCTTATCGAGAATTCTCGGAAGATAAACCTCTTTCATTACCTCAGCCTTCGGAAGATAGTAATGAACTACAGGTTCAAGCTCCATAGCTACAAGTCCCGTGTTGTAGTACTTGGCAATTTTATCGTATCCGGCAGCCTTGAATGCGGTCTTGGTCGGATACGGCTTACCTGCCGACTCAATAATTGTTATATTGCTCGTATACTGTTTGATATATGATACAACCGCCTCAAACACACGCGGATCAGTATTTTCAGGGTAGTCCATTTTATCAAGCGCTACATTGTGATAAACAAAAACGAGGTTCGGCTTTATGAGAACTTCTTTGTGGCCCTTAAGGCCCTCTGTAAAATGTGTCCTTTCATCAAGGTCATCAAGTGCCGAATAAACAGTCGATCTTATCGCCTTTATGTCCTCGCGGTCAAAATACTCCTTTGTGCCGTAATTTTTCGGAAGCGATACAAAGTCCTTCATGTAGTCCATTTCGGGCGCATCTTTGATGATTACGTAACTTGCCATTAATTTTCCTCCCAGTTTTGAATGTTTTACTCCAAATAAAATTTTATATAAGGACACCGGAAGCCGTTTTAAGTGTAACCTCTCCGGTAGTCACATTTACTCTGTAATAAGCCGGTGTTTCATTCTGCTTTTCAATAAAAAAGGTATAGTAAAGACCGTCGTCGGATATTTCAAACCCCTCACAAAATACCGACTCTCTTTCCGATTCACCGACGACTGAAACGATTTTTTCGGTAGCATCCGTCTCGGACACCGTACCGTCAAGTCCTGCCCATAGCATTTTATAATAAAGCGTATCCTCAATGGATTTCACCGAATCCTTTGAAATACTGTTGGTTCTGAACATAACAAAGTTGCCGCTTAGATAATCGGTTACTTCGACATAATACGTGCCGTCATTTTTGTTCGTGTTCAGCCCATATCTCAATGACCTTATTTTATCGCTGTTGCTTTCACCACTCTTCGCATCAAATGAATATACCGTGATTGTTACGGTTCCGTCATCACTTTTTTCGGTGCGAATTTCATAGACTTTTTTGTCGGCCGTTACAATAGTGGTCGGTTCCTGTGCCTTTGTTGTGTCGTTACTCTTTTTGGTGGTTGGATTCTGTGCATCGGTCTTTTTTCCGCATGCCGTAATACCCAATACAAGCAGGAAAATTAAAAACACACAAACAATTCTTTTGAGTTTCATTTGCAAATACCTCCGTAAAAACACACAACAACACGAGTATTCTAACATAAAAAAACCTCGCTGAAAAGCGAGGTTTTTAAACATTTACCTTTTTAAAAACAAAAATCCTGTAACGCTTTAAGACAGTTTGCCCAAAAGTTTTACATATTTCGGAATAGCCTCTTCAAAATTTACTCCATACCAATTGTAATTCTCATCCGCCACAGTCTTTTTTATACACTCAAGAGTATAATCAACGGCAACCTTCAATGAGTCAAACACTGACATGTCATTCATGACTGCCCCGGTAAACGCAGATGCAAAAACATCTCCCGTGCCGTGGAAGCTTACAGGTACTTTTTCGTTATAATACTCAAAGAACTTGTCCTCTTCACGGTCATAGCACATCGCGCCGAGCTTGTCCTCTTCAAAAGACATGCCTGTAAGCACGGCATATCTCGGGCCAAGCTGTGACAATTCTCTCAAAATATCCTGAATATACTCCTTAGTATAGTCCTTTGCGATGTATTCCTTCCCGAGCATAAAGCATGCTTCCGTAAGGTTTGGAAGAACTACGTCGGCCCTTGCGCAAAGGCCTGCCATGGATTTTGCGAATTCCTCGGTAAATCCTTTATAAAGTTCTCCATTATCGGCCATTGCCGGATCAGTGATAATCATAGTATCTTTGTCTTTAAAATCGTCGAAGAACTTTGAAACAATTTTAAGTTGCTCAAATGAGCCCAGATATCCCGTGTAGATTGCGTCAAATCCGAATTTTTCTTTTTTCCAATGCTCTGCAATAGGCTCAAGGTCATCGGTAAGATCTCTGAAAGTAAAGCCGCCGGAAAATGCGGTATGTGTTGACAAAACTGCCGTAGGCAATACGGCTGTTTCAACTCCGGCTGCTGAAATAATCGGGAGTGCAACCGTAAGCGAACACTTTCCGATACATGAGATATCCTGAACAGAAACTACTCTTTTCATAGTATAACTCAACTCTCCTTATCAGTTATTTTATCTTTTTTCTTAAAAACGGATACGGGAATCTGAGACAGTAAAACTGCAGCAAACATAAGTACGCATCCGATATATTCCTTTCCGGACATGCGTTCATGCAGAATCACAGCACCGGAAATTGTGGCAAAAACAGACTCCATACAAAGCAGTAGTGAAACGACTGTAGGGTTTGCATCCTTTTGAGAGATAATCTGAAGTGTATACGCAACTCCGCTTGAAAAAATACCGGTATAAAGAAGCGGAATCACGGATAACTTTATCACACCCGCGCTTGGTATTTCACCCGTAATGAGCATTATTACCGTAGACACGATTGCAACAACAACAAATTGGACAAATGATAATTTGATACCGTCAACATATGTCGCATAGTGGTCAACAAGCAACATCTGTATGGTAAACGCAAATGCGCAGCAAAGCAGGTATGCGTCAGACGGGGCGACGCTGAAACCTTGCTTTATACAGAGAAGATAAAGGCCTACAACAGCGAGCGCCACGCTGGCCCATACCTGTGCCGGCACTTTTTTGTGTAAAAACAAACCGAACACAGGAACCAGCACTACATAGAGTGCTGTGATAAAGCCCGACTTGCCGGCACCGGAGTCTGCGACTCCGCTTTGCTGCAGATTCATCGCGACGGCCAATGCAATTCCGCAAAGGAATCCGCCTTTAATAAGGCCCTTCTTCTGTACCTTTTCAAAATCCGTCAGGCTCATGCCCTCCGGGATTGCAAAGGTACGAAGGTATTTTTCATACGACTTTCGTCCGTCGCGCTTATGTATTCTATCAAAGACAAGCACCATAATAAACAAAAATACAGATGCAATGATATTCCTGAATGCATTGAACGCAAACGGCTTCATAAGGTCTGCGCCGATACTCTGTGCCACAAATGCGGAGCCCCATATAAATGCTGCCAGAAGCGGCAGCACGGTTTGTCTTATCATGATTTCTTTTTTCACTATCATCACTCTTATTAATTGTTTGTTTAAATATTATTCTTAAATCAGACTTTTTGCTGTTCACGACGCTTTTTCTTCATGCCGGAGAGAATAACACCTCTGGCATGTATGGCATCCTCTTTTGTTGCGGGTCTTGTATCAGGCAACGGGTACGGAATTTCGAGATTTTCATACTTGACCTTTGCCATGTCATGGTACGGAAGAACATCAAGAGCCTTGATATTTCTGTAAGCTCCGATTTCATATCCGAGGCGTTCAAGAAGAGCATCATCAAGAGTTATACCGGGAACAACAACGTGTCTTATCCATACTGTTTTATTATTTTCGTCCAAGTATGACATAAAATCAAGTACATTGTAATTACCAAAACCGGTTAAATTTTTATGACCATCATTGTCAATATGCTTTATGTCCAGCATTATGAGATCACAGTATTTCATCAATTCATCAAATTTCTTCAATGTTTTTTCATTACTGCGGTCAAAAAGAATTCCGGAAGTGTCCAGGCAGGTATCTATACCGCGTAGTTTTGCTTCTTTGAACAATTCCGTCAGAAAGTCCATCTGAGCAAGAGGCTCACCGCCCGTAGCAGTTATGCCGCCGTTTCTTATTATAGTTTTAACTTTATCGTATTGCTCCAGTATTTCCTCTACTGTCATCTCTGTCCCACGACTCATCTCCCAAGTGTCCGGATTGTGACAGTAAAGGCAACGCATAGGGCAACCGCTGAAAAAAACAACAAACCGAATCCCCGGGCCGTCAACCGTGCCAAAGGATTCGGTAGAGTGTATAAAACCTTTATTCAAGAACTCTGCAGGATATCAGATGCTGCTGTGGAATGTACGGGAGATGACGTCATCCTGCTGCTCTTTCGTAAGTTTTACAAAGTTTACCGCATATCCTGAAACACGTACAGTGAGCTGCGGATAATTTTCAGGATGTTTCTGTGCATCAATAAGAGTTTCTCTTGTGAACACGTTTACATTGAGGTGATGTCCACCCTCTTCAACATATCCGTCAAGAAGCTTAACCAAATTTTCAACCTGTTGTGTAGCCATATATCTTTTTCCTTTCGCTGAGAATTTTATCAAATATTTAAGATGTTTGCTTATATATCTTCTTCTGAGAGTACGTCTTCGCAACAACCGTCTGAAAGCTCAACGTCAAGGTCACCCATGAAGATTTCGTCGTCTTTTCCGAGAGCACCGGGAACAATAGAGAATGTATTTGAAATACCGTCCTGTGCGTGCTTAAACGGAATCTTTGCAACAGATGCAAGTGACGCTGCGGCACCGTGAGTATCACGTCCGTGCATTGGGTTTGCACCCGGTGCAAGAGGAACACCTGCCTTACGTCCGTCAGGTGTATTACCTGTCTTCTTACCGTAGACAACATTTGATGTAATTGTAAGGATAGACATGGTAGGAATACTCTGTCTGTATGTGTGATGACGGCGAATCTTGTTCATAAATGCACGTACAACTTCAACAGCGATCTTATCAACTCTATCATCATTGTTACCGTATTTCGGGAAGTCTCCCTCAACCTCATAGTCAACAACAAGTCCGTCTTCATTTCTTATGCACTTAACTTTCGCGTACTTAATTGCTGAAAGTGAGTCGGCAACAACAGAAAGTCCGGCAACGCCTGTAGCGAAATAACGCTTTACATCTCTGTCATGGAGTGCCATCTGAAGACTCTCATAGTTGTACTTATCATGTGAATAGTGAATTACATTAAGAGTATTTACGTAAAGGTTTGCAAGCCACTCCATCATTGCTTCGTACTTGTCCATTACGTCGTCATAATCAAGATAATCGCCCTCAACAGGTCTGTACTTCGGACCAACCTGAACGCCGCTCTTCTCGTCAACACCGCCATTGATAGCATAAAGAAGACACTTTGCGAGGTTTGCACGCGCACCGAAGAATTGCATTTCCTTACCGATACGCATTGAAGATACGCAGCATGCGATAGCGTAATCATCTCCGTGTGTTACGCGCATAAGATCATCATTTTCGTACTGGATGGAGGATGTCTTTATAGATATGCTTGCGGCATAATTCTTGAAGTTTACCGGAAGATTTACCGACCAGAGAACCGTCATATTCGGCTCCGGTGCAGTTCCGAGATTTTCAAGGGTGTGGAGATAACGGAATGAGTTCTTTGTGACCATGTGTCTTCCGTCAATTCCGACACCGCCTATCGACTCAGTTACCCATGTAGGATCACCGGCAAAAATTTCGTTGTATGCAGGTGTTCTCGCAAATTTGATAAGGCGGAGATGCATAATGAAGTGGTCAATGTACTCCTGTGCCTGTTTTTCTGTAATGAGTCCCTTTTCAAGATCTCTCTGAATGTATATGTCAAGGAATGTTGATGTTCTACCGAGTGACATTGCCGCACCGTTTTGCTGCTTTACAGCTGCAAGGTATCCGAAATAGAGCCACTGGATTGCTTCCTTTGCATTTGATGCAGGCTTTGAAATGTCATATCCGTAGATACTTCCGAGCTCCTTGAGTTCTTCAAGTGCTCTTATCTGCTCGGTAAGCTCCTCACGAAGCATCATGTTCTTTGATGTCATACGTACAAGGAAATATTTGAGCTGGTTTTTCTTATCCTCAATAAGGTTGTCAACACCGTAAAGGGCTACTCTTCTGTAGTCACCTATGATACGTCCTCTGCCGTATGCATCCGGAAGTCCTGTAATAATTCCGGCATGACGCGCAGCTCTCATCTCAGGAGTATAGATATCAAATACGCCCTGGTTGTGAGTCTTTCTGTACTTTGTAAATATCTCGACAATTTCCGGATCAACTGTGTATCCATTTGTTGTGCAGGCATCCTGAGCCATTCTTATTCCGCCGAAAACGTGAAGTGAGCGTTTAAAAGGCTTGTCAGTCTGAAAACCGACAATCTGCTCAAGGTCCTTGTCAAGGTATCCCGGTCCGTGCGATGTAATTGTGGATACAACCTTTGTATCCATATCAAGAACTCCGCCTGCCTCTCTCTCCTGCTTGGAAAGATCCATAACCTTGTTCCAAAGTTTGAGAGTTGCATCTGTCGGACCTTCAAGGAAGCTCTCGTCTCCATCATACTGTGTAAAGTTTTTCAGAATAAAATCTCTTACGTCTACTGTCTCTGTCCATCTGCCAGCATTAAAACCATCCCATTGCCGGTCTCTGATCATTTCCATTAATCTTTGCCCTCCAAAAACTTTTCTTAGATCACTTTTATATGTTTATTAAATGATACAGCTGTATTATAAATCCGAACCAATCCTAAGTAAATCGGTAGGTATAACATGATTGTCAAATCTTTTTATTTAATTTTGTGCACTTTGACAATATTGTAACAAGGCTTGATATTTTTTTTACAATCATTTTACATGTTGAGCAATTTTTTGGATAAAACACAATCTATTGTGTATGTCCGTCACGGTATGATAGACGAAAAGATAAACGCAAAAAAGAGGCGGTAGTTTTACTACCGCCTCAGACTATCTAGAACATTGGAGTATTCTCCTTAAATTTACTTTGAGCTTTAAGTTAAATTGTACTTTGGACTCACCCTTTACAAATTATTTTTTAACTCAAATCATGTTCATTGGTCTTATCCTCTCGTGTAACAATAAATGCTTACTTCGAACTTTAAGATCAATCTTCAGTAAATTTTTGGACTCACCCTTTCAACTTGAAATTCAGATGTTTTCTTCCTCGTTGTGCATTGGACTCAACCTTTCTTTTTTTCCAGTTGAACTTTAGTTTCTTTCCTTGTCTATATACTAACACCTGCTCATAAATAAGTCAACACTTTTTACTAAAAAAATATTTTTTTATAAAAAATCTTGTATATTTTTCACAAACGGTGCATTTCCGTCAATTATTAACGGCAGGACCATTATAGTGATAACGCACTTTTGCCGCTTGGGCAATATTCAGCGCATGATCTGCCACTCTTTCAAGGTCAGTGAGAGTTTCAACAAAAATCATGCCCTGTGAAGAGTTGCAGGTATTGGCATTAAGTCTGTCGATGTGTTTTTCCTTAAGTTCATCCACCTTGTCATCAATTGCCGACTCTTGGAGATAGATATTGTTATACGCCTCTTGAGAAGGTTCGAGAAGATGCACACATGAATCGTCAAGAATATGCGTTACCATTACAATAAGCTCTTTGAGTTCAACAGATGCCTCGTGCGAAAATGGGGTATCATTTTCTATCATACGATTTGCATATTCTAAAATATTTTTTGCATGGTCACCTATACGTTCAAGGTCAGTACAAACATGGAAGAGATGGCCGGCATGTTTCGCGTCCGTCTCGGAAAGTTTCATTGATGATGCCTTTATGAGAGCATCCGTTATGGCCTTGTTAAGAAAATCTATGGTTGTTTCCGTTTTATTAAACTTTTCCGCACTGTATGTATGTTTTGCATAAAACGTGTCCGTTGCAATCTTGAGATTTGTTTTCACAAGATCTTCCATGCGGCGTACCTCAGCGTCAATCTGCTCCATAAGTATGTCAGATGACGCATATCCGGCATCGTTGATAAATTCGAGCTTTGCTTCTTTATCATCTTTATCCTCA
Source organism: Acutalibacteraceae bacterium (assembly GCA_963629305.1). GTDB lineage: Bacteria > Bacillota > Clostridia > Oscillospirales > Acutalibacteraceae > UBA1227. The sequence goes on from CAVGIJ010000010.1 coordinate 46,341, forward strand.
CCGCGTATAATTTGACGGGTGAGCCATACAACCTGTTTTGCAAGCGGGAAGGTTATGATAATCATAACAAGGTTGAAGATTGTATTGGCATTTGCCATTTGACGTGCGGGATCACTCGATGTCATCTGAAGCCAGGTTGTAATCGGTAACAATTGAGATACAATCGTAAAGAAAATCATTCCGAAGGTCTCAACAATTACAACTATCGCGGCAACTCTCTTTGCGTCTTTTCTTCCGCCGATAGAAGCAAGTATGGGAGCAATCGATGCGCCGATATTCATACCCATCATGATATAAAAAGCCGGTGCAAAATCAATAAGGCCGGAAAGGAGCATTATTTGTAAAATACCCACAGATGCCGATACACTCTGCATAAGTGTAGTAAATACAAGACCGAACAAAACGCCGAGAATCGGATTTGATATGCCTGTTATCATTGCTTGGAACCATTCCAATTCTTTAAGAGGCGCCATTGAATCGCTCATAAGACCAAGGCCTAAGAACAGGATTCCGAGATATGCAATTACATCTCCGAAATAGACAATTTTTTCCTTACCTTTTGCAATCATCGTTATTACAACGCCAAGGAAAATAAGGAGCGTTGCATAATCGGAAATATGGAAAGCAATAAGCTGTCCGGTAATAGTTGTACCGAGCTTTGCACCAAGGATGATTCCAAAGGTACGTTCAAGATCCATAAGTCCCGCATTTACAAATCCCACCGCCATGGAGCACATGGCATTTGAGCTTTGTATAAGAGCCGTAAGTCCGGCTCCTACAAGAACTGCGACAATTCTCTTCTCCGTAAGCTTCGCAAGTATTTTCTTGAGATAAGAACCCGCCATGTCTTTAAGGCTGTCGCTCATACCGTTCATTCCGAAAATGAACATTGCAATACCGCCGAGAAGAGTTATAACGTTTTGAAATGACATACTGTAACCACACTTTTACACTTAAATATACTTTTTCTAACTCTTTTTTATTTTTTTATCAGCACAGATGATTTTATCATATGAACGTAACCGTGTAAACTAAAAAACATTACATATATCAAAAAAACTGACAAAAAAACCGGAAGTCAAACTTCCGGCTTTTCTTATAAAAATAAATAATTTCAATTTATCTTTTAAACTTTATTTTTTAGTATTAAATGGAAATCTCATGAGCCATACGATAAGTATCAAGGTCAAGAGTTTTTTCCATTGCAAGAGCTTCATCTATCGGATAAGAAACTATCTCATCAGACTTTACTCCTATGATGCAGCTGTCATGTGAATGCTTTAGAAGTCTCACCGCATAATTGCCCATACGGGACGCAAGCACTCTGTCTCTTACAGTCGGGGAGCCGCCACGCTGAACATGACCGAGAATTGTTGCCCTTGTCTCTACACCGGTTCTGTCCTGAATTTCCTTTGCCATCTTCGTTGCATTGCCGCAGCCCTCGGCAACGATTATTACAAAATGACGCTTTCCCGTGCTTATTGTCTTTTTCATTCTGTCAATGATATCAATTTCAAAATCATATTCAAATTCAGGGACAAGAATACTCGTTGCACCGACTGCAATACCCGAATAAAGGGCGATGTATCCCGCATTTCTTCCCATAACTTCAATAACGCTGCACCTTGAATGTGACTCTGTTGTGTCACGTACCTTATCGACCATTTCCATTACTGTGTTCATTGCGGTGTCATAGCCTATCGTATAATCGGTACAGGCTATGTCATTGTCAATAGTTCCCGGAATTCCCACGCAGTTTATACCCTGCTTTGAAAGTTCCTGCGCGCCGCGGAATGAGCCGTCGCCTCCGATTACAACAAGACTTTCAATACCGAGACGTCTGCACATATCAGCTGCTTTTTTCTGTCCGCGCAAAGTTCTGAATTCCTCGGAACGTGCCGTATGAAGAATTGTTCCGCCGCGCTGTATGATATTTGAAACGGAGCGAAGATTCATTTCAATAATATCTCCGTCCATAAGGCCTTCATATCCGTTGTTTATTCCGAAAACACGCATATCATTTTCTATACCGGTACGAACAACAGAGCGAACCGCAGCGTTCATTCCCGGTGCATCGCCGCCGCTTGTCAAAACACCTATAGTCTTCATTTTAATTGCCTCCAAAACATTGATATGCATGTAGCCGCAATAAAACTGCATGCGCACTTCATAAAGTATAATATTAAGTTTGAATGCTTGTCAATCAATAAACCAAAAATCATTGAAGAACGACGTTTTTATCACCCAAAATCCCCCGAAGTTTTGCGATAAGTCCGTCATCTGAACGGACACACGAAGCCTCATCGGAAACCATATATTTCTTTGTACTGCAAAAGTAAAAATATACGGGGGTTTCTCCGTCACCAAAATCGCGCAAAACAGATTTTACCTCTTTAATATCCGTTTCCGTTTTGTCATTTTCAATTCGTAAGAAAAGGCCGTGCCTCTTTGTCTTTTCACTTGGATTGTAAGTTTGTGCAGCCATCGCCTCACGGGTATTTACAGCGGCAAGTCGCATGCATTTGAGTGACGGTCGCTCCCCTTCTTCCACAGATAGTCTTGCATCAATGATAAGCACTGCATTTTCACGAAGAATCCCGGAATATTCCTGATATGTTTTCGGGAAAACGGTCAGCTCAATACTGCCGGTCACATCTTCAACCATTGCATTTGCCATAGTTGTGTTTGATTTCGTAAGCCTTATTTTTATTCCCGAAATCATTCCGAGAACTCTCACGGCGTCACCGTCTTTATAGCGCGATGTACCGTCTTCGGTTGCAGACAGAAGTTCTGAGACTTTTGCACTTTTTATGCTTTTACCATACTCAATATACTGCTCCATCGGATGACCGGATATATACACACCTGCCGTTTCTTTTTCAAAAAGCAGGATCTCAAGATGTCCAAACTCCGGAAGGTCGGGAAGAGCCGGACCGGATGATATCTCCGTTTCATTGCCGCCCGGAGTTATGTCGAAAAGGCCAATCTGTCCCTCGACATTCTGTCGTCTGTCGGTATCCAGTTCCGACATGATATCAGGCAGGACACTGAGCATTTGGCGTCGGTTAAGTCCGAGACCGTCAAGTGCTCCGCACTTTATGAGGTTCTCGGCTGCCTTGCGGTTTAAAGAACGGCTGTAAACACGTCTTATAAAGCCATGAAAGCTTGTAAACCTTCCGCCCTGTTCGCGCTCTTTTACAATTTCATCGATAAGTCCTCTGCCAAGACCTTTTACCGCAAGGAGACCAAATCGGATTTTACCGTCATCGGCGACAAAATCCGCGACACTTGAGTTCACATCAGGTGGCAGAACTTCAATTTTTAAGTCACGACATTCCGAAATATACTCTGCCACCTTATCCGTGAACATGAGTACACTTGTTATCTGTGATGCCATAAATTCGGCAGGATAGTGACATTTGAGATATGCTGTCTCAAATGCAAGTGTCGCGTATGCTGCGGCGTGCGATTTGTTGAAGGCATAGGACGCAAAGGAAATCATTTTATCAAAGATTGTATTTGCAACCGTGCCTGATATGCCGTTCTTTGCGCAGCCTTCAACAAAAGTTGTGCGTTCTTTTTCCATAACATCGTGCTTTTTCTTGGACATTGCACGCCGCACAATATCCGCATGCCCGAAAGAGTATCCGGCAAGTTCACGGCAGATTTGCATTACCTGCTCTTGGTAAACCATGCAGCCGTAAGTTACGCCGAGGATACTCTCAAGCTGCGGAGTTTCATATCTTATTTTATCCGGATTGTGTCGTCCGTAGATATACTTTGGTATAGAATCCATAGGACCCGGTCTGTAAAGAGATGTAAGTGCAATGAGATCTTCAATTGACGTAGGTTTAAACTGCGTAAGTACATTGCGCAGTCCGGTTGACTCAAACTGAAATACTCCCTCCGTGTCTCCTCTTCCAAACATTTTGAAGGTTTCACGGTCGGTAAAGTCAATATTTTTAACCGAAAAATTCGGATCGCGCTTACGTACAAGTTTTTCACAGTTTGCGACAACGGTTAGTGTACGCAGTCCCAAGAAGTCCATTTTGAGAAGGCCGAGTTGCTCAAGCGTCGTCATTGTATACTGCGTAACAATAACACCGTCTTTTTGCGCAAGCGGTACATATGTGCTTACAGGGTCTCTTGTTATAACCACTCCTGCGGCGTGAGTCGATGTATGTCTCGGCATACCCTCAATCTTCAAGGAATATTCGATCAATTTTTTTACTTCAGGGTCCGTGTCTATCTTTTTTTTGAGTTCGGGAATTATTTCTATTGCCTTTGAAAGATCCCGACTTTGCTTCCACGGAATCATTTTAGAAACAGCGTCAACTTTTGCATAAGGAATACCCAACACTCTTCCGACATCACGTATAGCTGCACGCGCGGCAAGAGTACCGAATGTGACAATCTGCGAGACATGATCTGCGCCGTATTTTTCTACAACATAGTCAATAACTTCCCCGCGACGTTCGTAGCAAAAATCAATATCAAAATCCGGCATTGAGACACGCTCGGGATTTAAAAATCTTTCAAAAAGCAGATTGTATTTCATCGGATCAATATCGGTTATTCCGACACAGTAGGCAACAATGCTGCCCGCTCCCGAGCCCCTGCCCGGACCCACAGGTATTTCCTTTGACTTTGCATACCTTACAAAATCATAAACAATAAGATAATAGTCGGTATATCCCATGGAATCGACAACCGACAACTCATAGTCAAAGCGTTCCATGTAATGCTTTCGCTTTTCTTCGGGCAGATCTACATAGCGCTTGTTGAATCCGGCAGTCGCAAGTGCGCGCAGATACTCCGCATGATCTCTGCCGTTTGGAACCTCAAAGTGCGGAAGAATTATATGCCCGAATTCAAAGTCAACATTGCAACGCTCGGCAATGAGCGATGTATTGTCCACCGCAGATGGTATTTCAGAAAATAACTCTCGCATTTCCTCTTCGGATTTTACGTAGAATTCATCTGTTCCAAAGCCGAGTCCGGCGTCCTCATTTATCGTGTGATTTGTCTGTATACAAACAAGAATTTTCTGAACAAGAGAATCCTCCTTCAGTATATAATGACAGTCATTTGTGGCAACAAGGGGAATTCCCGTTTCCTTTGACAGTCTCACAAGATCAGGCAAAATACGCATCTGTTCGGGAATACCGTGGTTTTGTACCTCAATAAAATAATTTCCGTCGCCGAACGTTTCGTTATACCAAAGTGCCGTCTCTTTGGCACCTTCATAATCATCGTTTAAGAGCTTTGTCGCAACTTCACCGGCAAGGCATGCCGAAAGTGCTATAAGGCCCTCATGGTGTTTTTTCAGGAGTTCCTTATCAATTCTCGGCTTTACATAAAAACCGTCTGTAAACGAATCAGATACCATCTTTATGAGGTTGCTGTATCCGATATTATTTTCGCATAATAAAATAAGGTGATGTCTCACTTTTGAGGCAACCCCTTGTTTGTCGTACATACTCTCTGCTGCGACATAGCATTCGCAGCCTATTATCGGCTTTATTCCCGCAGCCTTTGCCTCTTTATAAAAATCCATTGCTCCGTACATAACACCGTGGTCGGTTATTGCCACAGATGTCTGTCCGAGCTGCGCAACTTGTTTTATAAGCGGCTTTATGCGGCATGCGCCGTCAAGGAGACTGTACTCTGTATGAAGATGGAGATGCGTAAAACTCATTCATGCCACCCCAAATCTTCAGCGGTTTTAAGTATTCTTTTAAGTCTGTGATTCACACCCGACTTTGAGATTGGAACAGTCAGTTCATCGCCGAGCTCCTTCAATGAGTAATCCTCATTCTGAAGTCTCAGTTTTGCAAGTTCAACAAGGTCATTGGAAAGGTATCCGAGTCCCTTTTCTTTTTCAATAAAACGTATTGCTTCTATCTGCTTATATGCGGCATCAAATGCACGAGAGGAATTTGCATTTTCAAAGTTCATTTTTCTGTTGACCTTGTTTCGCATATCCTTGTACATTTTTGTTCCCATTATTTCAAGAGATGAATCCGGTGCGCCCATAAATGTAAGGAGATCCTCAACCTTTTCACTGTCCTTGAAATACAGCACATGCACACCTTTTCGCATAACATATTTCGGGAAAATGTCCGCTTCATTCATAAGTTTTTTTAGGTTATCGCAAAGCACCTTATGAGAAATTACAAATTCAAGATGATAATCTTTTTCAGGATTTGTAACAGTTCCGCATGAGAGAAATGCGCCTCTGATAAGAGCGGCTGTGCAACAATCGAACTCAAGGTTTGCACGGTTGAGCCTTCTCGTTATCTCCGCCCCCGTGTGTCCGAAGGCTTCCAGTACCTTATGCCTGTCAGCATCCCCTCTTACGGATACTCTTATGGTTCCTGCAGACGACTTTTCGACCCTCGGTTTCTTATCGGTGATTTTACGGGCAAACTCAGAATAAAGACCCGCTACTCCCTCATGCTCTGTTTTAATACATATTCTGTCAGCGGAAAAATCTCTGCAAAAAAGGAAAAGACCGTACATCTCGGCATGAATACAACATTCTTTCATACCGCCGCACATTCGTGCAAGCTCGCTTTTTTCAATTATTTCATCTTTTACATCTGAAGCGAATGACATATTCACACCACCTTTAACTTAAATGTTCGCTTAAATTTAAATATTCGCCTAACAATCCTCTGTTTAAAATAAAAATCATTTTGCAATATCCCTGTGGATAATAGAAACAGGTAAAGCGGAATCTTTGAGATGAGTATACATCGCCTCGGCAAACGTAACGGAGCGATGCTTTCCGCCTGTGCAGCCAAAAGCAATAACAAGATTGCTCTTTCCTTCCTCCCTGTAAAGCGGAATGGAAAAATCTATGATGTCCTCAAGTTTCTTAAGAAGCTCCTTTGACTGTTCAAACTTCATGACATAAGAACTTACTTCCTCATTCAGTCCCGTGAGATTTCTCATAGAATCAATGTAAAACGGATTCGGAAGGCATCTGACATCATAAACAAGATCCGCGTCAGCGGGTATTCCGTATTTAAAGCCAAATGACATACATTGTATCTGCATGGTCTGCTGAAGATTTTCAAGAAAGAGTCCTGCAATACGCTCACGAAGCTGCTTTGATGACATATGAGTAGTATCAATGATGAAATCAGCCACCTGTTTTACAGGCTCCATTATCTCGCGTTCAGCCTCAATTGCATCTGAAACATCATTGTATTTGTTCATAAGCGGATGACGTCTTCTTGTCTCCTTAAAGCGATGAATAAGAGTTGAATTTGCAGCATCAATAAAAAGTATTTTGTAATCAATTCCGAGTTCGCGCAGTTCACCGAGTGATGAAAACAGTTCTCGAAATCCGTTTCCCGAACGGACATCCGTAACTATTGCCGTTTTTGTGTCCTGCTCGCTTTTTTGAACTATCTGCCCGAATGCGGGGAGAAGTTTCGGAGGCAGATTGTCTACACAGACAAAGTCTATGTCCTCGAGTATCTCTATAGTTTTCGATTTTCCCGCTCCGGAAAGTCCGGTAACAATAATAAAATTCATAATATCCTTACCTCGGGTTCAAGAATAACGCCCTTCTGTTCTTTTACTGTTTTTTGAATCTCATCCATGAGTGTCAATATATCTTTTGCGGTAGCGTCGCCCCTGTTTATAACGAATCCCGCATGCTTTTCGGAGACCTGTGCTCCGCCGACTGATTTTCCTTTAAGTCCGCACTCGTCAATGAGAGCCGCGGCAAAATACCCTTCGGGACGTTTAAATGTGCTTCCCGCACTCGGAAACTCAAGCGGCTGCTTTGCCTTGCGGCGGTTCAGTATGTCGGTCATTTTTATTTTTATTGCGTCAGGATTCCCCTTGTCAAGCAAGAAAATAACAGAGGTTATTATAAGGTCGGAATCAACATATGCGCTGTGTCTGTATGAGAACTTAAGCTCACCACCCTGAAAAGAGCCGCGTTCACCGTCAAGATTCATGTGATTTACAACCATTATGACATCTTTCATTTCTCCGCCGTATGCTCCGGCATTCATAAATGCCGCACCGCCTACGGTTCCGGGAATACCGAAAGCAAACTCCATCCCGGCAAGCTCATACTCAAGACAGAAGTTACAAAGAGAAGCTATCTTTGCGCCCGCCTGTGCCCTCACCATATTATTTCCGAAATATTCTATTTTTGAAAACTCATCACCCATGACTATGACAACGCCGTCAATACCCTCGTCTTTAACGAGTACATTGCTGCCGTTACCAAGCACTATAGGTTTAATGCCTTCTGATTTACATGCTTTAAGCACATCTGAAAGGGCGTCAACGCCGCATGGCTCAATAACAAGCTCTGCAGGGCCTCCCACCTTGAATGTCGTGAACTTGCTCATGTCGGCATTCCTTGTTACTTTGCAGCCTGCGGACTGAGCCGCATTTATAATTTTTTCCATAGAACAAAACTCCATTCATCAAAGCATAGCCGCGCCTATTATGCCGGCATCATTTCCGAGTGTCGCCGCACATATCTTTGTCTGTCTCTTTGCGTGCTGTGTATAGCGCTTATGCTCAACCTTCTCCGTAAGCGGCTTTATGATAAAGTCGCCCTGTGCCGCAATACCTCCGCCAATGCAAAGTATTTCAGGCTGGAAAATGTTTATGAGATTTGCAATTCCGCACGAAAGCCATTCAATGAATCTGTCAATAACTTTAAGGGCGGTTTCATCGTTATTATGAGCGGCATCAAATACTGCTTTTCCGTCAATCCTTTCAATGTCATCATTTACAAGTTTCCACATATAGCTGTCATGATCTCTGTCGCGAAGAAGTGCATCCTTTGCCTGACGCACAAGTGCGGTTGCGGATGCGTACTGTTCAAAGCAACCGATTCGTCCGCAGGGACACGCTATTCCCTCATGTTCAATAACCATATGTCCGATTTCACCGGCGGCTCCGTTTATGCCTGAAAACAGCTTCCCATCAAGGATAATTCCCCCGCCTATGCCGGTTCCGAGAGTTACGGCAATAAAATTCTTTGCTCCCTCACCGCATCCCGCAATCTGCTCACCGAGAGCGGCGCAATTTGCGTCATTGTCTATGTGTGTTTCAATTCCGATGCGTTCCTCTACAAGCGCGCGGAGCGGAGTATCATTGAAGCCGAGATTGCTCGAAAATTCCACAACACCCTCCGCATTTACCGCTCCCGGTGTACCTATGCCGACAGCTTCAACGTCAGCGAGCGTTATACCCGACTCTGCTACGGCAAGCAGAACCGCTTCCTTTATGCTGTCGGCAATTTCTTCCGCCGGGCGTGGCAAATTCGTCTTAACAGACGACTTCGCAATTATTTTTTTATTTTCGTCAACCACGCCGGCGGCAATATTTGTGCCGCCGAGGTCGATTCCTATTCTGTACTTCATATGATCATATCCTACCTTAAGACATATATACAAACTTATACAGTTAATATACTACCATAAATCGCATACTCATGCCAATAGTAAACTGTCAAAAACGGCATAGAAATAACCGACAGAAGCAGCCGCTATATGCGACCTTTTCTGTCGGTTAAAAACTGTGAATATGTTACCGAATATGCTACGATTTTCAGCTTATGAAATCATCATTTTGCAAGATGTCCTACTGTTGTCATGTGATCACCGAGCTGAACACCGAATTCCGGACCGCCCTCCATGATGAGCTGGCAATTTGCAGTCATTTCGAACATATCGCCGATTTCCATGAGAATAAGAAGTGCGGACTTCGCACAGTCAAACTTCATTGTAAAGAATGGCCTTGAACGCGGGTAAATACCCTTGCCGGCCTTTGACTTGCCCTCTGCAATACGAAGATAAGCAGCAACCTCCGGATGACCTGCAACCTCCCACTGATAACAGCGATCAGGAGATTCCTTTACCCACTTTGAAATAGCAGGATGTCCGAGCTTGTTGAGAGCCGAAATACCTGTTGAGAGAAGTGAGAAATAAAGTTTTACAAGAAGAAGCTGTGTCTCCTCATCCTCAGGCGGTTCAGCCATATTGAGAAGTGAAGACATCTTGAGAAGTACAGCCATAAATAGACCGAACTTCGCAACGTTCTTTATCTTTATCATGGGAAGCTTTGACATGTCGCCCTTCATAAAGGCATTCATCTTCTCCATTGAAGAAAATGCGAGTTCTCCGTCAATCTGCTTCGGTCCTTCGTAAAGTCCCTGGTAAGTTTCCCACTCACCCTTGGTAACTATAAAATGAACTCCTTCTTTTTTACCGTCTGCTTTTACAGATACCTGATAAACTGCGTTTATTCTCGGCAATGCAAAAAGCTTGTTAAGAGACGGAACTTCTGTTGCAATGATTTTCATAAGAGGCAAAGCACCTGCCATGAAAACCTTATTTGCATAACGGGTTTCTTCATTTGGCATAATTCTTTCCTCCTTTATCAATACTCGTCATTCCAGCTATCATCAGCATGGATGTTGAGACCGAGAAGCTCTGCAGCTGCCCTTTCAACACCGTTTGCGTCAATACCGGCAATTGAAAGAAGATCTTCTTGAAGACCTATTGTCGAGAAGCTGTTGTCATGACCGAGCATCTTAAACTTACAAGCCTTACCGTGCTCCGCAATGACCTCGGCAACAGCGGACCCGAGACCGCCTTGGATAACGTGGTCCTCAACTGTGATGATACAACCTGTCTCATCAACAGCCTTTATGATAGCTTCTTTATCAATAGGCTTTATCGTGTGCATATTGAGTACACGGACATTGAGTCCGCAGTCAGCCTTAAGCATACGGGCTGCCTGTATTGCCTGGAATACTCCGGCACCGATAGCGATAATTGTAAGGTCGTTGCCCTCATTCATCACTGCAGCCTTATTCCATACGAAATCTACAGAATCCGGTCCGCCTTCATAAACTACTGCGTCGAATCCGCGATTAATTCTGATATATACAGGTCCCGGAATATCATATGCGGCTTTAACAAGCTTATATGCTTCTGCACCGTCACACGGACACATAACCGTCATATGCGGAAGTGAGCGCATTGCAGCAAGGTCGATAAGTGAATGGTGAGTTGAGCCTGCCTGGCCGAAGGATGTACCCGCATGTGATGCGAGTATCTTTACCGGAACATTCTGATAGCAGATGTCTGTGTGAATCTGGTCAAGTGAACGCGCAGCGGCAAAAATTGCAAAAGTGGACGCAAAAGGAATGAATCCGTTCTTTGCAAGACCTGCGGCAATACCGAACATGTTCTGCTCGGCAATTCCGACATTTATAAGTCTGTCGGGAAACTCTTTTGCAAACGCACTGATCTTTGTTGACTTTGCAAGGTCAGCAGTAAGAGCAAGTACTTCAGGATGCTCAACACCGAGGTCATGAAGTGCTTTTCCGTAGTATTCGGCTGTAGTAAGCTTCTCAGCATCAATACTTGTGTATGTCATACCACCCATGATTATTTGCCCTCCTTTTCTGCACGAGCAACGCGCTCTTTATAGTATCTGTCAAGTGAGTCGAAAGCTCTCTTAGCTTTAGCCTCATCAAGAGAGCCGTAATGCCAGAGATAGTCATCACGCATGAAGTCAACGCCCTCACCCTTGAAGGTATCAAGTACAATAGCGGTAGGCTTGTCGCCGCCGTTCTTTTTGTATTCAATGGCAGCTTCAATTGCTATGTTGAGCTGTGAAAAATTGTGACCGTCAACACGATATGTATTGCAATTGAACGCCTTGAGTTTCTTGTCAATAGGCTCAATGTTCATTTCATCCGCAACACGTCCGTCAATCATACACTTGTTGTTATCAACCATGATAACAAGGTTTGAAAGTTTAAACTGTGCAGCTGACATGATTGCTTCCCAGTTTGATCCTTCATTCATTTCACCGTCTCCGCAAAGTACGAAGGTCATGTAATCCTGTCCCTTCATTCTTGCGGCAAGAGCTGCACCTACACCGAGAGATATTCCGTGTCCGAGTGAGCCCGTCGAGAAGTCAACGCCCTTAACCTTGTTACAGTCAAGGTGCATACCGATTTTAGCTCCGGTAAGGTTAAAGATTTTAAGCTCATCCACCGGCATAAATCCGTAATCAACAAGAACAGGAGCATAACCCACTGCCGAGTGTCCTTTCGAGAGTACGAATCTATCCCTGTCAGGATAGTTTGGATTGTGTGCGTCAAGCTTCATAAAGCGATGGTAGAGAATCGTCATAACATCCATGGCCGACATAGCACCGCCGAGGTGTCCCGAGCCGCCCCAAATTGATGTCTGAAGTGTAAGACGTCTGAGCTCATCTGCCTTTTTTTCAAGACGCAACCATTCGGCTTTATCGAATGGTCCGTAATTTGCTGGCATAATTTATCCCCTTTCAAAATTTATTTTTATGCACAAAATTATTTTATAAAGCCTTGATCTTGGTGTCTTTCAGCGACAACAGAAAAGGCATCATTCGCAATGTCTATTGCAAGTGCAATATCCTCATCCGTCAAGGATGCATTAATAAAGTGATTATGGTGAGACGTGATAAAGAGTCCGCGGCTTACACACTCTGCTACCCACTCCTGGTGAAGCATAAGCGTATCATCGTTTGCTATTCTCAGGTAGAAGAGGGCAGGTTCACCGGAAACAACAAGATCAAATCCGTGTTCGCGGCCTGCAGCCTTGAGTCCGTCGGTAAGCTTTATTCCCATCTTGCGGAACATCTTAGGCGTATCCAGTCTCTTCATCTTATTTATGCAGGCAATACATGCGGCAAACGGTTCGGCGCTCATCCAATAAGAGCCTGTATATGTAACCGAAGATGCAGTTGTTTTCATGTGTTCCTGACCGCATACACAAGACATGTTGTAACCGTTTGCAAGTGCTTTACAGAAGCAGATAAGGTCAGCCTTGAATCCGTAATAATGGTCCGAGCCTGCAAGGTCAAGACGGAAGCCGGCACGTACATCGTCGATGATGAGAACCATACCGTGGTCATCGCAGAACTTACGCACTGCCGCCCACTGTTCTTTTGTTGCGGGAACGTTATCAAAGAAGTTTCCGTGATCATACGGCTGTGCGATGATACCGGCAATGTCGCCGTGATTTTCATCCCATACTCTCTGAAGAGCAGCCATGTCAAACCATGGAATAACTATGTTGTTTTCAACCTCTTCGGGAAGAATTCCCGGATAGTCGGCCTTTTGTGCCCACTGGAAGTCACCGTGATAGTAGCCCTTGAAGAATACTATCTTTTTCTTTCCCGTATGTGCACGTGCGCACATTACGGAAAATGTTGTCGCATCGGAGCCGTTTTTCATAAAGAATGCCCAATCGGCAATGTTTACGGTGTCCTTAAGAAGTTCGGCACATTCAACCATCTTATACGAAGGTGATGTTGTACAATTTCCTATCTTGAGCTGTTCCATTGCGGCCGCATCAACCTCGTCATCGCAATATCCGAGAACGTTCGGTCCGTATGCGCACATAAAGTCAAGATACTTATTTCCGTCAACGTCCCAGAAGTAAGAGCCCTTTGCGTGGTCACCCATGAGAGGCCACTTTGTTATAGGAAGGAAAAGTCCCTCTGAAGGTCCGAGGTGACCGTAAACGCCTGCAGGTATAGCGGCAAGCGCACGATTGAACCATTCCTGAGATTTTTCATGTTTATACTCCGGATATTTACTCATGTCAGACTTTCCTCCTTTTACGCAAGATAAAGCGCAACTCTGTCGAGAATGCGGTTTATGTTGTCTATCATGTTTATCATTCCGCTCATGTAAATATTTCCGGCACAGAGTTCACCGATAGTCGAAGCGGTTCCGTTAAAAAGTCCGTTTGCAAGTTCAATTGTCTTGAACTCCATAACAGCGCGCGGGTTTTCCGGTTTTGACTTTTTGAGTGAAAGAATGTTGTTCTTTGCCGTGATAGTTACATATACCTTATCCGTGATACCCATCTGGATATCTCCGTCAACGATATATGATGCGGAAAGTCTGCCTATCTTATCATTATTACCTATTGCACATATTGCTCCCGCAATTGTGTACATGGTGAGTATTGTTGACTTTTCAAAAAAGTCGGGATTCTTGAGATCATTTTCAGCGGGCCTCAGGTATTTGACAAGGATGTTTGTGAGCTTTGTAAAAGGTCCCAGAAGAAACAGAAGAGTCTGCGGAACACCCTTTACGGGAACACCGGGCTTTGAGTTGTCAATAAGATCATTGAACTTCTCCGGCGATGTAAACTTCATCTTACAGGTGCATCCTGCGTCTCCCTCCGTAAGTTTACAACCCTCCTTTGAAAAGTTGTACGTTACGCATGGGCCGTCAACCACCTCAAAACAAAGTGACACCGGTTTTTTGAGCTTCCGGCATATCTTTTTTGCGTCCGGGTCAAGCTCGCAGAGATTCTCAAGTGTGGCAAGTACACCGTATGCATTTACGTATGCCAAAGTTTTTGCATCTTTCAAAATAATCCTCCTCTCGCTTTAAGAAAACTTTTTCGCAGTGTGCTTTTAAATCATACCACAAATATATAAGCATATTCAACAAAAAGAACTTAAAATTTGTATTTATTTTTTTGCATTTCATATAGCAACGAAACAGTTTATATGTTATAATTTTCCTCGTGAAAAATTTCCATCGTGAAAACATCACAATTATTGAGAAAATGAAATGGAGGCGTATTAAAATGATTATCGGAATCCCAAAGGAAATCATGCACGAGGAGGATCGTGTCGCAGCAACACCGGACACCGTAAAAGAGTACATTGCTCTCGGTGCGGAGGTTCTTGTCGAACAAAATGCAGGAAAAGGCGCGCACTTCACTGACGACCAGTATATGGCTGCAGGTGCAAAGATTATTCCGGATGTTGAAGAACTTTATGAAAAGTCAAATGTTATTCTCAAAGTAAAGGAACCGCTTTTCAACGAAGCTAAAGGCAAGCACGAGATTGAGATGATGCATGAGGGTCAGTACCTTATTACATTCATTCACCCTGCTTCACCAGTAAACCATCAAATGGTAAAAGACATGGCGGCGAAAGGTATTATCTCAATCACTCTTGACGGTATTCCCCGTATCTCCCGTGCGCAATCAATGGATGCACTTACATCTATGAGTACATGTGCAGGATACAAAGGTATGATTATGGCCGCTGACAGGCTCCCGTGGTTCATACCAATGACAACATGTGCTGTAGGTCTTATCAAACCTGCCAACATACTTGTACTCGGTGCGGGCGTTGCGGGAATGCAGGCTCTCGCAACGGGAAAACGCCTCGGTGGCGTTATACATGCCGCAGATATCAGACCTATGGGTCAGGAAAATGCGCAGTCGCTCGGTGCAAAAATCATCGATCTCGGCATTGATCCCGCACTTGCAGTAGGAGAAGGCGGATACGCCCTCCGTCTCCCCGATGACGTACTTAAGGGCGAGCAGGAAACTCTTGCAAAGATTCTTCCTCAGATGGACATTGTTTTCTGTTCAGCTCTCATTCCCGGCAAACTTGCTCCTATACTTATAACCGAAGAAATGGTTAAGCTCATGAAGCCGGGCTCTGTAATAGTAGATATCTCCATTGACCAGGGCGGTAACTGTGAAATAACTCCCAAGGGTGCTATTGAGGTTAAACACGGTGTTACTATCATCGGCACAAAGAATATCCCGGGTATTCTTCCCACAAGCTCAACCTGGATGTTTGCAAACAATATGTACGAACTTGTAAAGTTCATGACAAAGGACGGAGAAATCTCTCTTGACATGAATGATGAGATTATAAAATCCGCTCTTACAACAATAGACGGAAAAATTGTTCATGCCGGTGCTCTTGAGGCAATGGGTCTTTGATTTTTCCGCATAGCAAATATCAATAAATCACTCTAAAGAAAGCGCGACTCCTTCCATGAAGTCGCGCTTTTTAAGAAATTCAAGGAGTCGTTCGCATGAAAACGGAAATTATTCTTGTAATTGTATTTTTCGTATCTATGATTGTAGGATACAAACTCATAAACAATGTTCCGAGTCTTCTTCACACTCCTCTTATGTCGGGAATGAATGCATTGTCCGGCATAACTGTGCTCGGTGCAATATCTTCGACAGTAATAGCGGTACGTGCCGATGAGCCCGTAATCGGTTACATTTTCGGCGCACTTGCACTAATTCTCGCAATGATAAATGTGGTCGGAGGATTCGGTGTAACCGGAAGAATGCTTAAAATGTTCAAAAGCAAAGATGAGGGAGGTAATAAATAATGTCAGATTTATTTTATTACATCTTCAGTGCCGTCCTTGTTTTTGGAGTTCTTGTGGGTATATACCTTATGAGCAAGGTTGAAAAAGCCTATACAGGCAACACCGTTTCAGCCGTCTCTATGGCGCTTGCCATCGCGCTGACAATGGTAAAATACGAAGTGTTCGGAACAGATGTACGTACATCGCTCATCATAATAATTGCGGCAATGCTCATAGGTTCGGCAATAGGCGCGTGGATAACGGCAAAAGTCAAAATGATTCAGATGCCGCAGACAGTTGCTATCCTCAACGGGTTCGGCGGCGGCGCATCCGCCCTTGTTGCCGTTCTCACACTTTTAACGGACAAGGAAGCCAATTCGTTCAGCATTTTCACTGGAATGCTTGCACTGGTTGTCGGAATTGTCACACTTATAGGCTCACTCGTTGCAGCAGGAAAGCTGCAGGGTGTTATAAACGGAAAGCCTGTTGTTATTCCGGGCCACAGTACCCTTACAATCATTTCGCTGATTGCATCTCTGGCACTTTGTGTTTTATCAATTTTCATCCCGGCCCTTCTCCCGCTCATTATTGCAGCATTTGTCCTCTCATTTGCATTCGGACTTTTGTTCTCAATAAGAGTCGGCGGAGCTGATATGCCTATAACCATATCACTTCTCAACTCATTCTCCGGCGTGGCAGGTTCCATCGCAGGTCTTGCCATAGGCGATGTACTTCTTGTTGCTATCGGAGGAATAGTAGGTGCATCCGGACTTATCCTTACACAGATAATGTGCAAGGCAATGAACAGAAGTCTTCTTGATATCCTTCTCGGAAAAACTTCCGCACACGGCAAAAAAACTTCTGAGATAAAAGAAGAAAAGTTAGAGGTAATTCCACCGGAAATCCATACGGAAGACAAAGCTGATAAGTCTGTTGAAGTAAGGGAGACTCAAAACAAGCTTCCTGGAATACTGAAATCAGCTAAAAAAGTTATCATTGTTCCGGGTTACGGCATGGCTCTTGCACAGGCACAAGCTCTCGTAAAACAACTTGCAGACAAACTCGAGTCAAACGGCGCTGACGTAAGATACGCCATCCATCCTGTTGCGGGTCGTATGCCGGGTCACATGAACGTTCTTCTTGCAGAGGTTGACGTGCCGTATGAAAAGCTCTGTGAGATGAAGGACATAAACGATGACTTCAAGGATACCGACGTTGCAATTGTCATAGGTGCAAACGACGTAATGAACCCTGCAGCAAAAGATACAGAAAATACACCTATTTCAGGTATGCCCATTCTCTCCGTTGCAGATGCAAAACATATTGTTATCTGTAACTATGACTTAAATCCGGGATA
This sequence comes from Acutalibacteraceae bacterium, assembly GCA_963629305.1. Lineage (GTDB taxonomy): Bacteria > Bacillota > Clostridia > Oscillospirales > Acutalibacteraceae > UBA1227. The sequence goes on from CAVGIJ010000010.1 coordinate 63,890, forward strand.
TGCAGGCGTTGAAAACCCGCTCTATTCAAAACCAAGCGGCGTAACGCTCATGCTCGGTGACGCAAAGGAAAGTATAGAAAAGCTTATAAAGCTGTTTTGATTGTAATCCTAAAACAAGGTACGAATATAAAAAGAGGACACCGAAACAAATTCGGTGTCCTTACAATTTTATTTGCTTTTTATAATTGTTTTTTCTTCTTATGCCACATAACTTACGAGTGCCAGATGTCAATCTCTTCTGTTGTAACCTCTGTCTCATCAAGCATACCGAGGCTTGCAAGAAGTTCCTTTGCGGAGTTGTGACCCATCTTTTTTTGTCTGTTGTTGATGGCGGCAACCTCAATGATTATCGCAAGGTTACGTCCCGGAGAAACAGGAACAGTGCAGAGCGGAACATTGATTCCGAGGATATCTATAGTTTCCTCATTTATACCCATACGTTCATACGCCTTTGTCTCGTCCCACGTTTCAAGTTCAACAACAAGGTCAATCTTCGTGGTATTCTTTACAGCTCCCATACCAAAGAGCCTTCGTGCGTCAATGATTCCCACGCCGCGAAGTTCTATAAAATGGCGAATATTGTCCGGAGCCGAACCAACGAGTGTCTTTTTTGACACCTTACGTATCTCAACAGCATCATCCGCAACAAGTCTGTGTCCGCGTTTTATAAGCTCAACAACGTTTTCCGACTTACCTACGCCGGAGTCACCCATTATGAGAACACCTTCACCGGAAACTTCAACCAAAACGCCGTGTCTTGTCTCACGTTCCGCAAGTTCTACGTTTAAGTAAGATACAAGCGAAGAAACAGCGAAAGATGTTTCATCGTTGCTCTGTAAGAGCGGTACACTGTACTTTTCCGCAAAAGGCATAAACAGGCATATGAGGTCCGCATCAATGACTGTTGAAAATACTATTGCAACCGGGCACTTTGACATAAGCCTCTCAATAGATTCAAGTCTTATGTCGTCAGATGGAATACCTTTTAAGTATATGCTCTCGGAATTTCCTATGAACTGAATTCGCTCCGACATGAAGTTTTTATCATAACGTGCCAGAATAAGGCTTGGTCTGTAGACCTCCATAGATGTAATAAGAATCTCTCCTGCCGGCTTCGGCATGTAAAGCACCTTGTAGCCCTCAGCCTTGATAATTTTATCAAGGGATACTGAATATTTACCCATTCGTTTTTATCCTCCAAAAAGGTCTCAAAAGACCTTTGTCATCAAGACTATTATACCTTTTCCGGTGCTTCATTACAACAAAAACTCTTATTTGAGTTCCATTGCGGCCTTGTATGCTGTATGTGTCGCATTTGCTACACGGCCAACCTGTGCGGCGTCTCCTACTTTTATAACACGAGGACAAGCTGCTTTAACATCCTCCGACAATGTATTCTGTTTAACGCCGAGCGCAAGTACAACATTGTCACACGGAATGTTTTTCATTCTTCCCGGAACATCCGCACTTTCAATTTCTACAGAGTCCTCGTTTATCTTTACAAGCTTATAACTTGTGATAAACCTTGCTCCTCTTTCATCAAGTTTCGGCTTAACATCGTCAATATGCTGCTTCCATGTTCCCGGAGCAATCTCGCCGGCCATTTCAATAACTGTCACGCTGTTTCCGTCATAAGCAAGCTTTTCAGCAGTCTCAAGGCCCGACATTCCCGAACCGATAACCGCAACCTTCTTTCCGGAAAGCTTAACCTCTCCCGTAAGAATCTCCGTTATTGTGCAAACATTCGGCAAATCGAATCCCGGGATTTTCGGTCTTGCAGCCGTTCCGCCCGTAGCGTCAAAAACTGCATACGGTTTGAGTTCGTTTATCGCCTGTGCGGTTACAGATGTACCCATACGGAATTCAACACCTGCTTTGTCACATGCGGTCTTGAGATCCTCGATTGCCCAACGAAGTTTATCCTTATGCGGAGGAGTTGCCGCAAGTTCAAACTGACCGCCGAGGAACGGATTTTTCTCGAAGAGGATTGTCTTAAAGCCTCTCTGTGCAAGCACCTTTGCCGCAGTAAGGCCGGAAGGTCCTCCGCCGACTACAACAACAGTTTTGCCGTCACCGTCCTTTTTCGGAACAAGCGGGTATTTTGTTTCATAGCATGTGCGCGGATTGAGAGCACATTCGCCCGACTTGTGCACCATTGCACCGTTGTACATGGATTCAATACACCAAAGACAGCAAATACATCTCTGTATATCCTCCGGTCTGTCCTCCTCTGCTTTCTTTACCCAGTACGGGTCCGCAAGGAGCGGGCGTCCGAGACCTATCATATCCTGTATACCGTCTTCAAGCTGTTTTTCAGCCTGCTCAGGTGTACGTATAAGGTTTGCTGCAATAACAGGAATGTTTACTGCTTTTTTTACAGCCTCTGCATTGCCCTTTCTCCAACCCGGCTCAAAGCTTGTAGGCTCAAGCCATGAATTCATGGTGTCATATGTACCGGATGAAATATCAAGTGCGTCAACACCATATGACTCAAGGAGCTTTGCAATCTTAACACCCTCGGGAAGCGTGATACCCATATCATAACCGTACATCCTGTAGTACTCGTCAACTGTAAGACGAACCGTAACAGGGAAATCAGGTCCGCACTTTTCACGTATTTTCTCTATTATTTCTTTTACGAATCTACAACGATTTTCTGTAGAACCGCCGTATTCGTCAGTTCTCTGATTTGTGTATGGAGAAAGGAATTGCTGAATAAGGTATCCGTGACTTGCGTGAAGCTGAACACCGTCAATTCCGGACTTTTTACAGCGAAGCGCACCCTCTGCAAATTCATCCTCAAGCTTGTGAATCTCCCATCTTGTAAGAGGTCTTGTCTTCTGAGGCATAACCGGAGATGAGCCGAGTCCGGTCGGAATATTTGATGCTGAAACAACCGGGAAATAGAAGTTATGCATGAGAGGATTTTCAAAATAATCAAGATACTTCGTCATTGTGAAGAAAAGCTTCCACCATGCATCTGCAACGGGGGTTCTGCCTATCATGTCGGAAAGCTTCCATGCAGTAACAACAAGCTGGAGAGTCTGTCTTCCGGTATGATGAAGCTGTACAAATATCTTTGAATCATACTTATGAACAGCATCTGCAAGCTTTTTAAGTCCGGGTATACACCTGTCACTTGTAACGGAAAGCTGTGAAGGTCCTGTTGTTCCGGTCCAATCGGAGATACGTGTAACCTCTGTTTGAATAAGACCTACGCCACCCTTTGCACGCTCTTCATAGTACGCAATAAGTCTGTCACCTGCAGTACCGTCAAGCTCACCCACTTCAAGAAGCATGGGCTCAAGGGCAACTCTGTTCTTTATTGTGAGGTTACCTATTTTTATAGGTTCAAACAACTTCGGATATTTACTCATAATTATCTCCTTACAATTCATTAAAATTTGTTTTGGCACTTTATTTTTCCGTTAAAAAATCAGTTGACAACCATAAAGTTTACAACTGAATTCAACTGTAAAAATTATACACTTGTAAAACTTATTCGTCAATGGTCGGCAGGTTCTCTGCCGGCCACTTGTATGTACCCAATTAAAGATTGTCAAATGTGTGCGGAAGCATCTCATCGAGAGTATAGCTTACTTCGTCACCGTCTTTATTTTTGAAATAAAATTTGAAAGTAACATCGGTGAACTCCGAGAGAGCCTGACGGCAGATACCGCACGGATAACAAAAATCATCTATTACTCCGTTTACGCCGCCGACAACCGCTATTGAGATAAAGTCTTTGTGTCCGTCGGATACTGCTTTGAAAAGAGCGTTACGCTCGGCACAGACTCCTGCGCCGAATGCAGCGTTTTCAACGTTGCATCCGGTGTAGACTGTGCCGTCTTTGCAAAGCAGCGCCGCTCCGACTTTAAAATTTGAATAAGGCGAGTAGGAAAAATTCATGGCTTCCTCCGCCTTTTTAAGAAGCTGTGTAGAAGTTATCATTTTCTAAACCTCGCATACGGATTTTCGGGTATAGTCACTTCGCGGAGGAAGCTCTCACCCGCAATGTCTGAATGAAGACCAAAGAGTTCCTCTATGGTCTTGCCGATGTCGGCGTACGTCTTGCGTATGCCGAGATTCGTTGCGGGTCCGCCTTTCTCATACCACAGGAGCGGAATATACTCCCTCGAGTGATCTGTGCTCGGCGTAGCCGGGTCACAGCCGTGGTCGGCGGTAATTATAAGAATGTCGTCCGGGCGAAGTTTCTTCATAAATCCCGAAAGCCATGTATCAAACTCAGCCGTTGCATTTGCATATCCGTCAACATCATTTCTGTGCCCGTAAAGCATGTCGAAGTCAACAAGATTTGTAAAACAGAGACCGTTGAAATCTTTCTTTACAATCTCATCCATAGTTTCCATGCCATGTGCATTGCCGTGTGTCGGATGACTCTCGGTCACACCTGAACCTGCAAAGATATCATTTATCTTTCCTATTGAGATAACATCAAGTCCGGCATCGTGGAGCACGTTTAAAAGAGTTTTCGGCGGAACAAGCGAAAAATCGTGCCTGTTGGCTGTACGGGTATAGTTTCCGTTTCCTGTTCCCACAAACGGTCTTGCTATGACACGTCCGACAGCGTATTTGCCGACAAGTATCTCTCTTGCAATCCTGCAATACTCGTACAACTGTTCAAGCGGTACAACATCCTCATGTGCGGCAATCTGGAACACGCTATCCGCAGACGTATACACAATGAGTTTTCCGGTCTTTACGTGCTCGTCTCCGTATTCGTTTATAATCTGTGTCCCCGAATACGGCTTATTCACAAGCCACCCGCGCCCTGTACGGCGTGAAAATTCGTCCATAACCTCAGGCGGAAAGCCGTTTGGAAATGTCGGCATGGGAGTCTTCGAGATAACACCGCAGATTTCCCAATGACCTGTGGTTGTATCTTTACCCATAGACTGCTGCGCACATTTTCCGAAAGATGCGAGAGGACTGCTGATTTTCAGACCGCAGTCAATACCGTCTATGTTGAAAAGTCCGAGTTTTTCGAGAGTGTCCGCTTTGAACTTATCGGACTTTGTACAGGAGCGAAGTGTATTGCTTCCGACATCTCCGAATTTGTCGGCGTCCGGAAGCTCACCTACTCCATAGCTGTCGAGTACAGTTAAAAAAACACGTTTTGACATAGTTTGTCTTCTCCTGTTTTGTTTCACACAAATTTTAATCAAAAAACAATGGAAAATTTACTCATCCAACTCAGCAGCGGTACACAGTGCAATCTCCATCATCTGAGTAAATGTGTTCTGACGTGCATCCGCATCCAGTCCCGTACCCTTGAGAGGACAATCGGAAATCGTGCATATTGCAAGCGCATTCTTACCCGCGCGTGCAGCTTCCATATAAAGGGCTGCCGCTTCCATTTCCGTTGCAAGTACATTGTGCATCTTCTTCCACACCTCAAGTCCGTGGCAGTCATCGTAAAATGTATCCGATGAATAAAGAGAACCTACCTTCATAGGGGTTCCGAGTTTTTCGGCAACATCTACTGCCGTTTTTAAAAGTTTATAACTCGCTGTCGGTGCATAACGTCCCGGTAAATCAAATTGTTTCTCAAAATTCGAGTTTGTACATGCTGACATACCCGCAACAATGTCGCGCAGTTCAATGTCATCGGCTATACCGCCGGCGGAGCCGATACGGATAATGTTATCAACACCGTAAAAATTGAACAATTCGTGCGAATATATGGCAATGGACGGCATACCCATTCCGCTTGCCATAACGCTTACACGTGTGCCTTTGTATGTTCCGGTATAACCTTGAATTCCACGTACATTGTTTACAAGCTTTGCGTCCTCAAGATATGTTTCCGCAATAAACTTTGCGCGTAGCGGGTCACCCGGCATAAGAACGGTCTTCGCAAAGTCCTCGGGTTTTGCCGTATTGTGTGGTGTAGGCGTAAGAGCCATCATAATCATCCCTTTACAATTTTAACTATACGACTGGTGCCGAGTCTGTCAGCACCGAGTTCTATAAACTTTTCCGCATCGGCGATTGACGAAATACCGCCGGCAGCCTTTATCCTTGTGCCGTTTGAAACGTGTGCTTTGAAGATTTCAACATCCTCAAATGTCGCGCCGCTCGTTGAAAAACCGGTTGAGGTTTTTATAAAATCCGCGTCCGACCGCGAAACAATTTCGGTTATTTTCACCTTTTCTTCCGTGGTAAGCTGACATGTCTCAACTATGACCTTGAGAAGTTTTCCGTCACAATGTGCTTTGATGTCATTTATCTCTGAAAGAATGTCATCGTATCTTCCCTCTTTAACCCAGCCGAGATTTATAACCATATCTATTTCATCAGCACCGTTTTGTACGGCATCATATGCCTCGGCACATTTTATTTTCGTTGTATTGTAGCCGTTCGGAAAGCCTATTACCGTGCAAACCGGAATACGTCCGTCAAGATAGTCGGCACATCTCTTTACGAATGACGGCGGTACACATACACTTGCGGTTTTGTATTTTACAGCATCATCACAAATAACTTTTATCTGCTCCCAAGTCGCGGTAGTACTTAGCAATGTATGGTCTACCCTTGAGAGAATTTCTTTTATGTCCACACCTGTTTCCCCTTTTCAAAAAATTAAATTTTCTCTTAAACTTTTATTTTATAATTTCATATACCAACTTTTCAAAAGGCGGCTTATTTTCACCGAATGTAAGTGCGGAAAGAATCATATCCTCTGCCGTTTCTATTTTATCTTTAAGGTCCGTATGGAGAGTAGCGATTGTATCTCCTGTCCTTACCGCATCACCGGTCTTTTTTGAGAGAATGATGCCCGCCTTGTAGTCAATAGGATCTCCCTTCCTTTCACGTCCGGCACCGAGGACAACAGATGCAATACCTATTTTTTCCGTGTCCGTCCGTGTAATAAACCCATCCACGGGTGACTTTACCTCATAGATATATTTGCTCTTTTCAAAGTTATCAGGATTATCAATCACAGAGGGGTCTCCGCCCTGATACACAACCATTTCACGAAGTTTTGCAAGTGCAGAGCCGTCGGCAACCACACGCAAAACGGCTTTTCTCGCTTCCTCAATTTCAATGCCTTCACAGGATGCATACATAACCGAGGCGAGAACCGTACAGAGTTCCTTAAGGTCGCTGCATCCCTCACCTTTAAGAACACCTACAGCTTCGGTAACCTCAAGCGTGTTTCCGATATAATTTCCGAGAGGGATATCCATATTTGTTATAACTGCCGTTGTTTTGCGCCCTGCACGATTTCCGATATCAACCATAGCTTTTGCAAGTTCACGTGCGTCACTCGGTGTCTTCATAAAAGCTCCGCTGCCGCACTTGACATCCAGTACAATATTTTTGCTTCCGCCGGCCAATTTTTTGCTGATAATACTCGATGCAATGAGCGGCGTACTCTCTATGCATGCAGTGACATCACGCAGTGCATAAAGCTTTTTGTCGGCAGGCGTCATATTTCCCGATTGACCGATAACCGCAATCCCGATATCCTCAACTTGTTTGAAAAACTTCTCCGGCGGCAATTCAACCTTAAAGCCCGGAATTGATTCAAGTTTGTCAACGGTGCCGCCGGTATGTCCGAGACCCCTGCCCGACATCTTCGCCACCTTGCACCCGAGTGCGGCAGCAATGGGAGCGACAATGAGTGTTGTTTTGTCACCTACACCGCCCGTACTGTGCTTATCAACCGTTTCACCCTTTATCGGTGACAAATCCATCATGTCGCCTGAGCGCGCCATCGCAAGTGTCAGGTCCGTCGTCTCACGCGGATTCATTCCCGAAAAATATATTGCCATAGTAAGAGCCGACGCCTGATAGTCGGGTATGCTGCCATCCGTATACCCTTGTACAAAAAAATCAATTTCCTCTGAGGACAGTTCCCCGCCGTCGCGCTTCTTTTTGATTATGTCATACATTCTCATAATAAGACCCCACTCTAAGCTGCATATTCTACTTAATCACATTGTAAATACTGTTTTTATGCTACCATTTTTTCATCCCGGAATCAATACAGTCAACGTGCATTCATTTTTTCACAAATTTTATTTTTAAAAGACTTCAAAATGCACTAAACATGTGGATTGTACGAATACAGATATTGAGACATCAAAAAGAAGGGGATGCCTTTGGCGTCCCCTTCTTTTTGATGTAGTCGGAATTGTCTATCTGTTATTTTTCTCTTTTTTAGTTACAGCCTTTGTCGCTGTAACGGCACCACCACTTACAAAGAGCAGGGCAAGCCATAGGGATATATTGTTATTGTCAGCGGTTGCCGCAACTTTTTCACTCACGGTGAAATTTGCTGTTGCCGTTCCGTTTTGGGAAACAATGCCCAGTGTATGTTCACCTGCCGAAAGTGTGGCAACATAGTCAGCATTAAGCGTTACGATTGTACTGCCGGATTTAACTGTGTAGTTGCTTTCGTCTACCGTTTTGCCGTCAACCTCAACACGGATAAAGTCATCAAACGCCGCATCGGATGTAAACGCAAGAGCCTTCTTTTCGCCTTCGGTTACGCTCTGTCCGTCACCCTTGATGATTGAAGGTGCAAGTTTTGCGATTACGGTGTCATTAAGTTTGATTTCGTTTTCAGCATTTTCATCGCTGAAATACTTTTCACAGCCGTCGCAGTACCAGTATTCCACATTGCCTTCTTCGGCAGCGGTTGCGGCATTTGCGGGGAAATGCTTGAGATTAGCGTGATTATTCGGGTCTTCCTCTCCGTACGCCTCGCCGCAAACTGTGCAAACCGCTGCAGACGCACAGGTTGCCTTACCGCCCTCGTGCTCCGCGAGAACCGTCACGGTTTTATATAGCTTAAAGATGTCACCTGCAGAGGTTCCGTTTTTGACCATTACAGAAATCCGGAACGAGTTCTCACCCGAACTGTAGTTTTCGGACTTAAGTGTCGCTGTGTATATCCCGTTTTCCTCTTTCGCAGATAAGTCATCACCCATGTAGGCAAATTCATATCCCGTTGCCACGAAGCTGCACCCTTTGGGAAGAGTAAATTGGAAGGTATAATCCTGAGTGCTGCAAACTTTATCCGCACCCACGATTTCGATGTTCGGCACGGCTGATTCGGCTATCGTGTAGTCACAATTTTCTCTTATGCATTTCCAGATGTTGCCGTCTTTTTCAAGGCAATGTCCAAATTTTTCGATTGTTCCGCTGCATACAGTGCATATCGCGTCATCTGTACAGGTTGCTTTAGACGTGTTGTCTATGTGATAGCACTGTTCCCAGCATGCGTAGAGTGTAATGTCCGTT
>CAVGIJ010000011.1:0-15364 GCA_963629305.1 Acutalibacteraceae bacterium
AGAGCTTGAAACACAGAAAGCGTTGAAAGCGGCGTTTGATGCAGAAAAAAAGAAAATGCACGAACGGGAACAACTTGCGGATAAGAAATCAAAAATTGAGGCGGAGTATCCTCGCTACAACAAACTTGCGGAACTTGAGGTAGAGATTCAAACCGCAGATAAAAATATTTCCGAACAAGAGAAACGCCTAAGTGATGATAAAGCACAGTACGAAAAAGATGCTGCTGTTTTTGCCGCACTTAAAGAAGAAAGCAAATCGTTGACGAATGCAGGTGAAAACAAAGCCAAGTATGAAAATAGCCTTGATAAGGCTGTCGGCAGACAGGTAAAACTCCAAGCTCTTTCCAATATATTCGAGGATTGGCATAAGCTGGATCGGGAATTGGACAGCCTTCAAAAGGAGTATACAAAGGCGGCAAACGCATCTGAAGAAGCAAACCAAATCTACGAAGCAAAGAATCGTGCCTTCATGGATGAGCAGGCCGGAATAATCGCCGAGACATTGGAGCCCGGCAAACCATGCCCTGTCTGTGGCTCGTTAGAACATCCATGTATCGCAAAAAAATCAGAAGGTGCTCCAACTGAAGCTCAATTGGAGAAAATAAAAGGTGCTGCCGAAAAAGCACGAAAGGACGCTGAAGAAAAAAGCGGTCAGTGCGGAGCGAAAAAAGCTACCTTTGCTGCCAAAGCGGAAGAGCTGAAAAAGAAAATAAAAGAACTGTGGCAGGATATTTCCTCGGAAGAAGCAGAAACTATTCTCCCTGCCGAGATATCTGCTGTTGAGGATGAAATCTCCAAATTAAAAAGGGCTATTGAAGACGAGGAGAAGAAAGTCAATCGCAGAGATGTGCTTGCAGAAATAATTCCGAAAAAAGAAGCTGAGCTTGAAAAGGTTAAACATGAAAACTCCGAGCTCGAGAAAAAGCTGGAATCCGAAAAGTCTGCTTTAGCCGAGAAAACGAAACAAAGAGATAAAGAAAAAGCTGATCTTCGCTTTAAAAACAGAACAGCCGCCGAAAAAGAAGCGCAGTCACTTCAAAAGCAGATCGACGAGATGAAAGAAGCGCACGACAAAGCACAAGGCGAATTGCAGGAGTCTGAACGAAAATCTGCCGGATATGAATCGTCAATCAAAGGGCTTAAAGAGCAGCTTCCTTCTTGTGAGTTTGACAAAGAAGCGGAAACCGAAAGAAAGAATGAAGTTGAAGAGATGAAATCAGACGATGATGAGATATCAAAATCTCTTCATACCCGCATACAGACAAACGAAAAGGCGCTTGAAAATATTCGCGGTAGGATAAGCAATCTTTCAGATTTGGAAAAACGATATGCGTGGATGAAAGCGCTGTCGAATACGGCGAACGGAAACATTTCCGGCAAGGAAAAGATAATGCTCGAGACCTACATTCAAATGACATACTTTGATCGCATTATTGATCGTGCCAACACTCGGTTTATGACCATGTCCGGCGGTCAGTATGAGTTAAAACGGAGAAAGGAAGCCGAGAATAACAGGAGCCAGAGTGGGCTTGATCTCGATGTAATCGATCACTATAACGGGACAGAGAGAAGCGTAAAAACTCTCTCCGGCGGAGAATCTTTTAAAGCGTCTCTTTCGCTGGCATTGGGACTTTCCGATGAGATACAGGCGTCTGCCGGCGGAGTTAAGCTTGACACAATGTATGTTGACGAAGGCTTCGGTTCTCTTGATGATGAGTCTCTTGACCAAGCTATGAGAGCACTTTCAAGTCTTACAGATGGCAACCGCCTTGTCGGTATAATTTCTCATGTAAACGAACTGAAAAGCTGTATTGACAAACAAATTGTCGTAACAAAAGAAAAGAGCGGCGGAAGCAAAGCGAGTATTATAATCTGACAGTTGCTGATACTATGAGCTGTCTGATGAGAGGATTGCAAAAATCATATCGGATGGGATTGTAATTTTGAAGGAGATTCATGGAAATTGGAAACACTCGGCGTGTATTTTATTAAATGAAGAAAACACGAATCAAAAAATCACGGGGATGGTGAACAAAATGTCAAAGGGCGGCGATTTACTCGGAGGATTATTTGACTTTAACGGTGACGGTAAAACAGACCTCGGGGAGGAATACATGGCCTACAGGGTCTGGGAGGAATGTATGAAGGATGCCGAGTCCGACAGTGATTCCTTTTTTGGCGGCTCAGATGATTATGACTGGCGCGACTATTGAGAGGATGGCACGGAATATGGCCTCGACCCTAACGACTTTTACACTGAAGAAGACTACATGGAAGTTCTCGAGATAGAAAAATATGCTTGGCGAAATGATTGCTACGAAGCCGCAGAATATGACCTTGACCCTGAGAATTATGAGACCAAGGAAGAGTATGAAGAGGCACTAAACGAGGCAAAAATCGCCGAGAGAAAATCGGTGACAAGGAGAAATACGTAATGACTATTAACGAGCTGCAGAAGCAGACCAATACAAACATTCAGGAAAAGGCAAATCTCATTTGGGAGAGTGCCACGCACCTTGTCGGCCTTTTTAAGCCGCATGAATACGGCAAGGTTATCCTGCCGCTGACGGTTCTCAAGCGTTTTGACGATGCGCTCGCGCCCACAAAGCAGGCGGTGCTCGATATGAAAAAGAAGCTTGATGCCGCCAGCGGCGCAAACGAAAAAGCTTGCGGACGGCGCGCTGACCCGCACATCCGGCTATGCCTTTTACAACACCAGCAAATTCGATTTTGCGAAGCTCCTTGCCGACCCCGATAACATCGAGGACAACTTTGATGATTACACAAGAATTATGTTATGGACATTTATTTCTGCTGTTTTAAAGATAGCGAAATGGACGCATATAAGCGGTTAACAAGCAGATAAACAAATCACTGAAAACAATATCCACATTGGCAATATAGTCACATGGGTTAGTAGTCTTACTATTTAACGGAGGTATAGTATGTCTAAAGCAATAACAGTTAAGGGCGTGGGGAAAGTCTCCGCTTCTCCTGATTTTGTGGTTTTGTCTATGGTTCTTGAATCTCAAGATTTGATTTATGAGAAAGCAATGGATGATGCCGCCCAGAACATTGAACAACTTAATACGGCTTTAGAAATGGTCGGATTTGAGAAAAAATCAGTTAAAACAACAAACTTCAATGTACGTACTGATTATGAATACAAACGTACAAGGAACGGCGATAATGAAAGAGTGTTTAACGGCTATGTCGTAAAGCACAATCTCAAGGTGGAATTTGATTTCGATTCCAAAAGGCTCGCGAAAACGCTATCTGTTGTCGGTTCGTGCCTTGCACATCCTCAGCTTACCATTTCATTTACGGTTAAAGACCCTACAGCAATCAAAGAAGAAATGCTTCGCCTTGCAGTAGAAAACGCAAAAAGGAAGGCGGAAATTCTATGCGATGCAGCGGGAAAACAATTAGGAGATCTTTTGTCCATTGATTATAACTGGGGTGAGCTGAACATTTACTCTGATACCCGTTACGACATGGAAGATAGTTGCCTTGCAGCGCCGATGACGGCAAAATTCGCTGAAATAGACATAGAACCGGATGATATTGATGTCAGCGATAGCGTAACATTTGTCTGGGAGATTAAATAAGGATTTTGGATCAGCAGGTGGTACTGTGTCGCATTCATACACGAGAGCAGAATTACAACAGCCGTCAGATGTTGGATTTTGCGAGGGAATAACGGCACTGTAAGGTGTGATACTGCCTATAAACAAATACGGAGTATTCATTATTGAGGTCAAAAACCCGATTAAACAAGTGAAGCGGAAATGCGCTCTGGAAGAATGCAGACGGAATCAGTTTAAAGGAATTTATAGAGAACTGAAATCCGATGTATTTCGTTAACTTTTTGTGAACTTTCGTTAATATTTTACGGTTTTATATGAATTTTTTCTGAATATTTCACGATTTACTCCGAAGGATTTATATGGTAGCATTATACAGCGTTTTGTATTGTGGTTAAAAACAATACAAAGCGCTGTATTCAAGTGAGGGGGAACTACAATGAAGAAACGAATTGCACTGGCACTTGCTTTGTGTATGCTCATATCCGTTTTTATAGGGACTGCATCCATGGCATATGCGGAGGACAGGGCGGCAACAGAGAGTGCAATAGCAACACAGAATGCTGCGGCTGTTGAAAATACATCGGAGACATCTGAGGAAGATATCAACACGGCCGGCTATACCACACTTTATGATACCGTACTTTATGTTGAAAAGAATGAGGCATCAGGCCTCCCGGGAAGACTTAATATTGACTTTAAAACATTGAGCTTTACAGGCACGGTTTATCTTCCGGGTACGGCAACACCGGAGGGACTTTTCATCTCCTGGGACGATGAGAGCCTGTCACTCATAAAAGACGGAATTGCATATGAGAGCGGAACTCTTCCGGTACCTATGGTCGGAGAGAGTGAGACATATACGGTTAAGCGCAATTCACTTGTTTCGGTTATCACAATCAAGACAATGAAGGCATCTTCTGAAGTTGCAAGCATGTTCTTAAACCTTGATGAGTCACTCGGAACCGTAGATGCGATGAACTCGGATGATGATCACGAGACAAAGTGCTTCGGCTCAATGATTTTTGACAATGACACATATGATTACCTCAGCATAAAGGGCAGAGGCAATTCAACATGGGGCTTTGACAAGAAGCCATACAATATTACATTCTACAAGAAGCCAAATGCTAAAAAAGGCTATGGCGCTTATGAGAAAAAGGACAAGACAGAGCTTATTGACGGGGTAGAGTCAAAGCAGTGGTCACTCCTTGCAAACTATCTTGACAATTCACTTATGCGAAACAAGATTGGTCTTGACCTTGCCGAGAAGCTCGGAATAGGTCTTCAGACAAGGTTTGTTGACGTTTACATGAACGGTGAATACCTCGGAAATTATCTTCTTACACCGAAGAATGATTATCAGGCACCGGACGGCGGATACGCACTCGAGAATGACAACTATCTCAGCACTACGGAGGACGGAGAGGTTGAGGATTATCAATTCACTCTTCCGGGCATGAAGGAGCCGGGAACGGTTGTCGGAGACGGATACTACAGCCGTATCACCATAAAGTCACTCGGTGATGATGCCGCAGATGCGGGGGAAAACAGAGAGACCATAGAGAACTACGTAACAACTGCATGGAATGCTCTTCTTGACTATGACTCTGAGGATTATCAAAACTACTTCGACATGGATTCATGGGCAAAGATGTATCTCATGTACGAGGTTGCAAAGACATATGATGCATTTTCGGGAAGTATCCTCATGCACCGTGACGGACTTACTGCAGATGACAAGCTTATCGCAGGTCCGGTTTGGGACCTTGATACCACCTTCGGAAGAACGATGTATAAATTCTTTGTCGGAATCACACTTCCGAGACAGCTTTCGGCTCAGGGCTGGTATGTTGACAGCATTGGACTTTCTACAAATGATGAGCCTGTAAGTCTTTTACAGGAACTCGGTAAGCATGAAAGCTTCTTAAAGCATGTCGCAAAAGTTTACAGCGAGTATAAGACGGCATTCGAGGAAATTGTTGATGATGTTAACACACAGCAAATGATCCTTTCGGATTCTGCCGACATGAACAATGACCTTTGGGGTCTTCACCATCTCGGTGTTTACTTTGTTCCGGTTCCGCTTACTGTCGGCACGGGAGAGTATCAGCTTCATTACAAGATAACAGACTCATGGGACGCATATATTGACAACCTTCGCGAGTACACGACAAAGCGTGTGAAGTACCTCACGGACAACCTTTATGTTGAGGCACCGCAGGGAACCGTAAGCGGCGAATCATCTGCTGCAGAGGGAGAAAAAATTACATTGACTGCCGACATCACCGCAGGCAATGTAAACAATTCTTATCAGTGGCAGAGCAGTACGGACGGTGTAACATGGACGGATATCAGCGGAGCAACAAATGCAACTCTTGAAATCTCAAATCTCACCAAAGACATGAACGGTACTCAGTATCGCTGTGTTGTTACGAATAAGGGCAACGACATTGTGACCATTCATACCGGCGTTGTTGAAAATGCGAGAGAAACAGTTCTCTCTCCGGTAACAATAACCGTAACCGAAAAGCAGGTTGACAGCGGCAGCACAACAGAGCCGGAAAAGGAAAATCCGACAACACCCGACACGGATACAAATAAAGATTCGAATAAGAACAAAGTGGAGAGTGCCATAAAGAAGATTTTCTCATTCTTCAAAAAGCTTTTCAGAAGATAAGTTGCTTGAAAAAATACATATAACATAAAGAGACCCACCTGTGATTGCTCACGGGTGGGTTGATTTTTACTGTTTTTTCATTTGTCTTAAGAATAGCAGTACTGCGAGAACTGAAATGACAATCTCAAATGCGGCATCCGTTATCTCATCACGGGTAAATTTGTTTTTCGACCCGATTCTTCTTGACGGAAAAATGTTGAATGGTATGATAGTAATCAGACTGAAAAAATTCAATAAATATTTGTGAGAGGCGTTACTATGAAAATCGGACTTGTACTTGAAGGCGGCGCAATGAAAGGAATGCATACGAGTGGAGTTTTGGATGTTTTCCTTGATAACAATATATCTTTTGACGGCGCTATAGGAGTATCTGCGGGTGCGTTGTTTGGAGTGAATTTTGTTTCAAAACAGCACGGCAGAGCAATCCGTTACAACTCAAAATACTGCTCGGACAAGCATTATATGGGACTGTATTCTCTTCTGACAACCGGAAACGTTGTGAATACTGAGTTTGCATACTACACTGTTCCGCAGAAGCTGGACATTTTTGATGACGAGACCTACAAAAACGGTATTCCGTTTTACGTTGTAGTTACCAATATTGAAACAGGAGAAGCGGAATACCCGAGGCTAAACAGTGTATTTTCAGAGATGGAAACACTGCGTGCGTCCGGTGCCATGCCGTTTTTTTCAAAGCCCGTAAAGCTCGGAGACAGTTACTATCTTGACGGGGGAGTGGCTGACAGTATACCGTTTGAAAAGTTCAGGGAAATGGGCTATGAAAAGTTGGTCGTGGTTCTCACAAAAGATAAGGATTATGTAAAAGGCCCCATGCCGAAGAAAATGGTGGAAGCGCTTTACGCAAAAAAATATCCCGAATTTGCAAATGCTCTTATAAACAGGCATGAGATGTACAATGAGCAGGTGAGAAAACTTCGGGAGCTTGAAGCATCAGGCGATGCTTTTGTCATTCGTCCGTCAAAACCGCTTACCATTTCAAGAATTGAAAAAGACCCTGACAAGCTTTGGGAAGCTTATAATCAAGGTCTTGATGACGGCAAAGAGGCTTTGCCGGGTCTTTTGGAATTTTTGAAATAAAAACGGTATATTTACCTTAAGGCTTTGTTAAGTGCGTTAATTACTCTTTTCTTATCCGCACTCCAAAGCGGTGCTATAAGAAGATTTTTCGGGCCGTCTCCGGTCATGCGGTGCATGACGATGTTTTCCGGAAGTGTTTTAACGAGTGATGTTACCGTAGAAACGTATTCGTCCATGCTCATCACGGAAAACATGGCGGCACGGTAGTCTTTTTCAAGGTCTGTACCGGCAAGAACATGTAAAAGCTGTAGCTTTAAGCCCCACGTGCCGCAGGAGACGGCATAGTCAACGGATGCTTTCATGTCATCATAGGTCTCGCCGGGCAGTCCTAAAATGATATGTGTCACAACTTTTATACCGGCTTTGTTGAGTCTTGAAACGGCATCTTTGTAGATGCCGTTTTTGTATGCCCGGCGGATATACCTTGCAGACGCCTCATTTGATGTCTGCAAGCCGAGCTCTACCCACACGGGCTTTATTTTGTTTAAGTCACTCAGCATCCCGACAACTTCATCCGGCAGGCAATCGGGACGGGTTGCAACTGAAAGAACGGCAATGTCCGGACGGTTTATTGCAGCAGTATACAGTTCTTTCAGCGCCTGCAAATCGCCGTAAGTATTTGTGTAGCTTTGAAAATATGCTATGAAGCGGTCGGCGTGAGCCTTTTTGCTCACACGCTGTTTGGCATCTTTTATTTGTACATCAAGTTCATCGGGCGTGACTATGGCTCCGTTTTCTTTGCGCGCGGTTTTCGCGGCAAAGTCGCCGGAGCCGCCCTCTGAGCAAAAAATACACCCGCCGACCGCAATCGACCCGTCCCGTGTCGGGCATGTGCAGCCGGATGACAGAGATAACTTATAAAGCTTTTCACCGTATTCACTTTTAAGATAATCGCTGAGGGATGTGTACATTGGCGGGAGTCCTTTCACATTTATTTTTTATTTCACACTATCTTTTAACTTATACTTTTAACTCATATAATAATTATATATAAATAATAACATTTGTGTAGAAAAGTTTGACATGTTGTGTTAGAATAAATGGCAGTCTTTAGGTGTAGCGGAGGTGGATTCATGAATCAATACTCGCCTTATGGCAGAATTCATACATCTTATGACAACTACGGTACAGGTGCGCAGAACATTGTGCGGATGACAAGACGCGAAAAACTCATGTTAAGTCTTACCTCGGGCACAATAGGTCTTTGTATAATTATGTTTCATTTTTTCGGAGACCTTTTTGTGGCTATTGCGAAGAAAACTCCGCTCATAGAGTATTATGCGGATAGTTATGTCATTGTCAACACTGTCCAGATCTTTTTCTCGTTGTTTATGATAGTTCTTCCGTTCGCAATAGGCGGGGTGTTCATAAAGCTTTTCATACAGCGTGATGTTCAATTGCTTCCGCTCCAGAAGCCAAACTCAAAGAAGATGTTTGTCGCAGCTCTCGGCATAAGCTTCCTGACTCTTGTGGTCAGCAATTTTGTGACAAGCATGTTTGTTCTCTCCGCTGAGGGCATGGGCTTTCAATTCGACGGCGGAAGCTCGACAGATCCCGAAAACTTTGAGGACTTTCTGTGGCAGGTTTTAAGTACGGCAATTGTTCCCGCTCTCGCAGAGGAATTTGCGGTGCGAGGTGTTGTACTTCAATCCCTCAGAAGATTCGGAGACAGATTTGCAATAATAACAAGTGCTGTTATTTTCGCAATCATGCACGGAAATCTTGTGCAGGCTCCGTTTGCGCTCATGCTCGGTCTTGTTATGGCATGGCTTGTCATTGTGACGGACAGCTTGTGGACCGGCATTGCCATTCATTTCATGAACAACCTTTATGCGACTATCGTCAGTGCGCTCAGCGTTATCATGCCTGAAATCGCATATGTTGCCGTTGTCGCAGCGATAAACGTTGTCGGTGCGCTTCTCGGACTTATAGCTTTCATATGGTTTATTGATAAGTACAAAAAGAATATTACCTTGAATGAGCCGGGCGGGAACACCAAATACGCTCAGGCAAAGTACAGAAAAAACGCATTCAAGTACACAGTTCTTTCAATTCCCATGCTTGCGGCGCTTATAATCATGTTTGTTGAAATAGGCAGCAATGTACATTACATCGGCTGAGGTGTCCGTGCTATGAATTTGAATGACACAAACCTCCACGAGGCCTTTATGCATCAGGCATTGATACTTGCAAAAACCGCGGCGGCCCGGGGAGAAGTTCCGGTTGGAGCAGTCGTGGTATGCGACGGCAAAATTGTGGGCAGAGGGTACAACAGGCGCGAGTGCGACAAAAATGCATTGGCTCATGCCGAAATAATGGCAATAGACGAGGCGTGCAAAACACTCGGCGGATGGCGACTTTGGAAGTGTGACCTATATGTAACTCTCGAACCGTGTCCCATGTGTGCCGGCGCGATAATAAATTCAAGAATCAAGACAGTATACTTCGGAGCAAAAGATGAAAAGGCCGGCTCTCTCGGCACGGTAACAAATCTTTTTGAAATTCCTTACAACCACAAACCGGAAATTCAAAGCGGGATTCTTGAGGACGAATGCAGTGCGGTTTTGACTGAATTTTTCAGAGAACTGAGAGACAGAAAGAAAAAAGAGAATTCATCATTCAATAAAACATGCAGTGAGTGAACAAAATAAATATTTAGGAGATGATTTGAATGTCAGAATGCGCACATGATTGCAGCTCATGCTCATCAAAGTGTGAGAAAGCTGATTTTCAACTTGCACCAAATGCAAACAGTAACATAGGAAACGTTATAGCCGTAGCCTCGGGTAAGGGCGGCGTAGGTAAATCACTTGTAACAAGCCTTATCGCTTGTGAATGTGCCGCCAAGGGACACAAGACTGCTATCATGGATGCCGACATCACAGGACCGTCTATCCCGAAGGCTTTCGGAATTCACGAAAAGGCAGTCGGAATAGAGGGAGTCGGAATTGAACCGGCGGTTTCAAAGAACGGAATAAAGGTTATGTCAATAAACCTTATTCTTGACAATGAAGAATCCCCCGTTGTATGGCGCGGACCTGTTATAAGCGGCGTTATAAACCAATTCTGGACAGAGGTTGCCTGGGGCGATGTCGACTATATGTTCATAGACATGCCTCCGGGAACGGGCGATGTACCCCTTACTGTTTACCAGTCTCTTCCCGTAAAGGGCATAGTTGTTGTTACAACTCCGCAGGATCTTGTAACCCTTATTGTTAAAAAGGCTTATAACATGGCGAAGATGATGAATGTTCCCATCCTCGGTGTTGTTGAAAATATGAGCTATGTAACTTGTCCAGACTGCGGAAAGAAGCTTGAGATATTCGGCAAGGGCAAAGCTGAAGAAATTGCAAAAGAGCTCGGTGTTCCCGTGCTCGCAACTCTTCCGATAAACCCGAAGACCGCTGAACTCGTTGACGCCGGAAAGATTGACGAGGCTGACAGAACAGGAATACACGAGGCGTTTGACGCTATTGAAAAAGCGTTATAATTGTCGGTGAGGAGTAAAGAATGATAGAGTTAAAAAATTTATCTTTTTCAGTTTCGGCTGATGACGGTAAACTTGAGATTATAGATGACCTAAGTCTCACTCTCGATGACGGAAAGTTTATAGTTATCACGGGACCGAACGGAGGCGGAAAATCTACTCTTGCAAAACTTATCATGGGTATTGAACGCCCGACGAGCGGCCGGATAATTTTTGACGGAAAAGATATCACGGATCTTTCAATAACAGAACGTGCGAAGCTCGGAATAGGTTATGCCTTCCAGCAGCCACCGCGCTTTAAGGGCCTTACCGTGCGCAGCCTTTTGAGCCTTGCCGCAGGAAAAGAACTTCCGGAGGATGAGTGTTGCTCATACCTTACACGTGTAGGACTTTGTTCTATGGACTATCTCAACCGTGAGGTTGACTCGAGTCTTTCGGGCGGAGAGGTTAAGCGTATTGAAATCGCAACTCTCATGGCGCGCGAACTCTCTGTTGCCATCTATGATGAGCCCGAGGCCGGAATCGACCTTTGGAGCTTTGCAATGCTCGTAGATACTTTCAAGACACTTCGAAAGAATGACCAAAAAAGTATCATAATCATCTCTCACCAGGAGAGAATCATGCAGCTTGCGGATGAAATAATTATCCTTGCGGACGGAAAAGTTAAAACACAAGGACCAAAGGACGAAGTATTTCCGAGACTTCTTACCGAATTCGGCAGTTTCTCGGAAGAGTGTACACTCAGAGGGGAGGCAAAAAAATGAATATAAAAGATTTCAATTATAATTCATCTTTGACCCCTGTTGACAGACATATGCTCGACACTATCGCAGACATGACAGGCGTTCCGTCAGGGGCCCTTAACATAAGAAAGAACGGAGAAGGCGTAGTTCGCTTTTCCTCGAACAATATTGAGATTAAACCAAAGACGGACAACCCCGGCATTGACATCATAGTTAAACCCGGTACAAAGGGAGAAGAGGTTCATATACCCGTAATCCTTACCGAAGAGGGCGTAAACGACCTCGTTTACAATGACTTTTACATTGGCGACGGTGCGGACGTTCTCATAGTTGCAGGCTGCGGTATCCACAATTGCGGAGACAAAAACAGCGAGCATGACGGTATCCATACATTCCACATCGGAAAAAATGCCAGTGTTAAGTATGTTGAAAAGCACTATGGTGAGGGTGACGGAAAAGGACAGAGAATTCTCAATCCGACCACAGTCGTAAACATGGAAGACAACTCATACTGTGAGATGGAAATGATTCAAATAAAGGGTGTTGACTCCACTTACAGAAAAACGGACGCAAATCTCGGCGCAGGTGCAAGGATGTACATCCTTGAAAAGCTCATGACACACGGCTCTCAGGTCGCAAAGACAGACATGACCGTGAACCTAAACGGCCCGGGCTCATCGGCTCAAATTATTTCGAGAACCGTAGGCAAGGATGATTCCGTACAGATTTTCCATCCGAATGCCGTAGGAAACAGCGAATGTCATGCACATGTGCAGTGTGACTCTATCATAATGGGCAATGCAAAGATTTCCTCTATTCCGGCAATCTCCGCAAATCATCCCGATGCGCAGATTATTCATGAGGCGGCTATAGGCAAAATCAACAATGACCAGCTTATCAAGCTTGAAACCTTCGGTATGACGGAGGAAGAAGCAGAAGCGGTAATCATTCAAGGCTTCCTTAAATAATATTTATAACAAAGGTGAAGCCGTATTTATATGGTTTCACCTTTTTGATTTTCCGATTTTTGACTTTTCGTTGGAGAGTAATTCATATGAAGATAAAGGTAACAGAGTCGGTCCTTTGCTACAACATAAATGATGAAAAATATGAACGTATTCAAAGCATTTGCAACCGTGCGGGGATAAAAGTCCGTATGGCTGCAGCCGAGGATTTTTCGTGCACTGTCGGGAAGTCAATGGGCTTCTCGGGCGCGCAGGGCTCTGGTAAGCCTTTTTCGGATGAGATGATGGTGCTGTACAACATATCCGGTACATCACTCAATACATTCTTGCGAAAGCTTCGTGACCTTGAGATAGACATTCCGCTCAAGGCCGTGCTTACAAATGCAAATAAGGATTGGTTTCCGGCAAAGCTCTGTGAAGAACTTAAACGCGAACATGAGGACATAAAAAGTGATGCAAAGTAATTCTGTATTTTCAAAAAGCTGTGGCCTTTGTCCCAGAAATTGCGGTGTGAACCGTAATCTCGGACAGATTGGGGCATGCGGCGAATCGGCAACAATAAGAATCTCCAGAGCCTCACTCCATATGTGGGAGGAGCCGTGTATCTCGGGTGACAAAGGCTCCGGAACGGTTTTTTTCACGGGATGTCCGCTTCACTGCGTATTTTGTCAGAATAGCGCTATTTCCGACGGTGAAAACGGCGTAAGTATAACGGTAGACGAGCTTGCCGATGTATTTTTGAAACTTCAGGATATGGATGCGCTCAATATAAACCTTGTAACGCCTACGCATTTTGTTCCCGGCATAGTTTCTGCACTTGAAAAAGCGAAATCACACGGACTGCATATACCTGTCGTTTACAATACAAGTTCGTATGAAAACGTTGAAGCGCTGAAAATGCTTTCCGGCCTTGTAGATGTTTACCTGCCCGACTTAAAGTACAAATCTGCGGAACTCTCACTCAAGTACTCTCATGCAAAGGATTACTTTGAAGTTGCTGCAAGAGCAATTGATGAAATGGTAAAACAAGTGGGAACGGTCGAATCCGAATTTCCGAAAATAAAAAAAGGTGTCATTGTAAGACACCTGATTTTGCCGGGATTCACCGAGGACTCCAAAGAGATAATTTCGTATTTGTATAACAAGTACGGGGATGATATATTTATGAGTATAATGAACCAGTTTACTCCGCTCCCCGGACTTGAAAACTATCCTGAAATAAACCGTAAGGTTACAAAAGCAGAGTATAACGAGGTCATTGATTATGCTTTATCACTCGGTGTGACAAACGCTTTCGTACAGGAAGAAGGAACTGCGGAGGAGAGTTTTATCCCCGATTTTTATAATTTTGATCTTGAAAAATTCTTGAGTTGAAAAAGGATGTGTTGTTATGATAATGGACGGATGCCAGGGAAAGCCGCGAACTCCCACTATTTCAGAAAAAATATGCCCGAATTGCGGTGCAGAGGTTGAAATTTTTTCAACTGATACCGAGGTTCAGTGCGAGAAATGCGGCTTTACTATTTATAATGATACATTGAGCTGCGTGCAATGGTGTAAATATGCCCGCGAATGCGTGGGTGATGAGATGTACGAGGCAATGATGGTAATTGCCAAGAGAAATAAAGAAAAAACAGAGCGCGAACGTGAAGAACGCCGCGCCCAAAAACATCAGGATAAATAATTTACTTTATAACAGTACTGCCTGATCTGTCCTTTGGGACAAGACCGATATAACTCTGACCGGCGTTGAGTTTAAGCTCATCGCCGTTCTTTTTATAGAGTTTTAAAGTGTTCGAAGGCGTATTTCCCTTTTTCCAGGTTATTTCTTCATATGTTCCGTTTGACACTATGAGTCCTGTTCCTCCCGAAAGATCCATATCAACAGAGCCCTTTGCGTTTATGACCTTATAAGACGGGATATAGAGAATTATTACATTTTCAAAATTTTCCTGTTTACCGCCGTACTCAACAAACGGCTTTGTGGTTTTGAAACCTATGTTGTTATAGTATTTTCCGTCTGACTCCTTGTACTCAAATGTGTAGGTGTAACCTCCGGAGTACGAGATTCGGAGTGATGAGCATGCTCCGTCTGAATAGTTTTCCGGTTTTCCCTCTAAGTTGAATGAGAGTATATTGTCATATCCGTCTTTTTTGTCTGTACGGTAGTTTTGTTCGTCAAGACATTTGCTCAGCATATCACCTGTCGTATAAACGGTGTGCTCAGAGCTTACTTCTTTGAGTCTTTGTGCATCTCTTTTGAGATATTTCCCGAGCCATACTCCGCCGTTTATCGTGTCAATATTTCTGGCGGAGATTGCCGCTGCGGCTGTTTCACTTTGACCGCAGTGAACAAAAATTGCATCAAACCCCTCAGCCATTTCAAGGAAGTCCATGCGGGCGCTTCTGATAGAACCGACCTTTGGAATTTCGTTTACGTCAGAGTACAGCCACAGCATTCTTGTGACTCCGCCCTCGGCAAGCCCCTCTATGATGATATCGGGTGAACACATGCCCCATTGAGGTCTGCAGGCTTCCGAATTCTGTACCACTACTGCCATCGGGCGCTTGCCGACAGCCGCCGGAGAAAGCGTTTGTTCACCGGTGAGCGGGTTTATGACATTGGTGTTCTTTGTTGTGGTTTCTTTGGTAGTTGTCGGGTCTACCGGTTCCTTCTCCGGCGTCTTTGAACACGCGGAAACGGCAAATATGGTGAGTAAGGCTATAATAACGGTGAACAATCTTTTTATCATAAATATTCCTCCGACTTTAAAACACTATACATTATTTAAAATAATAATAACATA
>CAVGIJ010000011.1:15374-46600 GCA_963629305.1 Acutalibacteraceae bacterium
TAACATAATATGTCCTCAAAGTTCTACAATATGAAATAAATTTGTAAGATTATCTCTGTTGTTTATAATTCGCTTTTGGATTATAATTGCCGTATAACAAGTGGGAAAATATGTTTAATTTTAAGAGGTAAAATCATGGAAACAGCAAGCTCGGCAAAAACCGTACAAACATCTGCACTGGGACTGTCGACAGCAGAGGTAAAAGAAAGAGTTTTAAAAGGGCTTACTAACAAGACAGACATATCTTCAGGCAAGACGACAAAGGAAATCATAGTTTCAAACACATTTACGTATTTTAACTTGATATTTCTTGTTATTGCCGTGCTTTTGTGCGCAGTCGGGTCATTTCGTGATCTTACATTTCTTCCGATTATCATAATAAATACGCTTGTCGGAATCATACAGGAACTTCGTGCCAAGAAGACAATAGAAAAAATGAGCCTTTTAAATGCGCCTCATGCCATAGTGCTTCGAGACGGAAAAGAAATAAAGGTCACCTCCGAGAAACTTGTAAAGGACGATGTAATTCTGCTCTCCGCCGGAGATCAAATATGTGCAGATGCCGTCGTGCTGGCCGGCAATGTATTTGTAAATGAATCACTCCTCACCGGTGAGTCGGATGAGATTGAAAAGGCTGCCGGATCAAAACTCATGTCCGGAAGCTTTGTTGTGTCGGGAAAATGTTATGCAAAACTTGAAAAGGTCGGTGACGATTCATACATCTCAAAGCTTACAAGAGAAGCAAAAGAGATGGGCACAAAAGAAGAGTCTGAAATGATACGCTCAATAAACAAAATCATCAAGTGCGCCGGCATAATTATTATTCCGATAGGTGCAATTCTCTTCATTCAAAGCCACTTTGTAAACGGCGAAACGGTACAAAAGGGTGTTGTTTCTGCAGTTGCGGCTGTTCTCGGAATGATTCCCGAGGGGCTTTATATGCTTACAACAATAGCCCTTGCACTCGGAACAATACGTCTTGTAAAGAATAAGGTTCTTCTTCACGACATGAAAAGCATTGAAACGCTTGCGCGTGTTGACGTTCTCTGTGTGGATAAGACGGGAACTATAACCGAGCCGGATATGACGGTAAATCAAGTTGTCTCGTTTGATGAGAATCCGATTTCGAAAAAGGCTTTTGTGTCCGTGCTTTTTGATTACGTTCTCTCATCAAATGATAACAATGCCACAATGAACGCTCTCCTTAAGTATATAAATGAGATAAATCCAAATGCGGTTTCGGTGAGAACGGCGAGAAAAGTAAATCCGTTTTCGTCCTCAACAAAATACGGAACAATCGTATTTGATGATGGCATATATGTACTCGGTGCCCCCGAATTTGTAATGAAAAACGAATTCGGTACCGTTTCTGACACAATTACACCGTATACCGAATCCGGCTATCGTGTTTTGATTTTTGCGAGAGCGGAATCGGAAGACCTTGACGGTGTAGTGCCGCTCGGATTCGTTGTTCTTTCAAATCCCATACGCGAAAATGCAAAGAGTACATTTTCGTACTTCCGTGAGCAGGGGGTTGGGATTAAAGTTATCTCCGGTGATAACCCCAAGACTGTTTCAGAGGTTGCAAAGCAAGCCGGAATAAAAAATGCGGACAAGTACATTGACGCGACTCTCCTTGATACTGACGAAAAAATTGAATCCGCGGTCGAAACATATACCGTGTTTGGCAGGGTTACACCGAAACAAAAACAAAAATTTGTAAAGGCTCTCCAAAAAGTCGGCCATACGGTCGCAATGACCGGCGACGGTGTCAATGATATCCTTGCGATGAAAGACGCGGACTGCAGTGTGGCGATGGCATCGGGAAGCGAGGCTGCAACACAGGCAGCACAGGTTGTTTTGATGGACTCTGACTTTGCCCATATGCCGGATGTCGTCTTTGAAGGACGACGTGTGGTAAACAACATACAGCGTTCTGCAAGCCTTTTCCTTGTAAAAAATATATTTTCACTTCTTCTCTCCATTTTCTCGGCGGTGTTCATGCTTACATATCCGCTCGAGCCCTCACAGATATCCCTTATAAGTATGTTTACAATAGGACTTCCGGGATTCCTTTTAGCTCTTGAGCCGAACAAGAACAGAATTGAGGGTAACTTCTTAAAAAATGTATTTTTAAAGGCTTTCCCCGGCGGTCTTACGGACCTGATAGTTGTAGGCTCACTCACCATATGCGGCGATGTATTCGCTCTTTCGTCGGGTGACATAGGAACAGCCGCAACAATGATTCTGTCTGTTGTGGGACTTATGATTCTTGTCAACATAAGCCGACCCATGAATAAGCTGAAATACGGTATCCTCGCCGTAAATGTCGGGGGATTGCTTATATGCGGTATCTTCTTAAAACAACTGTTTGCTCTGAGTGAGATGTCGGCAATATGCATACTTCTTACTGTGATTTTTGCATTCGCTGCCGAGTCGCTTTTCAGAAATCTTACGTGGTGTGTTGAAAAGATTGACATGCTTTCTCAAAAACGCAGAGCGGAAAAACCGAGTAAAACGAAAAGAAAAAAAGACAAATAAGAGACAAGATTTGAAAATCAAGTAAAATCAAATTATTTTGCAAAAGGTGATGAAATTTCGAAAATGGAAAAAAATCTTACATCGGGCAGTGTTTTTAAAAATATAATTTACTTCTCACTTCCTTATTTTTTATCATACTTTTTGCAAACGCTCTACGGTATGGCCGACCTTTTTATAATAGGTCAGTACAACGGCGTTGACAGCACGACAGCGGTTTCAATAGGAAGCCAGGTTATGCATATGCTGACGGTTATGATTGTCGGCCTTGCAATGGGAACTACCGTTACGATTGCAAGAGCTGTCGGCGCAAATGAAAAAAAACATGCGTCCGTCTACGTCGGGAATACCGTAATTCTTTTTATGTCACTTTCCGTTATTCTGACGGCAGTGCTCCTTCTTCTTGTAAAACCGATAGTGTCTGTTATGTCCACCCCGACCGAGGCTGTGGAGGGAACGATACGCTATCTCACAATATGCTTTATAGGAATACCGTGTATAACCGCCTACAACATAATAAGCTCAATTTATCGCGGACTGGGTGATTCAAAAACTCCCATGTACTTTATCGCAGCTGCGTGTGTGTTCAATATTGCGCTTGATTATCTTTTTATCGGGCATTTTGATATGGGACCGGCAGGGGCTGCACTCGGAACAACACTGGCACAGGCGGCGAGCGTAGTTATTGCTGCGGTAACAATGAAATTCAGTAAAAACGGGATAGCCGTAACACGCGAAAGCTTCAGGATACATTGGCCGGAAATACGTCAAATACTCGGCATAGGCGTGCCGGTTTCGCTTCAGGACGGCTTTATCCAGGTTGCGTTTATTGTTATAACGATAATCGCAAATAACAGAGGCCTGAGTGATGCGGCAGCAGTCGGTATCGTTGAAAAAATCATAGGCTTTGTGTTCCTTGTTCCGTCATCAATGCTCTCGACTGTGTCTGCGCTCTGCGCACAGAATATCGGAGCGGGCAAGCACGACAGGGCAACAAAAACACTTCGTTATGCAATCGCCATATCTATGAGCTTTGGCCTTGTTGTCTCGATTCTTACGCAGTTTATTTCCGAGCCTCTGGTAGGCCTCTTCACAGAGGATGCATCGGTTATTTATCTCGGTGGTCAATATATCCGCGGCTACATATTTGACTCTTTCTTCGCAGGCGCACAATTTTGTTTCAGCGGCTACTTCTGCGCATACGGAAAATCCGGTTTCTCATTTTTGCACAATGTACTCTCTGTTACACTTGTGCGTGTTCCGGGCGTTTATCTTACATCAAAATTTTTCCCGAATACATTGCTGCCGATGGGACTTGCATCCGCAGCAGGATCGGTATTTTCGACAGTTGTATGCCTGATAATATTTATGATTATGAGAAGAAAATATCACGTGAAGTAACGTCTGTTGATAAATTATTGATTTTTATATTGACATCTGCCTTTCATGGGCGTATAGTTTTATTAGTGAATAGTTGAACAATCATTCAACTGTCGAGGAGAGGTGCAAATTATAGTGGAGAGACAGCCTGTTTGCGACTGTGAAGTCATTCACGAGGACACGGTAAATGAAGTAAAAAAACATATGTCCGACATGGATGAGTACATTGAACTTGCATCTTTATTCAAACTCTTCGGAGACGGAACACGCGTTCGTATCTTGCACGCGCTTGAGCAGCATGAGATGTGCGTTTGTGACCTTGCCGCTTTACTTGATATTACGAAGTCTGCGGTCTCGCATCAGCTCAAGGCACTAAAGCTTGCAAACCTTGTAAAGTTTCGCAGAGAGGGCCAGATTGTTTATTACTCATTGGCCGATTCCCATGTGGAAGAAATTATCAACAAAGGTCTTGAACATATCAGGGAATAATACCTATTATGCTTTAAGACCTGTTTGTTTACCCTAATAGTTGAATGATTGCTCAACTGTTAAATCAGTTCTCGGAGGGATGACTTTTGGAAAAGAAATTTACACTCAAAGGTCTTGATTGTCCGCATTGCAGTGCGGAAATTGAGAATGATGTCTCAAAACTTGACGGTGTAAAAGAAGCATCTGTGAATCTCATAAAACAGACGCTTACAGTTGTAACCGATGATTATAGCGGAGATTTATTCGAGGATGTAAACAAAATTGTCCACAAGCATGAGCCGGATGTCGTTGTCACTGAGGGCGAGGGGCATGGAGAACACCATTCGCACCATCACCATGATGACGATCATTGCTGTGGTCATGATCATGAGGGCCACCACGATGACGATGATGAGCAGTCGACAAAAACGCGTATTATAAGACTCATAGTCGGTGCGGTTTTCTTTGTTGTCGGATTTGTCCTTTTCAAAATGGAATCGGTTTCACTTTGCATCACTCTTCCCATATTGGTTGCAGCATATGTTATTCTCGGATACGATGTTGTACTCAGAGCAATAAAAAATATCCTTCGTGGAAAAGTTTTTGACGAAAATTTTCTCATGGCACTTTCAACCGTAGGTGCATTTGCAATAGGCGAATACCCTGAGGCAGTTGCCGTAATGCTCTTTTATCAAATAGGTGAATTTTTCCAGGATATGGCTGTTGACAATTCCCGAAAATCAATATCAAAACTTATGGATATAAGGCCGGACAGCGCAAACCTCATGCGTGACGGGGAACTGATAACCGTTCACCCGGCAGAGGTAAACGTCGGAGACGTAATCATTGTAAAGCCGGGTGAAAAGGTGCCGCTCGACGGTGAGGTCATAGACGGCGAATCCTCACTTGATACCTGTGCACTCACCGGCGAGTCAGTTCCCCGCACCGCAAGAGTAAAAGACCACGTGCTGTCCGGCTGTATTTGCCAAAGCGGTGTACTTACCGTAAAGGTTGAAAAGGAATTTGGTGAATCGACAGCCTCAAAGATACTTGACCTTGTCGAGAACGCAACGTCTAAAAAGGCACCTGCCGAAAATTTCATTTCAAAATTTGCACATTACTACACACCTATAGTTGTTGTATCCGCTCTTCTTTTGGCGATTGTTCCCGGAATCATAACCGGCAACTGGTCAAAGTGGATTTACAGAGGATTTGTATTCCTTGTTATTTCGTGCCCGTGTGCGCTTGTTATTTCCGTTCCGCTTACATTCTTCGGCGGCCTCGGTGCCGCTTCAAGGCGTGGTATTCTCATAAAGGGGAGCAACTATCTTGAAGCTCTGAATGATCTTCAAAATATCGTATTTGATAAAACAGGTACACTTACAAAAGGTGTTTTCAAAGTTACAGGTCTCAGTCCGGCAAACGGTTTCAGTGACGATGATCTTTTAACCTATGCGGCAAAGGCTGAAAGCTTTTCGAATCATCCTATTGCAAAATCCGTTGCTTGCGAGTACAGCCTTAAAACCGGTAAAGAGATTGAGTCTGAAAATCTTTCGGACTATACGGAGATTTCAGGTCACGGTGTGAGCGTAATTGATGACGGGAAGAAGATTCTTGTAGGAAATACTAAACTCATGGAGTCCGAAAATGTATCATTTGAGGAAAACAACGCTGTCGGAACGAAGATATATGTTGCGGTTGACGGCAAGTTTGTCGGAAGCCTTGTTATTTCGGACGAGATAAAAGATGACAGCAAAGAAACAATTGAAAAGCTTCATTCACTCGGCGTCAAGAAAGCTATAATGCTTACAGGAGATAACAAGACAATTGCAGAGGCTGTTGCAAAAAAGATCGGAATTGATGAGTATCATGCGGACCTCCTTCCGCAGGACAAGGTTGATGACCTTGAAAAAATAATGGAGGAAACCGCGAAAAACGGTTCGGGTAAGACGGCCTTTGTCGGAGACGGAATAAATGACGCTCCGGTTCTTGCGCGCGCAGATATCGGAATTGCCATGGGAGCGCTTGGTTCCGATGCTGCAATTGAAGCCGCAGATGTTGTTCTTATGACAGATGAACCGTCAAAACTTATAGATGCTGCTTCCGTTGCCAAAGCAACAAAGAAGATAGTAACGCAAAACATAGTATTTGCACTCGGTGTAAAACTTGTTCTTTTGATACTCGGAGCTGTCGGAATAGCCGGCATGTGGCTTGCGATTTTCGGAGATGTCGGAGTTATGATTCTTGCCGTTTTAAATGCTATGAGAATGCTTAAAAAATAATATGAAAAAGGAAAGGAACACATCAATTTCGATGTGTTCCTTTCTTTTTGTTTATCGGATAAATTGTTTATTCGTTCCCCGCCGGGCAAAGCTCGTGATAAATCTCGCCGTCAAGTGAGTGCCACGTATACCGGCCGTTTTCCAGTATCATGTAACTGTGTTTGCTTTCGTTTTTGGGGATTGAAACGGATCCCGGGTTTAAGTAGAGATTGTTATCTCCGAAAGCCTCCCATGCAGGGATATGTGTGTGGCCGTGTAAGAGGATATCTCCGGGTCTCATGGGCGGTAAAGCTTCCATGTTGAAATTGTGTCCGTGTGTCGCATATATGATACTGTTCTCAACAGGAAGTATACAGTAATCGGCCATTATCGGGAACTCAAGAACCATTTGGTCAACCTCTGTGTCGCAGTTGCCACGGACACAGAAAATTGTATCTTTAAGTTCATTGAGCATTTTTATCACTTCTTTTGGCGCGTATTCCTTTGGAAGATCATTTCGCGGACCGTGATAAAGAATATCTCCGAGAAGAAGCAGACGATCCGCCTTTTCTTTTTCATACGCGTCAATCATTTTTTTGCAATAGTATGCGGAACCGTGGATATCCGATGCAATCATAAGCCTCATTGTGTGTGATTCTCCTCTTGTCAAAATTTTTTCCTCGTAACAAGCCGATATGTGTAAGTTTTTCCGAAACGAAAAAGTTCCAATTTGCCTTCTTTTACCCAGCCGCGCAACAGGCGATTCGCCGTTGAGGAGGAAGTGTTGAGTAAAATACAATCCATCAATCATTTCAGCAATCAAAATCCTCTATTTATTTTACATGGGTTAATAAGCATACCGTCTCCACGTGGCTTGTGTGCGGAAACATGTCAACCGGTTGAATTTTCAAGACTTCGTATCCGCGTTTTGAGATGTATAAAAGGTCTCTTGCAAGCGTTTCCGGATTGCAGGATACGTATACAACTTTCTGCGGAGAAAGCTTCGCCACGGCGTCGAGAAATTCTTCTGTGCTGCCGGCACGCGGCGGGTCCATCATAATAACGTCAACATGCTCACCGTTGTCGGCCATTTCAATTATGAAATCCGTCGCATCCGCGCATGCGAAATATGCGTTTGTGATTTTGTTTCGCTTTGCATTTGAAATGGCATCGCGTACGGCATCCTTGTTGAGCTCAACGCCGATAACGTTTGCGGCACCGCATTTAGCGGCTATAAGTCCTATCGTTCCCGTGCCGCAATAACTGTCAAAGAAAGTTTCTTTTCCCGTAAGGCCCGCATATTCAATAGCGGTACGGTATAGTTTTTCGGTTTGAATCGGATTTATCTGGTAAAAGGATTTTGCGGAAATTCTAAATGTAAGTCCGAGCAATTTATCCTCTATAAAGCCTTTCCCGTATAAAACTTTTTCCTGCTTTCCGAGGACTAAATTTGTTCGGTATGGATTGATATTGTGAATAATTGTAGTTATCTCCGGATGAAGCTTTAAAATGGCTTTTATAAAATTGTTCTTTGCCGGAAAAATCGGTGTGCCGGTAACAATGACAACCATAATCTCATTTGTTGAAAAGCCTCGTTTTACAAGGACATGGCGTATAAAACCTCTGCCGGTATCCTCGTCGTACGGCATGAACTTGAAGTCCTTCATAAGGTCGCGAATATCCCTGATTATTGCGTCTGCCTTTGAGTCCTCGATCATGCAGTTGTCAACCGGAACTATACTGTGACTGTTTGATTGATAAACACCGGAAATAATTTTGTTCCTGCGCTTATCATAGCCAAAGGCGGCCTGAACCTTGTTTCTGTAATTGTACGGATATTTCATTCCTATGATAGACTCAACTTTGCAAAATTTTCCGAGTAATTTTTCCTCAAGATTTTGCTTGTATTTGAGTTGTTCCTCATATGGCATATCGAGTTGACAGCCGCCGCACTTTTTATACAATTTACAAATTCTGTCTTCCATTTGATTTTCTCCGAATTTCTTAAACTTCAAAACAAGTTAATTCTACCATATTCAAGTGTAATATGATAGAATTATAGCATAATATTTCAGGAGATACATATGCTTAAAAAAAATGATGACATTGAAATAACCATAGACGGTATGAGCTCGGAAGGCTCCGGCGTCGGCCACTATGACGGACAGGCTGTATTTGTAAACAGCACCGCCGTGGGCGATGTAATCTCAGCCCACATAATTAAAGCAAAAAAGAATTATGCCGTCGGTAAGATAAATAAAATAGTAACCCCGTCAAATGACAGGGTTTTGTCGGATTGTCCCGTATCCGAAAAATGCGGAGGATGTTGTTTCCGCCACATTTCCTACGATGCCGAACTCAAAATAAAAGAACAAAAAGTAAAAGATGCATTTTTGAGAATAGGCCATTTAAGTGTCAATGTATCCCCGATAATACCAAGCCCCGAAATTGATCACTACAGAAACAAGGCTCAATACCCTGTCGGAACCGACACAAGAAACGGCATGCCTCTCATAGGCTTTTATGCGCAAAACAGCCATAGGATAGTTTCATGTACAGACTGCCTTTTACAGCCTGAGGTATTTAAGGACATACTTGAAATAACAGAAAACTGGATAGCTGATTTTAAAATTTCAGCATATGATGAATCGTCGGGGAGAGGACTACTCAGGCACATATACATACGCAGGGCACATTTCACAGGAGAAATCATGGTATGTCTTGTGATAAACGGAGAAAGAATCCCGCACGAAAAAGAACTTATCAACGGCTTAAAATCAGCCATACCTGATTTTAAAACATTCGTGATAAATATAAACAAATCAAATACCAATGTAATTATGGGTAACACATGTAAAACACTTTACGGTGACGGTTTTATCACAGATACATTGCTCGGTTGCCGGTTTAAGATATCCCCGCTCTCGTTTTATCAAATAAACAGTGAGCAATGTGAAACACTGTACAAAAAAGCTGCCGAATTTGCGGATTTACACGGAGACGAAAACCTCCTTGACCTCTATTGCGGCACCGGAACCATCGGGCTTACAATGGCTGACAAAGTTTCAAAGCTCATAGGAGTTGAAATCATACCCGATGCTATAGAAAACGCAAAAGAAAATGCCGAAATGAACGGATTTTCAAACACAGAATTCTTTTGCGGCGATGCATCGCTCATTGCAAAAAAACTTAAAGACGAAAATACAAAACCAGATGTCATTCTCATAGACCCTCCGCGTAAAGGGATGGGAGACGGATTGGTTGATACCGTCAATGACATGGCACCAAAACGCATCGTTTATATATCTTGTGATCCGGCAACGCTCTCAAGAGATTGTGCATATTTTTTTGAACTCGGCTGGGAAGTAAAAAAAATTCAACCGGTTGACATGTTTCCGCACACAAGCCATGTGGAGACGGTAGTATTGCTGTCAAAGGCACAGAATTAAGAGGATGAGAATATCTGGCTCACACAGAAGATGATGGCGAGTTGGTTGAGATTGTTAGTTTATTGACAAAAAGAGTAAATCAAGTATAATGAAGTTTGTTGAGAAAACGGGTGATGGATAGATGCTCTTGCGGATTTTATTTGTGAAAGAGCAGCTGACCGGAACAAATAACGGAGGAAGCTATGCACGAACTCGGAGTTGTTTTTTATATAGCTGACAGTGTAGAAAAAATCGCAAAAGAAAACGGTGTTGATCATGTTCGCAGGGTTACATTGGAACTCGGCGAGGTTTCAACGGTAATTCCGGATTATCTTATTGATGTTTGGAAATGGAATTCGAAGAAAAGCGAACTGTTCAAAGACTGCGCTTTGACGATAGAGAGAATCTCCGCCGTTACCTTTTGCACGGATTGTCAAAAAAATTACAGTACAGTCGAACACGGTAAAATTTGTCCGTTTTGCGGCAGTGAGAACACGTATCTCGTTACCGGAAACGAACTTATGATAAAAGAAATTGAAGTTGATGAATAGGAAGGGAAGCGTAAAAAATGCCTGAAATGAGTAAGAAGTACATTCCGGCGCACATGCACGATACTAACCCAAATCCCAAACTCCTTAAATTTGTCAGAGGTGTTACCGACAGATTTGACGGAAAACTCAAGGGTATAAAGACTGAGGACCCTGAGTATTGGGGCTTTGCCTGCATTTTTGAGGACGAAATGACAGCGAGCGAAAGAGAACATTCTCTTGATCTTTTGCTTAAGATGAAGGTCCGCAAAAAATATGCTTATTCCGAGCTTATTTCAATGTCCGCCGAAGTCGGTATGGACAAGAATACAGCTGATGAAATTCTCGATAAGCTTGCTGTTCTCGGTATGCTTGAGTACGATTATGGTGACAAATACACCAAGAACGGACCTATTCCGGGTACAACATACAACAAAGAGGACCGTCATTATTGGGTTCCGCTGTTTGTTCCGGGCTCAGCCGAGTACACAAACATGAACACACAGCTTATGGATAAGCATCCCGAACTTGCGATGTTCTTTGAAAGAATGACATACCTGCCGCTTGCCGGTATTACTCAGATGGTACCTCCGGGAGGTGCCGGAGTAGGCATGCACGTTATCCCCGTAGAGCAGGCAATTTCCATGGAAAATACAACTGCGGATATTGAGCATATTTCTTACTGGCTCAAAAAATATGAGGGTCATATCGGTGCATCAATCTGCTCTTGCCGTTATGGCAGAAAGAAGCTTGATGAGGGATGTGCCGATGACTACGAAGGCTGGTGCATAGGTGTCGGCGACATGGCGGATTATTGCCGTGAAACAGGTCGTGGACATGACATCACATATGACGAGGCAATTGAAATATTAAAGCGCGCCGAGGACAACGGCTTTGTTCATCAGGTTACAAACATTGACGGTGAGAATAAAATTTTCGCTATATGTAACTGCAATGTAAAAATCTGTAACGCTTTAAGAACATCTCAGCTTTTCAATACTCCTAACCTTTCCGCTTCCGCTTACAGAGCACACGTTGACAAGGCTTCATGTGTTGCTTGCGGTCAGTGCGTTGAGTACTGTCCTGCCGGTGCGTTGAAGCTCGGTCAGAAGCTTTGCAAAAAAGACGGCTCCGAGGTTACATATCCAAAGCAGGAACTTCCGGATGCTGCAAAGTGGGGCAAGGATAAGTGGACAGAGGATTATCGTGATAAGAACCGTATAAATTGCCACGACACAGGTACATCGCCGTGTAAGACCGCATGTCCTGCACATATTGCCGTTCAGGGCTACCTTAAAATGGCATCACAGGGCCGTTATAATGATGCGCTTGCCCTCATAAAGAAGGAAAATCCGTTCCCGGCTGTTTGCGGTAGAATATGCAACCGCCGTTGTGAGGATGCCTGCACAAGAGGCAAGATTGATGAGGCTGTTTCAATCGATGCAGTTAAGAAGTTCATTGCCGCAAAGGACCTTGAAGCGGAGCACAGATACGTTCCCGAAATAGTTGTCGCATCCAACCGCGGCAGATGGAAAGAGAAGATTGCCATTATCGGAGGCGGCCCTGCAGGTCTTTCATGTGCCTTTTATCTTGCACAGATGGGTTATTATCCTACTGTTTTTGAGAAGAATGAACAGCCCGGCGGTATGTTGACATACGGCATTCCGTCCTATAAGCTCGAAAAAGACGTAATTGCCGCTGAAATCGAGATTATGAAGGAAATGGGCGTTGAGATAAAAACCGGCGTAGAGGTCGGCAAAGATGTAACAATCGACTCACTTCGCAAAGAAGGTTACAAGGCTTTCTATGTTGCAATCGGATGTCAGGGCGGCAAGTATCCGGGCCTTGAGAATGACCATGCAGAGGGTACGATGACGGCTGTTGAATTCCTTAAAGATGCAAACACAGGAAACATCCATTTTGAGGATGAAACCGTTGTTGTCGGCGGCGGTAACGTTGCCATAGACGCTGCAAGAGTCAGCGCGAGAAGCGGTGCAAAGAAGGTTACAATGCTTTGCCTTGAGAGCAGAGATATCATGCCCGCAACAAAAGAGGAAGTCAGTGAGGCCGAGGAAGACGGCGTAGAAATCAAAAACGGCTACGGCCCGAAGGAAGTTATCGTTGAAAACGGTCACGTCACTGCTATTGTATTCAAAAAATGCACACGCGTATTTGACGAGAACAAGAAGTTTTCACCGACATATGACGAAAACGACACAATCACAATTCCCGCAACAAAGATTATTTTCGCAATCGGTCAGGCAATAGAGTGGGGCAAGCTGCTTGAAGGCACCGGCGTTGAATTCTGGCACGGAAATTATCCTGTTGCAGACAAGCTTACATATCAGACCGCTGAGCCGGATATATTTGTCGGCGGCGATGTATACACAGGTCCTAAGTTCGCTATTGATGCCATTGCGGCAGGTCATGAAGTTGCAGACAGCCTTCACAGATATGTTCAGCACGGTCACATGACAATCGGTAAAAATAAGCGTCAGTTCATTGAACTTAACAAAGACGATATTTATGTTCCGAGCTATGACACGGCAGGCAGACAGGAAGCAGGCATTCTTTCAGACGTTGAAAAGAAGTCATTCAAGGATTGCCACGCTACTCTTACAGAGGAGCAGGTTAAGAAGGAGACCGCTCGCTGCCTCGGATGCGGTGCTACAGTCGTTGACCAAAACCGCTGCATAGGTTGCGGCCTCTGTACCACAAAGTGCAAGTTTGAGGCTATTACTCTTCACCGCGATCACCCGGAAGCAAGCAAAATGGTTGTGGCAGAAGATAAGTTCAAATATATCCTGCCATACACAGCAAAGCGTGCGGTAAAGATTGTAAAAAACAAGAAAAAGTGATATAGCGTAAAACAGATAAAAGCCTCTTTGGATAGTCTTCCAAAGGGGCTTTTTCGCAAATTTTTGTTGAAAGACATAGGGTGCATGATATAATTATCTTTGAGGACAAATACATGGAGGGAACAACGGCCTGATGAGTGAAACAGCTATAAAAAAGAGAAGCTCAAATATTGAACTTCTCAGAATTTTTGCTATGTTGATGATTATTACCTATCATATCTGTTATCATTGCGTGAACGTGCAGCTTACGGATGAAGCATCCATATTCACCATGCAAAACGGATGGTTTTGTCAACCGAAGTTTTACGGCAGATTGTTGATGGTGGCACTTGCGTCTCCGCTCGGACAGACGGGCAATGCAATTTTTATTCTTATTTCCGGATATTTTTTGGCGCATAAGGGCAAAAACATCAATCTCACATCCATTTCAAAAAAACTTTTATTCCAGTTGGGATTTGCTGTGGCGGTTTTATGCATTGTCTCAATGGTTATTTATGAAACGACCGAGTTTTCTTTCAGAATTATCAATTTTACGGAAGTTAATACAAGCTCTTGGTTTGTCGGATATTATTTTTTGATTATCCTTCTCGGAAAATTGTTCTTGAACGATTTTCTCGGAAGACTTGACAGGGACAAATATCGCCTGTTTTTGCTTGTTCTGTTCTTATTGGTTCAATTCAAATGGACCAGAGAGCTCATTGCCAGCCTTTCATACGGTGTTGAAAAGGGCTTTGCGGTTCTTTGTTCGGGCATCTTTTTATACTCAATGGGTGGGTATATTCGTAAGTACAATCCGTTTGAAAGAGTAAAAACATGGGCCGTGGTTGCAACAGTTATACTTATCGGATTGATAGTATGCAGTGTCTTTTACGGTGAAACCGCAAATGCGATAAAAAATTATGATGCGTCCGACGGAGAGATTTTTTATCAGACAATACATGAGTACGCAAATTACAGCTTTGTGCCCATTTGTCTTGGGATTACATTGTTTGAACTGTTCAGGCGAATCCATATAAAAAGCAACAAAGTGATAAATTATCTGGGCGCGTCAAGCTTTATGGTTTATTTGTTGCATGACAACGGCTTCTTTTACAGAATATGGGACACGCAGGATTGGATTACACTTCTTCACAGCAGCCCGGCTTTGTATGTTTTAAAATTTACGGGTTGGATGCTCGGTGTTTTTGCTTTCGGCGTTGCCGCTTATACACTGTATTTGCTGACCGAAAAGTTTGTGAGGGTTATTGCGCCCGCATTTATAAAAAACGACTGAATGAAAAATGAATTGAGGTTATTACATTGAGCAAAAAGGCAATCATTGCTATGAGCGGCGGTGTGGATTCCAGTGTTGCCGCATATCTTATAAAGCAGCAGGGATTTGAGTGTACAGGCGTTACCATGAAGCTCTTTAACAGCGACGATCTTGAGATTTCAAAGACGCATTCGTGCAGTTCACTTGATGACATTGAGGATGCCAAAAGCATTGCGGAGCAGCTTGGGATACCCTATCACGTATTCGGATTTTCGGAGCTTTTTAAGGAAACCGTCATAGACAGATTTGTAGATGCATATGAAAACGGGTGCACCCCAAATCCTTGCATCTATTGCAACAGATATTTAAAGTTCAACAAGCTGTATACACGTGCCGCGGAGTTTGGCTGTGAATATGTTGTGACCGGGCATTATGCGAGAATTGAATTGGATGAAAATACAGGACGATATCTTTTGAAAAAAGGCCTTGATCCGACAAAGGACCAAAGTTATGTGCTTTATTCGCTGTCACAAGAACAACTTTCACATACATTGCTGCCTCTTGGAGGGATGAGTAAGACAAAAACGCGTGAAATTGCAAGAGAGCAGGGGTTTGTCAGCGCTCACAAGCACGATAGTCAAGACCTTTGCTTTGTCAAGGACGGCGACTATGCACAATTTATCGAAAGCTATACGGGAAAGGAATTTCCTCACGGAAATTTTGTGGACAAAAACGGCAAGGTCCTCGGCGAACACAAGGGTATAATTCACTACACAATAGGTCAGCGAAAAGGCCTTGGAATAGCACTCGGCGAGCCTGCCTTTGTATGCGGTATCGACCCGCAAAGTAACACGGTGACGCTCGGAAAAAACGCTGATTTGTTCACGGATACATTGACGGCCAAAGATATAAATCTCATTTCCGTCGAGTCAATTGATGAGCCTATGCGTGTCAAAGCAAAGGTTCGCTACAGACAGATTGAACAGTGGGCAACCGTGACTCAGACGGATGATGACACAATCACGGTGAAATTTGATGAACCGCAAAGAGCAATCACCAAAGGACAGGCTGTTGTGCTTTATGACGGCGACACGGTTGTCGGCGGCGGAACGATTGTTGAGGTGTGAGCATGATAAAGACTACCCTTTGTTACATTGAAAAAGACGGTAAATATCTCATGCTTTATCGCAACAAAAAGAAAAATGACGTAAACGAGGGCAAGTGGGTAGGTGTCGGCGGAAAATTCGAGCCGGGAGAAACGGCGGAGGAATGCCTGTTGCGTGAGGTGCGTGAGGAAACCGGACTTATACTAAAGAGCTGGCATTTTTACGGAATTGTCAATTTTGTCTCGGACAAGTGGGATGATGAGGCAATGTACCTGTACCTCGGGAAGGATTTTGACGGTGAGATTCTTGAAAGTTGCAAAGAAGGCGAGCTTCGCTGGATTGATAAATCGGAAATTTTGAATCTTTCTCTGTGGGAGGGCGATGTATACTTTCTTCGTGAAATGCTTCTCGGCGCTGATAAAATATCTATGACCCTGAGATACGAGGGAGACACCCTCAAAGAAATAATTTTATAAAAAATAAAGCAA
The DNA here is from genome assembly GCA_963629305.1 of Acutalibacteraceae bacterium. Taxonomy (GTDB): domain Bacteria; phylum Bacillota; class Clostridia; order Oscillospirales; family Acutalibacteraceae; genus UBA1227. Next base: position 31,681 of record CAVGIJ010000011.1, read on the forward strand.
AGTTTTGTGAGTGTTGTTAATAGACAATGAGATTGCAGTATTGTAAAATATATAGCACTTGTCCTTAATAGGGTATTTTTTCTCAGGGGATGTTGGAGAATGGGTGTAAAAGTAAATCCGGCCGCATTCGGTGGCATGTTTGCCGTGCCGAATATTGTTGCCGATGAACATATAAAACTTGCAGGAGGACAGCAGCTGAAGGTCCTCCTTTTTGTCTTGCGACATAATAACGAGAACATTGACATTGAAGGAATTGCAGACGGAACGGGAATGACGGCGACCGATGTAAAAGATGCCCTTTCATACTGGTATCAGGTCGGAATTCTTATGCGCGACGGAGAAGACCCGAAAGCCATAGTTGTTAATTCCCCGACACCTCAAAAGACCGGCGAGCTTCGCGAATTGCCGGATATCACACCTACATATGCGGATGTTGCTGCCCGTGTGCTTGAAGATCCGTCGCTGAAAGCTCTTTTTTCTGAGGTGCAGTTAAAACTCGGGAGAACGATAGGCTATGGCGACCAGGCAAAATTCATAATGATGCACGACGTTTACGGATTGCCTGTTGAGGTCATTTTGACCATAGTAGAATACTGTGTGAAAAACGGAAAAATGTCTATGGCTTATATCTCAAAAATGGCGAAGGATTGGGGCGAAAATGAGATAAACACCCTCGATTCCGCTGACGAAAAGCTTCGTGAGCTGCGCTCTGATGAAAAGCTTTGGAAAAAATTTGTTTCCATGTTCTCGGTTGACCCACCGAAGTATACGGATATAAGATTTTCATACTTGAAAAGGTGGTCTTGTGAAAACAAGCAATCACTCGAACTTATCTTTTATGCATATGAGCTTATGGTTGAAAAAATCAACAATATAAACTTCAAATATATGGACAAGATGCTTGAATCGTGGAAGAAAGACGGGCTGAAAAAACCTCAGGATGTTATGCAGGCAAATGCCAGACGCACGGATAATCTGAGATCGGGAGCGAGTGTTTCCGCTGCTTTGCCCGCAAATAAACAGACATCATACAATTCGGAAAAGGTGAAACAAAAGGCGCAGGGGCCTATAGAGTACAAGAGGAGGAACGACAGTGGACAGTAATATTGAAAAGGCAAAGAAAATAATTGATAACAGGCGTTCCTCAGCCGAACGAGAGGCAGAAAACAGACGCGCAGAGCTTGAGCGTGTCTGCCCTGAGCTTCGCGAGATAAACATGAAAATTTCCGGAGCGGGACTTGCTGCCCTTAAAGCAATAGGAATGGGAGCAGACGCACAAAAGTATATTGCAAGGCTCGCTGATGAAAACCTCAGATTGCAGGAAGAACGTGCCGAAATCCTTAAGGGATTGGGACTTCCCGCCGATGTACTCGATGTTCATTATACATGTCCTGTCTGCGATGACAGCGGAATACATGACGGACACTATTGTAACTGTATGAAATCGCTTGTAAAACAGATTCAGTTTGAAAACCTATGCAAGTGTGCTCCCGCAAAAGATTCAACCTTTGAGAATTTTTCTTTGGATTTCTACAAAGGCTTTGTTGACCGCGAAACGGGAGCGAACGCGTATGAGCGTATGAGCCAGATATATAATTATTGCCGAAATTGGGCTGATGACTTTTCAAAAAAATCGCCGAGTATTCTCATGTACGGAAATACGGGACTCGGAAAAACTCACCTGTCGCTGGCAATTGCCAATGTCGCTGTTTTAAAGGGATACAATGTACTTTATACATCGGCCGGCAATATTTTATCAAAACTTGAACGTGAGAAGTTCGGAAGGCTCAATGGAGATGAATCTCCTGAGGATATGGTTCTCTCGGCAGATTTGCTTATACTTGATGATTTGGGTTCCGAGTTTGTAACACAGTTTACCGTTGCGGCTGTGTATAACATAATCAATACACGAATTCTTGAGGGTCTCCCGACCATCATAAGCACAAATCTGCTTTATGATGAGATAGGTGACAAGTATAATCCGAGAGTATATTCAAGAATAATAGGCGATTACACAATGCTTGAGTTTATAGGGGCAGATGTCCGTCAGCTCAAGGCAGATTGACGATAAAAAGTTTTTGAGGAAAATTCAAACAGGAGAAATTTACAGTGGATATTATTGCAAGTATAACCGATGAGTTCAAACTTCAGAGATGGCAGGTTGAAAATACGGTGAAACTCATTGATGACGGGAATACCATTCCCTTTATCGCGCGTTACAGAAAAGAGGCACACGGCACTCTTGATGACCAGACTTTGCGTGAGATTTCCGAAAGACTTTCGTACCTGAGAAATCTTGACAAAAGACGTGAAGAGATTTTGAATTCCGTAAACGAACAGGAAAAGCTGACCCCTGAGCTTGAAAAGGCTGTTATGGCTGCGGCAACTCTTGCCGAACTCGAGGACCTTTACAGGCCGTACAAGCCAAAGAGAAAAACCCGTGCATCCGTTGCAAAGGAAAAAGGTCTTGAGCCGCTTGCAAAGAAGATATATGAACAAAAATCCGGTGTGGATCCGACGGAGCTTGCACCGGAATTTACAGATGAAGAAAAAGGTGTGGCTACTGTCGAGGATGCACTTAAGGGTGCCTCCGACATAATCGCGGAGGATATTTCCGACAATGCCGACATACGCCGCAGACTCAGGAATCTTTTCTCGGTGCTCGGTGTCATAACATCAAAAGCAAAAGGTTCCGAGGACAGTGTTTACGCAAATTATTATGATTTTTCGGAAAAAGTGGAAAAGCTTGCAGGGCACAAGATTCTTGCAATTGACCGCGGCGAAAAAGAGGGCTTTTTGAAAGTATCCGTTACACTTGATCGACCAAAGGCAATTTCCGTTATAGAAAAGGTGACCATTAAAGGGAACGGTCCGTGTACAGAGTTCGTGCGTGCCGCAGGCGAGGACGCGTATGACAGACTTATTTATCCGTCAGTTGAAAATGAGATACGCTCTATGTTGACGGAGAGAGCGGCGACTGCGGCAATAAAGGTTTTTGCCCAGAACCTGCGCCCGCTTCTTATGGCACCGCCGGTCAAAAACAAGACCTGCATAGGTCTTGACCCCGGCTACAGAACGGGCTGCAAGGTTGCGTGCGTCGACGGCACGGGTCGTGTACTTGATACCGGAGTCATATACGTAACACATGGCGACGCACAGCGCGAAAAGGCAAAAACTTTCATAAAGCAGCTTATTGCAAAACACGGTGTCGATATTATTTCAATAGGAAACGGCACGGCATCAAAAGAGACAGAGATATTTGCGGCTGAGCTTATAAAAGAAATACCGCAAAAAGTTTCTTATATGGTTGTAAGCGAGGCGGGTGCATCCGTGTATTCCGCGTCAAAACTTGCGGCGGATGAATTCCCTCAGTTTGATGTCTCGCTGCGCTCTGCCGTTTCAATTGCAAGACGTCTGCAAGACCCATTGGCCGAGCTTGTAAAGATTGAGCCGAAAGCCATAGGTGTCGGTCAGTATCAGCATGATATGCCGAAAAAAGAACTTGAAACAGCGCTTGACGGTGTTGTTGAGGATTGCGTAAACTCGGTAGGAGCTGACCTTAATACGGCTTCTCCGTCATTGCTTTCACATATAGCCGGAATAAACGGTACTATCGCGAAGAATATTGTTGTGTACCGTGAAGAAAACGGCGCATTTACAAGCAGAGCGGCTCTTAAAAAGGTGCCGAAGCTCGGGCCGAAGGCCTTTGAGCAGTGCGCCGGATTTTTACGTGTCGCAGAGAGCAAAAATGTGCTTGACAATACCGGCGTTCACCCGGAAAGTTATGACGCGGCAAAGATGCTCCTTACACTTTGCGGATATGATCTCAGTGACGTTAAAGCGGGAACTATAAGAGAACTTCATTCACGTATTGAGAAAATGGGATATGCTGACATTGCAAAAAGGCTTTCGATCGGTGAACCTACGCTTCATGATATTGAAAATGAACTTCTTAAACCGGGTCGTGATCCGCGTGATGAGCTTCCGCCTCCGCTCCTTCGTTCCGATGTCATGGAGATGAAGGACTTAAAACCCGGAATGGAGCTTCGGGGAACGGTAAGAAACGTAATAGATTTCGGAGCATTTGTGGACATAGGCGTTCATCAGGACGGACTTGTACATATCTCACAGATAACCGACAAGTATATAAAACATCCCTCGGAAATTCTCTCCGTAGGAGATGTCGTGACAGTGCGCGTTTTGGATGTTGACATGAACAAAAAACGTATAAGCCTTACGATGAAAGGTGTAGGTCGGCAATAAAGCTGAATTACAGTATGTGAAAAGAGGCTCTTCTATGAAATTTGAAGTAAAAGATCTCGTAAAATCATTTGGAGAAAAACAAGTGCTTAAAGGAGTTTCATTTTCTGTTGAAAGTGGGGCCGCGCTCGGCCTGCTCGGCCGTAACGGTGCGGGCAAAACAACCACTATTCGCATAATTATGGGACTTTTCGCACCGGACTCCGGCGAGGTGCTCCTTGACGGAAAACCTTTTGACATACGAAAGGCAAATGTCGGCTATATGCCGGAGGAGCGCGGCCTCTATCCGAAAAAACGTGTCCTTGAGCAGTTGATCTACTTTGCCGAGCTTCGCGGACTTGACAAAAAAACTGCCGTAAAAAACGCGGACAGTCTTCTCTCGCGTCTTGAAATGACAGAGTATAAAAATGCAAAGTTAATGACTCTTTCAAAGGGTAATCAGCAAAAGATACAGCTCATAGCAACGCTTATCTGTGACCCGGATATTGTAATTCTCGATGAGCCGTTCTCGGGCCTTGATCCTGTAAATGCAAAACTTTTAAAAGATGTTGTGCGTGAGCTTATTGAAAACGGGAAAATAGTCATCTTTTCCAGTCACCAGATGAACTATATTGAAGAGTTCTGCGACGATATCGTTATTTTAAATAATGGCTCGGTTGCCGTTTCGGGCTCTATAAAAGAAATAAAACACGGGTATACGCACGGAAAAATCGTAATTGAGTCGGATGATTTTGCCGACCTTTCAAAGCTGCTTGAAAGGTCTGAGAGCGTGAAAGAGATTGTGACTGACAAGTCCGGTCTTGTTATCACACTTGATGAGAGCGCAGATATGGCAGGGCTTTTGAAAATTATCAGTCAATCAAAAGCAAAAGTGAAAAGTGTATCCGAGTATGAGCCGAGCCTTTCTGAAATTTTTGTTGAGTATACGGAGGCAGAATCATGAGACAATTTTTCTCCGTTTTTAAATTTGAATTTTTAACACACCTGAAAAATAAAATTTCTATTATTGTAACCATAGGACTTGTAATTGCGATTGCCATTACATTGTCCTACCCAAAGCTTGAAAAAGTTATTTCAAGCAGCACCCAAAAAGACGGGCAGGGTGAAAAGAATCTTACACAAATCGCCCTTTACAATGCAAGCGACATTGACAGCCAAATCCTTATGTCATCATTCGGAGCGGCTTTTACCGAAGACGGAGGATACGCCCTTACCTTTCTTGTTGACGAGGATGATGACAGCGCATACAACACGGCATCCTCGGCCCTTGAAACGTTGACTCACAGCGGCAACAAGACGGGACTTAAAAAGATATGCAGAATTGACCGTGAAAAACTTAAAGACAGCGTCGAGAACGGCCAATATGATTCTCTTATAGAGATAACCGGACCGCGAAGCTTCAATTACATCTCGGAGACTGTCGGACTTTATGACAAAGAATCAAATGTCGCATCGCAGGTGCTTTTGACTATCGACAGATTCTCTGTATTATCCGTAAAGGGGATGAGTGAGGCGGAAATCACGCAGCTTCTCTCCTCGGATGTTGATGTGGAGACAATAGTTACGGGCAAAGATCAGACGCAGAGCTTTATGTATACATATGCCATAATAATGGTTCTTTATATGGTGCTTATTCTCTACGGACAATTTGTTGCATCAAGCGTTGCAAGCGAAAAAAGTTCGAGGGCAATGGAGGTGCTTATCACCTCGGCAAAGCCTACAAATCTTATGTTCGGAAAAATTCTCGGAACAGGGTTTGCGGGGCTGCTCCAACTTGTAATTGTTTTTGCCGCAACAATTGGTTTTTATAAGCTCAATGAGGGCGAAATAACAAATGACATGATAGTTTCACTTTTCGGAATGCCGGTATCTGCGGCACTTTATGCGCTTCTTTTCTTTGTGCTTGGTTACTTCATATATGCCTTCATGTTTGGCGCAGCCGGTTCTCTCGCGAGCAGGTCCGAGGATCTCGGCGCACTCACCATGCCGGTAAATATAATCTTCATTGCCGCGTTTATGGTAGCAATATTCGGAATGACCGGAAACGGTGTTAATGAAACATACTTTGTTGTATGCTCGTTCCTTCCGACATTCGCGCCGCTCGTCATGCTTGTACGCATATGTATGGGAACTGTCACGTCGTGGGAAGTAATTCTCTCTGTAGCCATACAGATTCTCACGATAACGGGACTCGGCATACTTTGCGCAAAGATATACAGAGCCGGTGTTCTCTTTTATGGCAACACCCCAAAACCGAAGGACCTTTTAAAGATAATTAAAACTTCATCTGTAAAATAAAATCCAAATTTTAAACATAAACTTTCAACTATTATAACCGGAGGCAAAGAAAATGTCCGAAATGAAAAGAATAGCAAGCTTCTCAATTGACCACGACAAACTTCAAAAGGGCATATATGTGTCGCGTGTGGACGGCGATGTAATCACTTATGACATTCGTATGAAGCGCCCTAACATGGGCGATTACTTGTCAAACGGAGCACTTCACACGTTCGAGCATCTGTTTGCAACATATGCAAGGAACGGTGAATTTGCCGGCTCCGTTATATACATCGGCCCAATGGGCTGCCGCACAGGCTTTTACATGCTGCTTCGCGACGACGTTTCAAAACAGGATGTTTTGAAACTTGTCCGGGAGTCTTTCGCCTTTATAGAATCCTTTGAGGGCGAAATCCCCGGCGCAAAGCGCAAAGAGTGCGGCAACTACCGCGAGCATGACCTTCTCGGCGCAAAAGTTTGCGCCTCCGACATGCTCACCGTCCTCAAGGACTGGACCCCCGAAAAAATGGACTACGACTACGAAGGTTAACAGTAAAAAAGAAGGAAAAGCATAGCGCTTTTCCTTCTTTTTTTATACCAAGTATGAATTTGTTTTCAACTCAATTTTCCACAAATTTTTCCGGCTTTTCAGCGATGTAATGGTAACGCTTTTTATAGATTTCAAAGCATGAAAAGGAAACAAATACACCCAGAGTTTCAGCCACTACAACTGAAAGCCATATGCCGTCTATGCCGAGGAAAATCGGGAGAATAAACAGAGGAATAACCTGGAAAACAAGTGTGCGCATGAATGAAATGAATGCGGACACGCCGCCGTTTCCGAGTGCTGTAAAGAATGATGATGAGTATATATTGAATCCGTTGAGCAGGAACGAGAGACTGAAAAGTCTGAAGCCGTGAGCGGTCATTTTCAGAAGCTCGGGATCTTTTGAAACAAAGATTGCCGATAGAGGTGTTGCCAAAAGTTCGGCGAGAACGGTCATGACAAGACCTAAAATACCGATGATGTGTATGCTCTTTTTAAAAACATTTTGTAATTCCGGGTGATTTTCCGCGCCATAGTTGAAACCGACAATCGGTGCGCTTCCCACAGCAAACCCGAGAAACGACGCGGCAAATATAAAGTTTACATACATGATGATACCGTATGCATTGATGCCGTCTTCGCCTGCGATTTCCATGAGCTTGTAGTTGTAAAGAATACTTACAAGAGACATGGAGATGTTAGACATAAGTTCAGAAGCGCCGTTTGCGCATACTCTTATGAGAATCCCAAACTCAGGCTTTGACGGCTTTAAAAATAATGTGCTGCCGTTCCTCTTGCTTAGAAAATAAAAGAGGGGAACAATACCGCCTATTATTTGGCTGAGTGCTGTTCCGAGCGCCGCACCGAGTATGCCCCACTTGAATCCGGCGATGAAAACGGCGTCAAGAATTATATTTCCCACACCGGCGGCAACAGTTACATAAAGGCCGTATCTCGGCTTTTCCGCGGTTGAAAAAAACACTTGAAAGACATTTTGCAGCATGAATGCAGGCAGACACGGGAAAAGAACTCTTACATATGTCAGGCAGTAAGGAAGCATCTCCTTTGATGATCCGAGGAGCAGACAAATTTTCTCTGCGAAAATCATTGCAAGTATGGCGATAATTGTACCTACAATTATAGTGAATTCCACGACCATGGAAAAATATCTTACGGCACGTGGCTTGTCACCTTCGCCCATTGCTTTTGAAACGACTGCATTGCCGCCCGTGCCGGCCATGAAGCCAAAGGCCGAAAGGAGCATGATAAAGGGCCATGTGAGGTTTATAGCGGCAAACGGAGTTTCACCTGCAATATTTGAAACGAAAACACCGTCAACAATTCCGTAGACGGATGTAAAAATCATCATTATGATGGACGGATAAACAAATTTCATGAGCCGTCCGTATGTAAAGTGATCCGACAATTGGATTTTCATAAATTCCGAAGTCTCCCGAAAAAAATTTCCACATCAAAGGGTCGTGCCTGCTACTCTAACACACAAAAAAAAATAAATCAACAGTGACATATCTTTTGTAACCTATTATTTGTTTGATTTTTAAGTGTTTTGTGGTAATATATACACCGTAAAACGCACGAATTGAGGTAGTAGTATGAAACACATTGATATTAAGGACATAATGACCGACAAGGAGTATGTCGGCAAGGAAGTTGTAGTGTGCGGTTGGATCCGTACATCGCGTGATTCCAAGAATATGGCGTTCATGGAGCTCAATGACGGAACAACTTTAAAGCATATTCAACTTGTAATTGATAAATCGACTTTCAGCAAGGCCGATTCGCTTTCCGACTTTATGAAGCTCGGATCTGCTCTCAAGGTTACGGGTACGGTTGTACCGTCAGCTGTTGCAAAGGACGGTGGAGTTGAAATCAATGTAACCGATCTTGTTTTGCTCGGCGATTGTCCTCTTGAGTACCCTCTTCAGAAGAAGCGTCATACTCTTGACTATCTTCGCACCATGCCTCATCTTCGTCTGCGTACCAATACATTTAATGCGGTTTTCCGCGTACGTTCTGTTCTTGCAACTGCAATTCATCAATATTTCCAGGATAGAGGCTATGTATATGTAAATACTCCTCTTATTACCGGAAGTGACTGCGAAGGTGCCGGCGAGATGTTCAAGGTAACCACTATAGGTTATTCGGATAAGTACAAGAGTGCCGAAGAATACTATGCAAATGACTTTTTCGGACAGTCAGCCGGACTTTCCGTATCGGGTCAGCTTGAGGGTGAAGTTGCCGCTATGGCGTTTGGAAAGATCTACACATTCGGACCGAGCTTTAGAGCTGAAAATTCAAACACCCCTCGCCACGTTGCCGAGTTCTGGCATGTTGAACCTGAGGTTGCATTTGCGGAACTTCCCGACATCATCGAGATTGCCGAGGACATGATAAAGCATATTGTAAAGACTGTTATGGAAAAATGCCCGGATGAGCTCGCCTTCTTTGAACAGCATTTTGAAAAGGGACTTTCAGAGAAGCTTAAGAGTGTTGTTGAAAATGAGTTTGAAATCTTGGAGTATACAAAGGCTATTGAGATTCTCAAAAAAGCGGATGTTGAGTTTAAGTACCCTGTCGAGTGGGGCTGTGACCTTCAAACCGAGCATGAGAGATACATCACCGAGCAGGTATTCAAAAAGCCTGTGTTTGTAATAAACTATCCGAAGGATATCAAGTCATTCTACATGAAACAAAATCCCGACGGAAAGACAGTTGCCGCAACCGACCTTCTTGTACCGGGTGTCGGAGAGATTATAGGGTGCTCGGAGCGTGAGTCGGATCTCGACAAGCTTCTCGATGCAATGACCAAACGCGGCATGAACATGGATGACTATCACGACTATCTTGACCTTCGTCGTTTCGGTTCGGTTCCGCACAGCGGATTCGGACTCGGATTCGAAAGAATACTCATGTATGTTACGGGTATCTCAAATATCAGAGATGTTATTCTTTATCCGAGAACAGTAGGCACGATCAGATAGAAAATTGCGTTAATGCGCACCGGAAAGGATTTTATTTATGGCTTTTTGTATCATTACAGATTCCGCATCAGATGTCCCGAAAACCGTCATTGATGAATACGGTTTATATGTTATGCCGACTCCCGTTACGGTTGACGGTGAAGATCTCCGTGATGGTGTGACCATTTTTCCGAATGACTTTTACAAGCTTCAGGCAGAGGGCACACACGAAATCAAGACATACCATATAAGTCAGCTTATGTTTGAAGAACACTTCACCAAATTTGCAGAGCGCGGAGATGAGGTTCTTTACATCTGCTTTTCTACAGGTATTGCCGGAACATTTCAGGCTGCAACGCTTGCGAAAGAAGAAGTGCTTGAGAGATTCCCGGATTTCAAAATAACAATTATAGACTCAAAGTGCGCGTCTATAGGTTACGGTCTTGTAGTCGAAAGACTTCTTCGTATGCAGAAAAACGGTGCTCCGAAGGAACTTATAATCGAAGCCGCAAACTTTTTCTGTGAGCACATGGTTCACGCGGTTACTGTACAAACCCTCGAATACCTTTATGCGGGCGGACGCGTAAGCAGAGCATCATTTGTGGTGGGCGGAGTTTTGGATATCAAGCCGATCATTATGACAGATGAAAACGGCTCTCTTAAGGCGTGCGAAAAGGTTCGCGGGTGGAAAAAGGCTCAGAACAGAATTCTTGATATTGTCAGAGAACGCGGCGATAACATAAAGAATCAGGTTGTCGGAGTATGCTATGGAACGGAAAGGGATGCTGCTGACTACGTCGAGTCGGAACTTCGTTCCATGAAAGTCAAGGGTATTGTAGAGACACAAGTGGGCTGCGCAATAGGAGCGCATACGGGCCCGGGAATTGTGGCTATTGTATTTCTTGACAAAACAAATCCTAAATATGACGAGTTTTTGAAGTAATTCACAAAATTTTAATAAATAGTGTTTGCAGCATTGATTTTATCGTGCTGTTTTGTTAGTATGTTTTAAGAACATACTTTATAAATAATGAAAGGGATCCTGCACAATGAAAAGAGTAGTTTCTATTATCTTAATGCTCGTGATGGTAATGACATTCGCTTCATGTGGCTCGTCATGCAAAAAAGATGATACGAAGCTTACTGCCGAAGAGGCGGCAACTTTAAAACTTGACGACGGCGATGAGGCTTGGATTCAGGAATATTTAGCCGGTGATACCGGACTTAGTAAAAACGGCAATGTAGAAGGTGTTGACAATAAAACATCATCTTCAGAGGATGGAACGGTTATAAGCTGGGACCCTATACCCGGAGCAGTTGCTTATAAAGTTTATCGTGCGGAAACCGACGGCGGAAAATATACATGCATTGCAACCGTTACGGATACATCGTATACCGACACGGAGGCAGCCGGCCAAAAGTATTATTACAAAACAACTGCTGTAAAGAAGAATGCTGTAAAAAATACCACAACCCAAAAAGAGGAAGCAGGCACAACGAAATCTTCCGACGGCAACCAGTCTAAATCGGATGAGACCACCAAAAAGGGCGGCGACGCTTCAACTACCGGTAAGGGAGGAAGCTCGTCTACAACTGCAAAAGGCGACAGCACAACAAAAGGCGGAAGTTCCGAAACAACAAAGGCTGCGGAGACAACGACAGAAAAGCCGACGGAGACAACCACGGCAAAGCCTATCCCATCTGCACCGACGTACAACCCATCAAACTCAAATGCAAGAAGTGCGAGGGCGGCGTTTGAAGCAAGTGCAAGAAATGCCGCAACAACGTATGATCTTGCAGTCGCATGTGCAAACAGTATAAGCAACGGATCAGTCAAGGGCGTTTCAAACGGAAACATCATTTCTTTAAGTTCTAAGAGTATTGACGGTGTTGAGGAGGCTTATCAGTTTACCAAAGATCCGTCTACAAATGTTTTGATTCCGTCAAGAAGCATCAAGATGATCGGATATGTCTTTAAGGTTACGGAGGACACGGATCCTGCAGCATTTGCGGAAAAACTTAAAAATAGTTCCATAAGCAAATATTATTCACCTAGCGACAGAGTAAAACTTGTTCCTGTATTTACAGTAAAAGAAAAAACGACAGACTATTATGATCGTTACGTATTCTTTATGGTTACTGAGTAAAATAACATTTGTTTACAGTCTATCAAAGGAGTAAAAAAAGACCGCATTCAAACGAATGCGGTCTTTCGTGGTGGGAGAGGGTGGATTCGAACCACCGAAGCTAGAAGCAACAGATTTACAGTCTGCCCCCTTTGGCCACTCGGGAACTCTCCCAAATATGAAACCTGCAAAGTCACTTGCAGGTTTGTTTGGAGCTGGTGAACGGACTTGAACCCCTGACCTGCTGATTACAAATCAGCTGCTCTACCAACTGAGCTACACCAGCACTTTAGTGCCTAGTTAATATAACACAATTGACTTTTTGCGTCAAGAGTTTTTTTATTTTTATTTTGGAATATTATCGGCTATTGTAACTTGTTGTGCAAATAGTTTTATAGTATACTTACTTATAACAATTCGGAATTGGTTTTGCAGAGGACGGTGAGACGGATTGGCAAAAGGTGTAGGCGGAAAAAGAAAGCTCAAATTCAAAACAACAAAACGTGAAAATGCGACTAAAAGACGAAAGCTTATCTTGGGTTTTGTCGCAATTGTACTTGTTCTTGCAATAGCATCTGCAGTTACATACATCAAGGAGCGCAAAGATAAGACTGACGAGGATACGTCCGATAGTGAACTCAGTACATTGGTGCAGACAAAGATGAAAGAAAATGTATCATTGCTATTTGCGGGTACATCGACGAGTGAAAACAAGCCGCTTTTTGCAACCGTTATAAAATTCAATACAAAAGATTCGACCATAACGGTTACCCCTCTTTCAACCGCCGAAATAAACGGTGAAAAAACACAAGAACTTGTGAGCGGCTTTTCTGAAAAAGCAGGCATGACTTTTGACAGATATATTGTTGTAAACGAAAAAAATTTCAAGTCGTTTGTCGGGCTGCTCGGCACATATGAGACGGAAATTGGGCAGGCCATAGACTACAAAGGTGATGACTTTTCTCTTAGTCTGTTGTCGGGCAAGCAAAAACTGACGGGGGATAAATTGTTTAAGTATGTACGTTATTTGGGGGCGGACGGTTCGGACTACTCGCTTGAAAATCAGGGTAAACTCATTGCAGATTTCTTATCTCAAAAGCTCAATGAAACGAACACATCGAAGGGTGAAGATCTGTTTTCGTCAATGGTCAATTTATCTGAAAGCGACATAACTATTGTGGACTTTTCAAAGTATAAGGATTGGCTTGCCGAAATTTCAAAGAAACCGCGAAATGTTACGGTGGAACTTAAGTGACGGAGTGTGAGCAGTTGAAAATTTTAAAAAAATGTCTTATCGCGCTTTTTGTTGTCGCAGCTTTAATATTCTCAGTTTGTATGGTACTGCCTGTGGACGGAATTGTGGCAAGAAACTCCGCTGAAAAAAACGGATACGATATCTCCGCCGAGTACAAGGATGAGGAGTATAGATTTTACTATAAAAAGCTTAATGAAAATGAAAAGGAAGCATACAGAATCATCTATGCTCAGATAAAAGAATTTCCCGAAAAAATATTGATTCCCTCGCTCAAAGATGACGAACTCGAGCGGGTATTCAGTGCACTTTCGTATGATAATCCCGAACTTTTCTTCTTGGGTAACAAATGTTCTCTCACCGGCATCGGAAACATATACTATTTTCTGCCACAATACTCGATGACAAAAGATGATTACGAAAAAAAGATGAGTGAGGTTACAAAGGCAGCCGAGGCAATTCTAGGGAGTCTTGAAACTTTTGGCTCCGAGTATGAAAAAGAACTTTATTTGCATGATTATCTTATAAAAAACTGTGATTACGATGACGGTACATCGACAACAACATATACGATTTACGGCGCTTTGGTGGAAAAGAAAGCAAACTGTGAGGGATACTCAAGAACTGTTCAATACATTCTGAATTCTGTGGGGATACTCAACCATCTCGTTACCGGCACAGCTATTGACGAAACCGGAAACTCGCAGGGACACATGTGGAATGTTGTAAAAATAGATGATGTTTTTTATAATCTGGATGCCACATGGGATGACTATCTTCTCCTCGGGGCTGTTGAGAATCCCGACCACACGGCGAGTCATATATATTTCAATATAAATACGAAGGATCTTTCCGTAACGCATAAAGTTGATGATGACTCAATGTGGAAAGAATGTACGGCTGACAGCTTCGGGTATTATAAAAATGAAGGAATCTATTTCACGAAATATGATTCCGAAACAGAAGAGGCTATAAAGCAGGCACTTTACAAGTCTCTCGGAAACGGAAACTTCAGTCTGGAAATAGCTTTTGAAAATTCTGACGCATATACGAACGCGTTCAACAAGTTGACCGGGGAAAAAGACGGACGTATATACAGCCTTCTTGTGTGGGCAAATTCAAAAATTACAAGTGATAAGGTTGATCCGAGCCGTATACAGTACACAAAGGACGACTCGAAACTTGTAATAAGGTTTTTCCTTACTAAACAAACGTAACAACCAAGTATGATTGTACATTGATGTGCGAAAGCGGACACGCTCGGGACAAGCCGGGCGTGTCATTTTGTATTTGACGATGATTTTTTAAAATTAAAAGTAGGAACACCCGGAAGCGTTGTGAAATGGTTCAAAAAAACTAAAAATAGTTGTTGACATGAAGGTGTAAAGCGTGGTATATTAATCGAGCGCTTTGGAAAGCCCAAGCGCATATGTACCTTGAAAATTAAACAACGACAAACTAGAAATGGACCCTGAAA